>JAJQFQ010000202.1 GCA_021201035.1 Clostridiales bacterium
CAATTTATTCAAAAAATCCCATTTTCCTCTTGACTTTTTATTTGCAGGCTATTTTGTTTACTCATTCCAACATATTTATCGTGTCTTCCTCATAGTTCTCCATAAGCATGCTGTCGTTTTCAACACATATTCCAATTTGATAATTTCTTTCCTCTTCCGTTCCTTCTTTATATATCTGTGTTCCTATACCCTCAATTCAGTTTTCATATAATACACAAAAAAGGAGAAACCAGATGAGTTCCATAAAAACCATAGACATTTTCCGCAAAAACCTGCTTGCCCTCCTCAAACAGGATGAACACTCTTCCATGCGTAATCTCAGTACAAGCATTGGCGCATCTGACAGCTATGTTCAGAAAATCATAAACAGCGACGCCAATCCTTCCCTTGACAAAATAGATTCCATCAGTGAATTTTTCGATGTTAACAGTTGGGAAATGTTTTATGATGCGGAAAATGACGAGAACGATAATCTCGCAATCATCCAGCTGTTAAACCGTATGCCTTCCGCGATGCTGCCTGTTGTAAAGCATTATATCGAATATCTCCTGCAGGAGCTTCCGCCGGAAGACAAATCATAATAACCTAACTCCTTGTTCTCCACCCTCCTTTCTTGCCTAATCATACCGCAACAGTAAAGATTTGCCAACAGTATTTTACGATTTTTTTAATTATTTTATTTTTTATAATATATAAAATAATTTTTTGAGTAAAAAAAGTCCTCCGGACATTTTTGTCTGAAGGACTTTTTCATCACATGATTCTCTTATTTTACATCGATATCATACACATCAGTTCGCAAGTACCAGAGACAAATCCGGGTCGGAACCGATGAGTTCTTTCAACTGAGCCGCACCGTCATAAGCTTTCGCATCCTTCGCAAAGCAAACAAATGTGTTATAATAAGCACCTCTTGTCTTCGTCTTTGCCGTGATGACCGGAGCATATGCATGCTTGCCTAAACGATGCCGGATTGTCAGGGAATCCGCGTCTGTACCGGCCACGATTGCCTCAAGCGCATCCATCTCACGAACCATCTCTCTGCCCATCATGGTCTGATTTGCCTGACGCTCCTTGCTGTAGAAAGAGCCCCACTCTGTCACCGGGGCCACCAGCGGAGGAATCGAAATCGCAGCCATGGCATCCTTCAGCGGTGCAAACGCTGCATACTCAATGGTCTGCACACCACTGTCTATCATCTGATCCATCAGATCAGACAGACACTTCTTCGCTTTTGTAACCTGCGCCGCCGCTTCATCCAGATTCAGACTCTGTGCATAGAAAAGCATGTCATCCAGAAGATGTCTGCAGGACATGTGATCCCAGTGCTTCGCATCAGCCAGAGCCGCCGACTCATTCAGATTGTCAGCATCCGCAACCACAAAGATATCATACTTTGCGGAGAAGAGACGATAGGTAATGTCATATTCATCTGGCTCACGCTGGAAATCCCTGATTAGGAAATCCTGATCACAGAATGTAATACAGTCATTGATAATGGAATTTACTTTCACATACGCAAACGCTCTGTCTGTGGGATCAAGATCAAAATCTTCCACACCCTGTACAACAAGAACCTCCGCTTTCTCACCGGTCAGACCGAGAACCTTGGCCTTCTCACCGGTGATGCTGCGGTACATTTTACGCACCTTTTTAATCAGTTCTACTCTACGTGAAACAGATCCTGTCGCAATCACGATCGGCTGTCTCGTTGTGATATAATAATAAATCACCGCGATCAGATAAGCATCCTCATTCGCATCCGTAAGCTCCAGTGTCTTGCGGCTGCGCATGGCCTCCACGATCTCACCGGCTGACTTCTTCAGTTCCTCCTGATCCGCAAAATACTCAATTACCTTCCGGTTGATCTCTTTGAAATCCTCGTTCCGTTTCTTCTCATCGATCTCCCGTTTTGCATATACTGACTCTGTAATCATATACAAGCCCCTCCGTTTTCTATGTAAATATTCGTTCGCAATCGTGTAAAATAATCACATCGACCGCAGTTCCCTGAATATCATAACACAGCAAAGCACAAAGTGTACAGAAATTACAGCCATCTGAATTATGCAAAATTCGGGATTAGTTATGCAATAATCCAGATGTTCGTCACGCCTCCAGATTGCGTACAATCTTATACAGAGACGTATGAGAATAGGTCAGCGGATCATTATGGGCAAAGAAAATCGTGCCGCTTGCCGGTGAAAAAATCTGTTCGATCACCTCTCCCTCATAAGGATCAATGATCTCGGCCAGAAGCTGCCCCTGCGCGACTGTCTGTCCCACCTGCACCTTTCCGTCAAATATACCGGAAGCCTCAGCGCGGACGGACGCCATCTCCTGATCGGAAACCACCTGTGAAATATATCCGTCATGAGATTTATAACGCAAAATCCCCTGTTTTCCCATAAAATTCAAGACATACCGCACGGCATCCGCCGCCGAATCCTTATCGATCCGATCCGTACTGTTCGTATAGACGCTGAAAGCCTTGCTCTCCCAGATCTGCCAGTTATAATTCAGTGTTGTTGTATCATAAGGCCGCACCTCCCGGATTACCACATAGGGAAAGCCGAACTGTTTTGCCAGTTCTACATTCTCCATACCGGTGCGCATCATGCGGACATGAGGAGTAAAATTGCCCGGCATATAAAAGCTTGTAAACTGCATACCGTATGTATAATCCTGAATCTCATCAAAAATTCCCGCCGCAATCCTCTGCGTCGTCTCTCCGAGATTATAGCCCGGGAACATGCGGTTGATATCACTGTTGTCAATCGGCCAGAACCGTTTCTGTATATTCATGGAATACGGATTCATGGACGGAATGACAAGAATTTTATGTCCCGGATTGATCTTTCCGTTTTTTTCCAGTAATTTGAGCCAGCGAATCAACTGAGAGCAGGTATAGATCTGCTGTACTTCATTTCCGCGGCAGCCGCCCGCAATGCAGGCGGATTTTTCACCAGTTCCGAATTCATATCCGGTAACACGAAAATCATCTCTGTATAATGATTTGATCTCATAGATTGTTTTCTTTATCATGACGCACCCTCCAGTATCCTCGCGATCAGTGAGCCTTCATCCACAACCGGATATTCCCGGATGGTAAATAAAAGTCCGTCCACGGGAGAAACCACATGATCCAGCTCTTCTCCGGTGAGCGGACTGACGATACTGCCGATAAAATCGCCGGTCTTCACCCGTGTGCCATGTGCCGCATTTTTGATAAAAATACCGCTGTGTTCGGCATTTAAAAAGCTCACGCTCCCGTCCTCGGATACAATGGGCTTCGATGTCACCGGCGTATCCTCCTGCCAGATCCCCATCTCATACATCAGATGAAAAATCCCGTCCGTGAGGCGATCGCCGTATTCCTTTGTGATACGCATACCAACGCCCATCTCTACCACGATCGTGGGTACGCCCCGGGAGTTCATGGTATGTGCCAGTGTAGACTCCAGCACAGTGCTGGCAGCGTGCACCCAGATAAAATCAAGGTTCAGCATCTTTGCCATGGGCACGAGTTTCTCACTGGTGTTGACATTGATCCGCGCCTGAGGCATCTCCGTCAGGAAAATATTGCTGGCATGGATGTCAATGCAGACATCCGCACCGTCCAGATCCCGACAGATCTCCGCTGCCACATACTCCGTCATACTGCCGTTTCTGTCCCCCGGGAACAAGCGGTTCATGTCCAGATCAAAAGCCGGTATTCCTCTTGTCAGGGAGTCAATGCCCAACGGATTCATGGCCGGGTAAATATCTACGGTTCCCGTCAGCAAATTCTTTTTTTCAGAAATACGGCGGAGCACTTCATAGCAGACATACTGTCCTTCCAGCTCATCGCCATGTGTCCCCGTCACGATACAGATACGTTTGCCGGAGTCGTTTCCCTCCGGCTCCACACGCATCTTTTTCACATTTAAAATCTCGTCCACCGGCAAGCCGACGGACGCTACATTTTGTACCATATATACATATCCTTCCATATAACAAACGGACATGACTGCTGACGCAGTCATCACATTCTGTTCCCTTTCATCTCAAATCTGCTGTTACCGAAGCGGGTTATCAAACACATCCGTCACGATCACGGACACACTCTGCCGCTGCTGTCCGCCGCCGACCATCATACCCTTATTCATCTGACAGTCAAAGGCATCGCGCCCGGCAGAGATGAAAATATACTGGTCGTCCGCCTCACGCCCGTTCGTCGGATCAACGCCGTACCAGATTCCACTGTCCTCAACCTCCACCCAGGCATGGCTTGCGCCCTCGCCGATCATCATACCGACCACATACCGGGCCGGAATATGCTCCAGACGCAGCAGTGCGAGCAGGATGTGCGCATAATCCTGACAGACGCCGCGGCGCATCGTCCAGGCCTCCTCCGCCTTCGTGTCCACGCCGGTCGCGCCCGGCATATACTGCATCTCTTCATACAAAAGTCTCATGTAATACAGGGCAGCCTCCCTCGGCGACATGCCGAAAACCGGATGGCTGCGCCAATATGCCCGAATCTGATCCCCCGCCTTTGTATAAAAAGAGGGATAACGGTACTTACCCAACTCCTCCGGTCTCGCGCGCCGTCCTGCCTGTAATCCCGTTTCGGCTCTGCCCTCCACCGTGATGCGGAACAGGCGATGCTCCTGTTCCACCTCACCGCAGAGCGTCTGATTCCCAAAGGAATCAATACTTGTAAAATTACGGCTCTCCGGATCCAGCAGAATCCGAAGTCCGTCAATCTTCTGCACCTCATCACTCTGAGGAAAACATTTCAGGGTATAATTATGTCTGGCCGCCGGTTTTGAAAACATCAGACTCATTTGGTAGATAAAATGAAGCTCTCTCAAAACAAAGCCCCCGCTTTCTTCTCATTTAGGGTTATTTTACCCCATAATGATCAGATTTTCAATCAGATATACGATCCGGTAATAGTCAATCTTATCTGATTTCGCAAGCTCTTCAATCTCGTCCAGATATTCCTTATGATAGCGCATACCGCTCAGTTCCACACGCGGACGCAGGCGGCCAAGTTCCCGGATGATCTCCTTACCATCCATCCTCAGGCGAGCATAGAGGTCAATTCGCTCTATGCGCTTTCCTGTCTTGATCGCATCGCGTATCTGCGCGTTATCCACCTTGTCATCCATGATGCCCCAGAACGCCAGGATATGATCGATCACTTCCTGGAGAGGCACAAGCGGCGCCGGGCTAACCTTCGCCTTCTGAATATCATAGAGGGCAATCTGTATATAGGACAGTGCATCGCTGCCGAGCAGTTCCCTCATAACGATACTGTTGTCATACGCGCGTGTCAGATTGCTGACGATGGAATTGGGATCCTCCGTGTCAAACGGATATCTCGCCCGGAACTCATCCGCCGAACCGTAAATATCCGGAATATCCAGATCGTCACAAAATGCTTTATAATGCTCCCCCAACAGGTCGATCATCACATCGTAGCTGCGGAAATAGAGCCGGAGCGTCGTGTAAACCCGCTCGGTATAACGACCGAGCCAGTATAAATTGTCAATATGATCTAATGAGATAATACCCATGTGTCTTTAAATCCTCCTCCCTGCGATGAATTAACGATAAAGGAATCCGGGTTACGTGTGAACCGGGTCAGACCGCTCTTCCACACCATCGGCTCATCCGCCATCAGGACGAATGCACGAAGATCCGCCTTGCGCGGCACGATCTCGCCGTCACACATCACATCGATATCCAGGAAATCAATGACCTCCTGCGCGATGAAGCGGCGCGGTTCCGCCTTCAGCATGGAAATGAAATCCGCCTTCTGCTGCTTCGTCATGGAATTGCCGAAGACCACGCCGTAACCGCCGGCCTCCGCCACATCCTTCAGCACCAGATTGTCGAAATGCTCCAGCACGTACTGCATATCCTCATCATAGAACGGCAGATAGGTCGGCGCGTTTTTCAGAATAGACTCCTCATCCAGGTAGTATTTGATCATCTTCGGCACGAAATAATAGATGCCCTTGTCGTCCGCCACGCCGTTGCCCGGCGCGTTCAGCAGCGCCACGTTTCCTTTGCGGAACACATCATAAATATGCGGTACACCGATCAGGGATTCCGCGTTAAAATTCATCGGATCAAGATAATCATCCGAAATCCGGCGGTAAACGGCGCCTACGCGCTCCTTCTTGCCAGAATAATCCTTAAAGTAAAGGACATCATCCTCCACGACCAGATCCTGGCCGATCGCCGGCGTGGCTCCGATCTGCTCGGAGAGATAAGAATGCTCGAAATACGCGGAATTAAACCGTCCCGGCGTCAGGATGACATTCAGACCGCCCGTGTTGACATAATCCATCGTCTTTTTCAGCAGCTCGGCGTAATTCCGGTTATCCTCGATATGGTTCTCCCTGAATGTTTTCGGAGAACTCATCCGGCAGAGCTGCCGCGCGATCATCGGATACGAAGCGCTGGACGGCACCCGCAGGTTGTCCTCCAGTATGTACCATTCCTTATCCTTTCCCTGCACCAGATCGATGCCGGAAATATGGGACGCGATATCCTTCACCGGGCAGACGCCCTCGCACTCTGCCATGTAACCGCTGGTCGCAAAGATAAAGTCCTCCGGCACAACGCCGTCCTTCACGATCTTCTTCTCCGTGTAGATATCCTTCAGAAACATGTTCAGAGCTCGCACACGCTGTTTTAATCCCCTCTCCAGATAATTGAACTCATCCGCCTCGATGATGCGCGGAATCGCGTCAAAGGGGAACAGCTGCTCGTGAAAGACATTGTTCTTGTAAATGCCGAACTTCACGCCGTAGCGGGCCAGCAGACGGTTGACGGTATCTGTGTTCTGAAACAGATCCATATCATAAAAAGTCATATCCAATCTCCCTCCTGATTGTATTTTGTATACTTCTGTGACTTTCCTTGCATTGCACAAAAATATCTCGTTTCGCACTGTCATACGGTATTCTTATCATAACATTCATAGAAATAAAATAGCAATATGTCAATACGCACAAATAACGAAAAAGGTGCCCTGCGATATGCAGAACACCTTCGTCCGTCAAGTTATTTACATATTTATTATACAGTTCTGACTGTGTTTGTCAATCAGTTTTTCCTGTTATTTGTATCAGAACACCCATATTGTTCCTGATTTTTTACTTCCCTTAATCCAGCAAATTCTTCGACTTCGCGTAATTAAACACCGGTCCCTCCAGACATACATAGGTGTCTCCGACCTTACAATGTCCGCACTTACCCACGCCGCAGCACATCTTTCTCTCAAAAGAGACCCATATCTTCTCCTCAACGGCCCCGCATTTTAAGCATTCCAGCGCCGCAAAATGCATCATGACCGGCGGACCGACAATGACAATATTATAATCATCAAAAGAGCTGATCGGTATTTTATTGATATGAGCCGTCACCATACCTGTCTCAAACCCCTCCTGCACCTCATTATCAAGTGTAGTGATCATGCGGAACCGTTCTTTAAATTTCTCGATCTCATCCCGGAACAGAACTGCCCCCGCATTCTTAAATCCGGCGATGATGCTGACCGATTTACACACCTCCGGGTGATCATAAAAATGATTGATCGTCGTCATCAACGGCGACATGCCTGTACCGCCGCAGATAATCAGCAGATCCTTATTTTCAAACTGCTTTACCGGGAAATGGTTTCCGTAGGGTCCCCTCAGGAATATGGAATTTCCCGGCTGGAGATCAAAGATTGCCTGCGTCAGAAGACCGACGTTCCGGATCGTAAACTCCACGAAACCCGGGCCTTTGCCGCTCGCCGAGATCGGCGCCTCTCCGACTTTCGGAAGGGACAGCATGAAGAACTGTCCGAATCCCGGTTCCTGATCGCAGGCCACGCGGAAGGTGCACTCGGTCGATGTGTGTTTTAACATACTCAATATTCTGTGTGGTTTCGGAACCAAAACATTATTTTCCATTCTCTTCTCCTTCCTCCGGATGATTCAGCCGATCAACTTCCACGCTCAGCCGGTTCACCGTATCCGCAAAACAGATATCCTCCGGACAGCGAATGATACAGCGGCCGCAGCCCACGCACATATGTTCATTGCCACCGAACCGGGCATTGTAATCATAGACCTTATGCATCGTCTTGAAACGCATCATTTGCTGCGGAAGTTTCCGTGCGATATTGCCACCCGCGGTTTTGGAAAAATCAGGCAGCATACAGGAAGACCAGATTCGTCTGCGCTCACCCTTACGGCTGTTCTCCTGATTCAGATAATCAACTGTGTCAAAGCAACTGCAAGTCGGGCATACCGTATTACATCCGCCGCAGGAAATACACTTATCATTGTACTCTTCCCAGAATTTTAAACCGGCAATATCCCGCAGCATCTCCATGCCCCGAATGTCAGGAATTTTTACCTTTCGCTCATTTTCCTCGATGAAAGAAGGTTCATAATCACATTCCGCCGCCCATTCAAAGCACCGCACAAACTCCGGATCGTTTACCTTCAGTTCAACCATATCCCCATGCAGCTTCCAGGCCACGCTGAAATTTTCCGCGCGATTTGTTCCCATGGAAACACAATAGCAATTCTCCCAGCTCTTCTCACACTCCATCATGAAGATCTTTACTTTGTCCCGCATCATTTTATAATAAACATCACTGGTACCGCCGTTCGCCAGAAACATATTGTCCAGACGTTTCAGCGCGTTCACATCACAGGGACGGGCAAAGATAATGATTCCCTTCGGATCATTAGGCAGCGTTTCCCGGCAGCTGTCCTCGTCAAACGTAAAAATTGTCTGCGATACGGGATAAATGACTTCCTTCGGTGAAAAATCCGACTGCCGGTCCGTCACGATCTCCTCTGCTCTCTCAATCTCACCGTAGCGGATCAGGCCGCCCGTCTCCCACATACCCCGGTCCGGTACATGTACCGGCGCGTAAATACGATATTCCTGCCTTAACTCCTGCAGCACCTCGTTCATGTACGACCGGCTGATCCGGTAGCTTTTCGAGACCACCGGCCGGGCTTTGCGCTCCGCGATCATTTTATCCAGAATGAAACTGTCAAGCTGCAGAAATCCGGTCGTAAGCTGTCCCACCATCCGGTAAAACTCAGTGTCCGCATATTCCTTAATATCCAGGCAGAAGCTCGGCGCCCAGTTAAGCAAATGCTTGTTCAGAAACTCCCTCTGTTCCTCCAGTCCGGTCAATGTCTCGGTATACTGGCTTGTCTCATCGCAGAGGAAAGCCATAAATTCCATTTCCATGGCAATATGGTCTTCCAGAAGATCCCCCGCTTCCTCCGTACGCTCTATGCCTTTCGCTTCATAAATCTCGCAGACGCGGTTCCACGCATCCTGCATCATCACATGCTTCGGGCTGGTGTATACCGACTCATAGGGGAACGCCGCGTTCCCCTGCGCGATGCCGGCGCCGAGAAATGTTTTGGCATAATCTGCTGCCAGATCCTCCAGTGATTCTCCCGCGTCATATTCAAAATATTCATTAAGACGCGTCAGCGCGTCCTGAAATTCTGTCAGCGCATTTTCTTTTCTCTCCGTAGGAAACTCTACGTGCTTTAACTGCTCAAAAAACTCCTCATCAATCTCCTTCTGGAAAAAGCGCGCAAAAAACCGATACAGATTTCTCCGGTTCAGCATAAGCTGCTTAAACCCTGCCTTACTGTTTATGATCATAATATCTGCCTCCTTTTCCGAAAGATACCTCATCCAGTTCCTGCGGCAGAATATCCTGCCATTCGGCATTTTTCAAAATATAACGTGTCGATGGTCCGTTTCCGAAATCATGCAGGCGGAACACATGTCCCTCTCCTGCCTCACGGATCAGGCGGGACACTTCGCTGTTCGGATCATTGATATCCCCGAAATGGAGCGCCTTTCCGGAACAGTTCCGCACGCAGGCCGGCAGCTCGCCACGCTCTCTTGCCTCAGCACAAATTGTACACTTATCCATCGCCCGACTCATCTCGCTGAATGTATTCGCGTGATATGGACATTCCTTATTACAACTGTGGCAGCCGATACACTTTTTCGTTTCAATCCGCACGATGCCGTCCTCTCTGCTCTTATAGACGGCGCCTGACGGACAGACCCTCACACAGACCGGATCTTCACACTGCTGACACATCGTCGGCAGAAAATACATTTCCAAATTCGGGAAAGTGCCGGTCGGACCGACCATACGTACCTTCGTGCGGTCGGACCCCAACGCCGTTCCGTTTTCCATTTTACAAGCCACCTGACAGCCCTTGCATCCGATGCAGCGGTCCAGTTCGATGACAAACGCATATTGCTTCATAAAGCCCCTCCTCATTCCTGTATGTACTCACGATTCGCCTGTCAATTCAGACACAAGGAGATTCCCGGAGTACATCTGCAGGTCATAAAATCACAGAATAATCCATTCTCTCACAGATCGAACATTCCTCATGCCGATACCTCCTGTGTCCGGTCTGTCGGCTGCGCCAGCCACGAGCTGAAATCCTGCGGATTCTGCCAGATACCCTCCGGCGCCCCCTCGGCCGGATACACCTTCACCTGAAAACCCCGAAGTGTATAGGTGCCTACTACATCATTAAAGGGTCCTTCCGCCCGCGTCAGCACATTGACGTTCATCTCTTTCCATCCGTGCGTCTTCGTGTTCAGCGTTTCCGGATTCCAGAAGCGTTCCATATACACAACGCCCGGCCGAATGCCCTGCGTGACAGACACAACTGCGCGGATTTTCCCGCGTTTCGACTCAATCCAGGCCCACTGTCCGTCTTCCAGACCGTACTTCTCAGCATCAGTCGGAAACATCCACAGTTCCGGCACCGGATAGATTTCACGCAGCCACGGCACATTCCGCAATGTATTGTGATGGAAAAACGGTACTCTTCCTCCGGTCATGGTGAGCGGAAACTCCGCAGCCAGCCCTTCCGTATCCAGCGGACTTTCCACCGGCTCCAGATAATAGGGAAGCGGCTCATAATCCTTCGAGGCCGGCGGCAGCTCACATTTCGCAAACGGCTTTCCGGTTCGTCCCAACGTAATCATGCTCTCCAGATAAAGTTCACATTTCTTCGATGGTGTGGCAAACCCCTGCGGAAGTCCCGTCTTCGGGTCTGTCTTTTTATAAACGTAATATTCCTTCCACTCGTCCTTCGGCATATAGGTATACGGCGTGATATGCTTTAATTTTTCAAAAGTCAGACCGACTCTTCCGAGAAAATGATCCCAAAGATCCGTCACATTATCCCAATAAGGCAGATTATCCCCCATATATTCCGCGTCAAACGCTTTGCGGCAACCCTCATCACCAAGCTCGCCGCAGCGCTTCGCGATCTTTGACCAGATCAGCGTCTCATCCATGGTCTCCCACAGATGCGTAACCTGCTGTCTCGCGCAGAGCGTGTTGCATGTCTCTACGATCATGTTCGTCTCCAGCCACTCCTCCGTGGGAAGCAGAATATCCGCATAGGAAGAAAACGAGGTCGGATACATATACATATGTACGATAAAATCAAGTTCATCGATGGCCTTTCTCACCTTCTGGCTGTCCGCCACGGCTGCCATCTTATTGCCAGACCGGTCAATCCATACCCGCGGTTTATACGGCTTTCCGGTCAGAACCGCATCAAAAATACTGGTGATATGTCCGGCATACCAGATATGCAGCCCCTTGTGCTCAATGCCTCCCAGACGTTTTTTCAGCTGCTCATCCGGTAAAAGATCCGCCGCAATGGGAACCGGATAATTCGGCTGATCAAACACGCCGCTTGTCTTAAAACGCTGCAGCAGCGAGCCGGGCTGCTCTACATTTCCCATCAGCAGGTCCAGCGTTGCAGCTGCCATGGAGGCCTGCACAGAGTTCGGCGTCTGATCCGTGCTCACTCCCAAAGCAATCCCGCCCGGCGTATTTTCCGCAAACGTGCGGATGCCGCGCTCTATCAGTTCCTGATCCAGACCGCAGATTTCTCCTGCATGTTCCAGTGTATACGGTTCCGCCTGCTCCCACAACAGCTGAAATCCCGTTTTATAAATTTTCCCTTCAATCTCAAAGGTTCCCTGCAGGGCAGGAGACAGATTATCATTCCACGGATATTTCATCGGGCAGGCGCTCTTCGTATTTTCATCCCAAATCATAAATATGTCCGGAATATCAGGGTCTTCGCTGACCTCCGCCCGCCAGAGCATCTTTGTTTCAACATCAACCAGATAGGGAAGATTCGTCCACTTCATCACAAAATCATGATCATAATATTCATGTTCCATAATGTACCGGATCCAGCCCAACATCAGCGCGACATCCGTTCCCGGGCGCACCGGCAGCCAGACGGTCGCCTTCGCCGCATCCGGTGTAAGCCGCGGATCAATCACAACGGTTTTCACACCCTTTGCACGCAGATCCGCCACGGCTCCGCCGCCGCTTGCGGGACATGAGTAAGACGGATCTGTACCCCAGAGCACCAGACACTGAATCGGTGTATTTTCCGTATCATAGATCTCCAGCGCATTCGAGTCCGCGATACTCGGGTCTGTCCCGCCGTACATCATCGTATAGGACAATACGCGCGGCAGATAGCACTGGGCACATCCGGGTTCAAACCAGTTCGGCGTCCCGAAAATATTACAGAAACGAGCAATGCTCCAGATCTCCGGGTTGCCACCGCCTCCCGTGGAACAGAACACAGTCTCCGCCCCGTATTTCTCCTTCGTCTCTACCAGTTTCTTTGCGATGATATCAATGGCCATATCCCAGGAAATACGCCGCCACTTGTTCGCGCCGCGCTTGCCCACGCGCATCATCGGATACTTGTTCCGATTCGGATGATACAATGCCTGAATACCGGACAACCCCTTCGCACACATACGGCCCTTGCTCATCCGATCCTCCGGATTGCCCTCCAATTTGATCACACGTCCGTTTTTAACCGTCGCGATCACGCCGCAGTTCGCAATACAGGCCCTGCAGCAGGTCTTCACCCTCCGGATTTCATCTTCCTTTTCCTTCTTTTCCTCCGTGCGGGATTTTCGAAAAAGAAGGGGACGATCAGAAGCGATATCCATCCCCCTGGCACTGGTTGCCTTCAAAAAGTCCATACTTGTGATTGTTCCTTTTTCGCCCATTTTTGCACCTCTCTTCAGGTAATGCTTTATTTGAAAAACCACTTTCGGTTGATCTCTGTATCCCTGTCCTGTGTACTTGTTGTATTTTATTTGTATACCTTTGGTATCCCAACTAAATACCATTATAGATTGATGTTTTTGAATGTCAAGACGATTCTGACATTAAAATTATTTTTGTGAAATGTCGTGTGGAATTTGAAGATAAAAAGAATATTTTCCTTTTAATTTAGTGAATATTCTAAATGACTATCCGGTAACTGCCATAGCTGTATATATCGGAATACATACCTGATATGGACTTTTGTAAAATCAATCAAAAAAAGCAGACAAAGCGCAGCTTCTGTCTGAAAGACTGCCCTCTGTCTGCATAATGTTTTCTTCGTTTATTTCTTCGTGATATACCCCTGCGCTGTAAGCAGTTCCGCACAGAGCACTGCTCCGCCGGCCGCACCGCGCACGGTATTGTGGGACAGTCCCACGAACTTCCAGTCATACACGGTATCCTCACGAAGACGGCCGATGCTGACACCCATACCTCTCTCATAATCCACATCGAGCTGCACCTGCGGACGGTTGTCCTCCTCCATATAGCGAATGAACTGTTTCGGTGCGCTCGGAAGATTCAGTTCCTGCGGAAGTCCCGAGAAAGAAGTCAGCTTCTCGATCAGCTGCTCTTTTGTGACCTTCCTGCGGAACTTGACAAATACCGCTGCCGTATGACCGTTCAACACAGGCACACGGATACACTGGCAGGTAATCACCGGAGATGCCGCCGGTACGATCACGCCCTGCTGCTCATCGGTCTCACCCCAGAGGCGAAGCGGTTCCTTCTCGGATTTCTCCTCCTCGCCGCCGATATAGGGAATCACATTCTCCACCATCTCCGGCCAATCCTTAAAGGTTTTACCCGCGCCGGAAATCGCCTGATAAGTGGTGGCCACCACCTCATACGGCTCAAACTCCCGCCATGCGGTAAGCGCCGGCGCATAGGACTGAATCGAACAGTTCGGCTTTACCGCGATAAATCCTCTTGTCGTGCCGAGACGCTTTTTCTGATATTGTATCACTTCCATATGCTGCGGATTGATCTCCGGAACAACCATCGGGACATCCGGCGTCCAGCGGTGGGCGCTGTTATTAGAGACAACCGGCGTCTCTGTCTTTGCGTAGGCCTCCTCGATCGCTTTAATCTCGTCCTTGGACATATCTACGGCACTGAACAGAAAATCAACGTCAGCGGAAACCTTTTCAACCTCGTTTACATTCATGACAACTATATCTTTTACTGTTTCCGGCATCGGCGTCGTCATCTTCCAGCGGCTCCCGATCGCATCCTCGTAACGCTTACCCGCGGAGCGCGGACTTGCCGCGATCGTGGTCACTTCAAACCAGGGATGGTTTTCCAGCAAAGAGATAAACCGCTGCCCAACCATTCCGGTTCCTCCTAAAATTCCGACTTTTAATTTTTCACTCATCTCATGATCCTCCAGTATTTCTATTTTATATCCCCTGCATCAAACAATTTGGGCGGCAAAACAAAAAACAGTCTGCCGTAAAATGTCCGCTCATCGCGAACAGTTGTCGCTCTGTTGGCTATATTACAGCAAACAAGTATAAAAAGCAAGTCTTTTTTTCAATATATATCAGAACAAAAACTTTATCAATGCTCACTTCAGCTTTTCCGCAATTCCGCAGATTACCCGGTACACCGCATCCGCCCGCTGTGCAATGCGGCAGCAGATTCTTCCTGTCGTCTCCCGCCATTCCCTGTCAAAAGCATCTGCGGGAACAATACCGCAGCCCAGTTCGTCAACTGTAAATATCATATCCGGCTGCTCCCTCAGGATTCGATCAAAAATCACATACGGATCTCTGCCGGCTTTTAACTCTTTTTCAACAAGCAAATGAATATTTTCTGTCACCGGCGGTTTCTGCATCCCGTTTTGTAATGCTTCCGCCTGTAATTTTTCCGCAAAAACGGATTTCCCCTGATAGGCCCCGCCCGTAATTAAAATCATATGTTATTCTGCTCCTGTCATTTGTGCTGTTGTATAGATCAGATGATTTATTCTACCATATATCCGGTATAACACAATCCCCCAAAAATAATATGAAAGAAAATCAGAGTATTGCAAGTTATCCTGTAACAATTTATAATAGAAAAAAATTCCGGTAAGGATTTTATTTCATTATAATGACACAGGAGGAAACCATGAGTTCCATTAAAGACATTTCTCTTGCTCCCTCCGGAGCGCACAAAATTGACTGGGTACGCAAAAATTGCCCGCTGCTTCGCAGTCTGGAAGCAGACTTTACGGCAGACCGGCCTTTTGAGGGCATCCGCATTGCTCTGTCCATCCATCTGGAAGCAAAGACGGCTTACCTCTGTAAAGTTCTGGCTGCCGGCGGCGCAGAGATGTACATCACAGGGAGCAACCCGCTATCCACTCAGGACGATGTAGCCGCTGCCCTCGTACAGGACGGCCTGAATGTTTATGCCCGATACAACTGTACAGAGGAAGAATATAACACAAACATTCAGCTCGTGCTGGAAAATAACTGTAATATTATCATCGATGACGGCGGAGACCTCGTACACATGCTCCACACAAAAATGACGGATAAAATCCCTTACGTCATCGGCGGCTGCGAAGAGACAACAACCGGCATCATCCGTCTGATCGCCATGGCAAAACAGGATGAGCTGCGCTTCCCCATGGTACTGGTCAACAACGCCGACTGCAAACACCTTTTCGACAACCGTTACGGCACCGGTCAGTCCGTATTTGACGGTATCAACCGGACGACGAACCTTATTGTTGCCGGGAAATATGTAGTCGTCGCAGGATACGGCTGGTGCGGCAAAGGTGTCGCCATGCGTGCAAAAGGACTCGGCGCAAGAGTAATTGTCACAGAGATTGATCCGATCAAAGCGATTGAAGCAGTAATGGACGGATTTGACGTAATGCCCATGAATGAGGCAGCAAAAATCGGTGATTTCTTTATTACGGTGACAGGCTGCGCCGGCGTCATTGATGAAGAGGATTTCCGCGTCATGAAAAACGGCGCCATCCTGTGCAATGCCGGTCACTTTGATGTAGAGATCGACATGAAACGGCTCCGTGAGATTGCCCTGGATACAATTGACCAGAGGAAAAATATTACCGGATACCAGATATCTGCCGAAAACTGGATCTATGTACTGGCGGAAGGCCGCCTGGTGAATCTGGCTGCCGGAGACGGACATCCGGCAGAAATTATGGATATGAGCTTTGCCATTCAGGCACTGAGCGCAAAATATCTGGTGGAAAACGCCGGGAAACTGACGGAAAAACTGATCCATGTCCCCAGAGAAGTGGATCTGGAAGTTGCAAACCGCAAGCTTCGATTCCTCGGAAAATCGATCGATGTGCTGACGCCGGAACAGGAGACATACCTGAATTCCTCCAGTATTGATCTTGCCTGACGTCCATTATTCCTTTTACGCACTCCTGCGTATACAAACTCCGGAATGGCATCATTTTACCTTCCGGAGTTATGTTTTTCTCAATTGTTAACTTAATTTCGTAAATATCGGTTGACAATTTGTGTTTTTTCATGATATCTTCTCTTGCGGGAGGTAATAGACCATGAAAAAAACAAAAAATCTGGTTATGTGTGCACTGTTTGTAGCGCTCATTGCGGTCGGCGCCTTTATCAGGATCCCGATTCCGGTCGTACCATTCACGCTGCAGTTTCTTTTTACCATGCTGGCAGGAATTTTACTCGGAGGAAAATACGGCGCACTCTCCGTATGTGTGTACATGATCATCGGTCTCATCGGTTTGCCGATTTTTACGGAAGGAGGCGGTATATTTTATATTTTTCAGCCCACCTTCGGCTACATCATCGGCTTTGCGGTCGGCGCCTGGGTAACCGGAACCATCGTACACCGTGCAAAAGCTCCGGGTTACCGCAGATTACTGGCAGCAAACTTTACGGGACTGGCTATCGTATATTCTATGGGAATGATTTATTACGATCTGATCAGCAATCTCTATCTCGGAACACCCATCGGTGTATGGACGCTTTTTCTCTATTGCTTTATTCTGGCTGTTCCGGGCGATATTGTCCTTTGCATAGTCGCTGCAGTGATCGAGAAAAGGCTCCTGCCTGTCATCAGGCAAATGGATCATGAATAACCGAAAGTAACCGAAACGCCCCTGCAGGATACAATTCAAAGGAGAATTTTACAATGAGTAAAACACTTTTTATCACCGGAACCGGGACAGACGTAGGAAAAACCTACGTAACCGCACTGATTTTAAAAAAACTGCGTGAACTGCAGAACCTTGCAGCTTACTACAAGGCAGCCATGAGCGGAAATAACCGCGCTCCGGACGGAACTCTTATTCCGGGAGACGCCCTGTATGTCAAAAAAATTTCAGGCATACAGCAACCGACGGAAAAAATGTGTCCCTATGTTTATGAGACAGCTGTTTCTCCTCATCTGGCCGCACGGCTGGAAGGGAACCCCGTTGATCCGGATGTAATACTTCGCGATTTTGATCTGCTCTGCCGGCAATATGACTATGTCGTGGCAGAAGGTTCCGGCGGTATCCTCTGTCCGCTGCGCTTTGACAAACAGGAACTGTATCTGGAAGATTTCATTAAGGCAGAAAATCTTTCCTGTATCATCGTTGCCGACGCAGGACTGGGCACCATCAATTCCGTTGTACTGACAGCTGAGTACATGAAATCCCGCGGCATAAGAGCCAGAGGAATTATCTTCAATCATTTTGAACCCGATAACCAAATGCACAAAGATAATTTATATATGTGCGAACACCTGACGGGGCTGAAAGTAATTGCCTGTGTAAAAAACGGTGACCCAAACCTGGAAATCAGTGCCGAAGCTCTGATGAATCTTTTTTGCGAATCAAACAGAAAGCGAGAATCCTATGATCTGGTATCCTTATGAACAAATGAAAACCATGCATACCCCATATAAAATCATTGACGCAGAGGGTGTTTATCTCTATACGGAAGATAAAAAGCTGATTGATTCCGTATCCTCCTGGTGGAGCGTCATTCACGGATATAAACACCCCGAACTGAACCGGGCAATCGAAGATCAGCTGAAAAAATTTGCTCATGTCATGCTCGGAGGTCTGACTCACGAGCCCGCCCAGAAACTTGCCGCCAAACTGCAGACATGGCTTCCGGGTGATTTAAACTACAGCTTTTTCTCAGACTCCGGCAGCGTTGCAGTAGAAGTAGGCTTGAAAATTGCGCTGCAATACTATATGAACCGCGGCGAAATCCAACGCACGATGATTCTCTCTCTGGAGCATTCTTACCACGGCGATACCTTTAAGGCCATGGATGTGGGCGATGATGAGGATTATCACTTTGTTCTGAAAGCGTATGGTAAAAATCCTGATATCATACATATTCCTGTTGAGATAAATGCTCTGGAAGAAGCTTTTGAGAAATATCATGACAGACTGAACTGTTTTATCGTTGAGCCGCTCCTGCAGGGTGCAGGCGGCATGAGAATGTATGATCTCTCATTTCTCCGACGCGCCAGAGAACTGTGCGACCGATATGATGTGCTTCTGATCTTCGATGAGGTCGCGACCGGTTTCGGGCGAACCGGCCATCGTTTTGTAGCGGATCTCGTGCTGCCAGATATCCTGATACTTGGGAAAGGACTGACAGGAGGTTATATCGGACACGCTGTAACCGCAGCCACCCAAAAAGTATTTGATGGATTTTACGACGACAATCCCGAACACGCGCTCATGCACGGTCCGACCTTTATGGGGAACGCACTTGCCTGCAGTGTCGCCTTAAAATCCATAGAACTGTTTGAGCGTGAAGATTATATGTCCAAAATTCACCGCATCGAAGATATCACCCGCCGGGAAATGCAATCTTTTACAGATCCCCGTATAAAAGAAATACGTATCATGGGCGCCTGTGTATGTATAGAGGTTCATGATCCGGCCGAACTGCAGGGATATCAGCAGTACGCATTTGATCACGGCGTTTTCAGCCGTCCGTTTCTGAACTACCTGTACGCGATGGTTCCGTATATTATCACGGAAGAAGAACTGATAAAAGTTCTGCAGACAATGAAAGACTGGTTTACTGAGACCCGGTACTACCGTGTTCCTGCCGCTCCACTTCCATGATCGCCTCATTCAGCGACAGCATCTTCTCATCCAGCTTCGCTACGATTTTGGCACAGGACTGCAAATCCTCACTGATGTAATCCGGAGCGTCTCCTTCGAACTTATAATAAATCTTATGCTCCAGACTGGCCCAGAAATCCATCGCGATCGTCCGGATCTGGAGCTCGACCTTTGTCGGGACAACCCCCTTCGTCGTCCGGATCGGTACCTGAATGTGCATATGGTAGCTGCGGTAACCACTCTCCTTCGGATGTTTGATATAATCCTTAATATAAAGAACGGAAAACTCCTCCTGTTTCCCGATCGCCTCTGCCAGTCGATAAATATCAGATGTAAAGGAGCATACCACACGGATACCGGCAATATCACTCACATGCTCGACCATGTTTTTCATGGTAGTCTCATATCCGTCACGTTTAAGCTTGTTCACGATACTCTCCGGCGTCTTAATTCTGGATTTAATATATTCGATCGGATTATACTGATAGATAAACTGAAACTCATCACTCATAATATCCAGCTTCGTCCGAACCTCTTTGATCGCAGAATTATAAAGAAACATGATATTCTGCCAATCATAAACATTTTCTCTGATTTCAGACTGCTGTTCTGCCATAATAAATACACCTCGCATCCCACATGAAAACTATCAGGAAACAGTCGGCACCGCTGCCTCCGGTATCCTATGATCATTCTCTGACTGTATTTCGTCATACCCCATCTTAGGAACTGTTAAGAATGTATAGATGTATTATAGCATATATTGCCAAAATAACACCTGTTATTTTTAATTTTTCATACAATTTTAATAATAAAAGTCATGCTTACCAGTCTTCTTCAATAACCTGAATTTCAAGAAAATCAAAAGAAATATTTTCAATAAAACTGTCCTGATAAAATCGCGCTTTTGCATGCCGCTGAAACTCTTTGATGTTTGATTCCAGCCAAATCGGTTTTCCCAGATCAAAAGCATAGCAAACCTCATCCAGCGCCCGAAGCACTTTGTGCGTTCTGGTATCTTCACTCTCGTCGCTGACGGTCAGGTCACGCTTCATTCGATTATCCTTCCATTCCTTTGCCCATAATCGAAACATGATATCATCCTCTCCTTCTCTGCCGGTCAGCTTCATACATTAGAAGTCCGGCCGCCATCGCCGCGTTCAGCGACTCTACCTGTCCTTTCATGGGAATACGGATATTCATATCTGCAAGCGAAGCAGTCTCCTCTGTCAAACCATTCCCCTCATTGCCGATCAAAAACGCTGTTCCCGCTCTGTAATCCGGCTCATCATAACAGACACTGCCCTCCAGATGAGCTGCAAAAATGCGGATATTGCCGGATCTCATTCTTTGCAGCGTTTCCAGCAGGTTTTCTGTGAAAAGAACCGCTACACGCTAAATACTTCACATAGTAGAACGATTTGTCTTAGGATTATAAATGTCCGCCGTAAAAGCATCCATCACGATTCCGGTGATCCCGGCCCCTTCCCCTGTGCGGAACATGGTGCCGAGATTACCGGGATCCTGCAGATTTTCCAGAACCAGCCAGATACCATTTTCCGACCGGAACAGATCATCCGGCTCGTGATTCACCATCCTCATCAGACAGAGAATCCCCTGCGGGGTTCTCGTGTCGGACGCATAAGTAAACACGGAATCTGCCAGAATCTCGACTTTCTTACCCTGAAGCAG
>JAJQFQ010000071.1 GCA_021201035.1 Clostridiales bacterium
TTATATAGATAGTTTATATTGTTTTTCCGGTGTCAGATCCCGGAAAGAGGAGGGGTTTACAAATGGAGGTTATTAAATTTCAGGATGCGAATTGCGCACATTGTTACAAATGTCTGAGAAATTGTGATGTAAAGGCAATCCGTATTAATGACGGACAGGCGCAGATTGTCCGGGAAATGTGCATTTTCTGCGGTCATTGTATGGAAATCTGTCCGCAGAAAGCCAAGACGCTTGAGAGTGATCTGGATTACGTGAAACAGATGTTAAAACGCAAAGAGAAGGTGGTTGTGTCGCTTGATCCGTCTTATTGCGGCCTGATCAGTAATAACAAGCCGAAAAAGATTATCGACGCGCTGCTAAAACTCGGGTTTACGGATGTCCGGGAGACGGCTGAGGGGGCAGACCTGGTGACGAGAGAGTATGCCCGGCTGATTAACGAGGGGAAGATGGAGAATATCATCATTTCACACTGCCCGGCGATCGTTTATCTGATCGAGAAGCATTATCCCATGCTCATTCCTTATCTGGCTCCGGTGATCTCGCCGATGATCGCCCATGGCCGCATGATCAAGGAGCAGATGGGCGCCCATGTGAAGGTAGTCTTTATCGGTCCCTGCGTAGCCAAAAAGATGGAGGCCGAGGATGACCGCACGACCGTGGGAGCAGTAGATGCTGTACTGGAGTTCAATGAACTGGAAAACTGGCTGAAGGAAGAGGGGATTGATCTGGATGCCTGTGAGGAACTGGAGTTTGACAACAAAGATCCGATGGTGAATCAGCTGTATCCGGTTCCGACCGGTATTGTCCGTGCGGTCAGTACATACGGTGCGGACAGTAAATATATTAACATGTCGGTCAGTTCTATCAAGAGCTGCCGTGAGCTGTTCCATATCATGAAGCAGGGATATTTGAGCGGCGTGTTTGCGGAAGTCAGTCTCTGCGCAGGAGGATGTGTGAACGGTCCCGGTGTGAATAAAAGCCGAGGGTTCCGTTTCAAATCGGCGATCAGTATAGAACATAATGCCTGTCTGCGGAATCCCGAGCTTCCCCGTGTCCTTCCGGAAGAACGGATGCACAGGGGCTTCACTCCGATGCAGGTGATTGAGCAGCTGCCCGGAGAGAAGCAGATTAAGGAGATTTTAAAGACGATCGGCAGGAGCAACAGTGATACAGAGTTTAACTGCGGAGCATGCGGTTATGCGACGTGCCGTGAGAAGGCTGTTGCTATTTATCAGGGTAAAGCGGAGGCGGATATGTGCCTGATCCGCACTTATGAAAATACACGCTCCATGGCAAATGTCGTGATCAATAACATGCCGAGCATTGTTTTGATCACAGATCAGGATTTTAAAATTCTGGAGTTTAACAGGATGGCTGAAAAAGTATTCGGCACAACGAAACGCGAGGCGGTTAAGACATATCTGTTTGACTATATAGAGACAGCTGAATTTGAAGAAGCGATGCGTACACACGAGACAAAGATCCATTATAAGAAAAAATGGAGTTTTTATGAAATGACGGTTCTGGAGACAATAGTCTACCTGGAGGATTCCGATCATCTTCTCGCCATTATAGAGGATATCACGGCAGAGGAGGCTCAGGAGGAGAAGCAGATGCTTCGGAAGCTGAACTCGATCCGGATGGCACAGGACGTCATTGATAAACAGATGGTTACGGCGCAGAAGATAGCCGGACTGCTGGGCGAGACGACGGCGGAGACGAAGGCTACGCTGACGCAGCTGCGTGAATATATGCTGGAGGATGAGGTATGAGAAAAAATATTTCAATCGATCTGGCCTATAAAAGCATCAATCACGTCGGAGAGGAGCTCTGCGGCGATAATGTAGAGATTGTCAATAACGATGACAGCCGCATTTTGATCCTGACAGATGGGATGGGGAGCGGCGTTCGTGCCAATATTCTGGCGACGCTGACTTCCAGAATTATCGCTACCATGATGCGTCACAAGATGTCTGTAGATGAAGTCGTTTCCACAATCGCGAAGACGCTGCCGATCTCCTCAGTCAACGGTGCGGCCTACTCTACATTCAGCGTGATTCAGGCTTTTGACAACGGGCGGGTTTATATTGTAGAATATGATAATCCGGAGTGTATTCTGATCAGGCATGGGAATGTGGAGAGGCTCCCGTTCCGGTATCGCAATATCGAGGGGAAAGAGATCCGCGAGTGCGAGATCTGGTCTGAGATCGGAGATTCTTTCGCGATCATGAGCGATGGATGTCTGTACTGCGGTACGGGGGATATCATGAATTATTCCTGGGACTGGAAAGCACTTTCCGGGTGTGCGGCGAAGGCGGCCGGGCGTTCCCGGAATGCCCAGCAGATGGCGGATTATATGAATAATGCCTGCAAAGAGCTTTACGGGAATGTTCCGACAGATGATACGACCGTGGCAGTGCTGCGGATTCAGGAGGAGCATATTTTAAGTATTCTGACCGGACCGCCTGCGGATAAGACGGATGACTATCGGATGGTGGAGACGTTCATGGAGACGGACGGCATTAAAATCGTGTCCGGCGGAAGCACCAGTCAGATGGTTGCGCGTGTGCTGAATGAGAAACTGATCCCCATAGAGGGTGATCTTGATTCGGAGATTCCGCCGATGTCGAAAATTAACGGCATTGATCTGGTTACAGAGGGTGTGCTGACACTTCACAAAACCGTAGAATTGCTGGAGCGGTATGCGGACAATGATGTTTCTGATGATTTTTTCCTGGAATTGAGTCGTGACAACGGAGCGACGCGGCTGGCCTGTTATCTGATGGAGGACTGCTCTACAGTGAAGCTGTTTGTCGGAAAGGCTGTCAATGTGGATTATGAGGAAAAGACTTTGCCGTTTGATATTTCCGCACGGCAGCATCTGACGCAGAGTCTGATTGATATTCTGGAGAAAATGAATAAGAAGGTAGACGTTTATTATTTTTAGTCCGGTCTGATTACAGCTTTCTTTTATGGCGATACGGATGAAGATACAGGTGATAAAATGGGTTCGAAGACACAGACAAGAGAAAACAGTACAATAAAAACCAGAAGGAGACAGGAAGAGCTGCGTCGAAAAAGACAGCGAAGGATAAAAATAGCAGCTATTATTGTGATTCTGTTAGTCGTGATTTATCTGGCGGGGTCTGTGTTTTTTATGGCTGAATTGAAAAAGTAAATTCTAGTGCAAGAGTAAATTCCACATGCCCTTTAA
>JAJQFQ010000170.1 GCA_021201035.1 Clostridiales bacterium
AGTTTGATTACAAAAAAGGATATAAATTCAGCACCTATGCGACATGGTGGATCCGCCAGGCCATCACCAGGGCAATTGCGGATCAGGCGCGGACGATCCGTATACCTGTGCATATGGTGGAGACGATCAATAAGCTGATACGCGTATCCAGACAGCTTCTGCAGGAGCTCGGGCGGGAACCGACGCCGGAGGAAATTGCGGAGGAGATGAACATGCCTGTGGAGCGTGTGCGTGAGATTTTAAAGATTTCCCAGGAGCCGGTTTCTCTGGAGACGCCGATCGGTGAGGAGGAGGACAGCCATCTCGGTGATTTTATTCAGGATGATAATGTCCCGATTCCCGCGGACGCGGCTGCGTTTACTTTGTTGAAGGAGCAGCTGGTGGAGGTCCTCGGCACACTCACCGAGCGGGAGCAGAAGGTGCTCCGGCTGCGTTTCGGCCTTGATGACGGACGGGCACGTACGTTGGAGGAAGTGGGCAAGGAGTTTAATGTTACCCGTGAGCGTATCCGCCAGATCGAGGCGAAGGCGCTTCGGAAACTGCGCCATCCGAGCCGCAGCCGCAAGCTGAAGGATTATCTGGACTGATAGGACTGCGGCGGTTGAAAAATGATAATGAAAATGGCATGGTAAAAGAAGAATCACCGGACGATTCAGTGAAGAATGTAAATCATGAGCGAGATAACAAAACATATAAATTTATCTGGCCGCATGTCGGCTCTGGCTGCCCTGGTGACGCAGGGACACCGGCTGGCGGACGTAGGCTGCGATCACGGTTACATACCGATTTATCTTTGTCTGACAGACAGGATTCCTTCCGCGATTGCCATGGACATCAATCAGGGACCGCTGGCACGGGCAGAGGCCCATATCGCGGCGTATGGTTTGCGGGAGAGGATTCAGACCAGACAGTCGGACGGTCTGAAAGAACTCTGCGAGGATGAGGCGGATACGGTCCTGATTGCAGGGATGGGCGGTTTCCTGATGAAGCGGATTCTCAGTGAGGAGCATGCCGTTCCCGGGAGCGTTTCGGAACTGGTGCTGCAGCCGCAGTCCGATATCTGCGAGGTCAGACGGAGCCTGAGAGAACTCGGTTTTGTGATTGCGGATGAAGACATGGTCGAGGAGGACGGAAAGTTCTATCCTATGATGAAGGCAAAAAGAGTCTGGGAATCGTGCGGGAACACAGGGGACGGAATGAATTCGGATGCGCGGGGAATCGACGGATCGGTGCAGACAACGGACAGTCATATAACGGCAGATCCGGGACAGTCTCATCTGGAGCGTTTGTGTGAGGATACGTTCGGCCCCGTTTTACTTAAAAAGCGTCATCCGGTTCTGCGGCGATGGCTGGAAAAGGAAAAAATGACGGCGGAGCAGATCCTGATCCGGCTGGATACAGCGTGCGCGGACAGGACGCGGGATGACGGGATGCCTGACGAACGACTGATCTTACGGAGAAATGAGATATTGCGGCGGCGGGAGTTGCTGCTGTGTGCATTGCGCTATTATCAATAGACCGGCAGCATGCCGGAGACGGGAGGACAGATTGTCTGTTTTAATGATTCATGGAAAAACAGTGTTTTATCCGGATGGAACATCTTTTCGCGATATCGCGCGGGATTATCAGAAGGATTACGATGAAGAGATTCTTCTGGTTCGCTTTCGCCGTAAGCTGCGGGAGTTATCCAAGGGTGTGTCCGGCGACGGCGAGCTTGAGTTTGTTACAATGGCAGAGACGCCCGGCAGGAATACATACCGGAGAAGTCTGACGATGATTATGGAGGCGGCGGCACATGAACTCTATGACGGTACGGATGCCGTTCCTTCCGGTGTCCGTGTGGTTGTCCAGCATTCGCTCGGAGAGGGATATTATTGTGAATTCCGGCAGGGACATACGATCTTTCCGGCAGATACTGCCTATATTCATGCATTAAAAGAGAAGATGCGGGATCTTATATCTCGGGATCTTCCCATTGACAAGAGCAATGTCAGTCTGGAGGAAGCTGTTCGCTATTTTGAGCAGCATGACAGGCCGGATAAGTCGCGTCTCTTACGCTATCGCCGGAGTTCCAGGGCCAATCTTTATGAATTGAACGGATACCGGGATTACTATTACGGCTATCTGACGCCGTCCGCCGGATATTGTGAGCGGTTTGATCTGGTTCCGTATCAGAATGGATTTATGCTGATGTTTCCGGACCCGGAAACACATCAGACGGCCCGGTTTTCACCTATGGACAAGCTGTTTACAACTATGGATGAGGCCGCTGCGTGGGGGGAGAGCATGGGAGTCCGGACAATCGGTGACCTGAATGACGTCATAGCAGACGGCAGGATTCAGGAACTGATTCTGGTGCAGGAGTCCTTTATGGAACAGAAGATCGGCGATATTGCGGAACAGATTGCGGGAGACCTGAGACGGAAGATTATTCTCATTGCGGGGCCGTCCTCCTCGGGGAAAACCACCTTTTCCCACCGGCTTTCCGTTCAGCTGTCGGCACACGGCCTGCGGCCGCATCCCATTTCACTGGACGATTTCTATGTGAACCGGGAGGACACGCCGCTGGATGAGAACGGGGAGCTGGATTTTGAGTGTATTGAGGCGATTGATATTCTGCTTTTGAATCAGTGTCTGGCTGATCTTCTGGCAGGGAAGGCGGTGACGCTGCCTGTGTTTAATTTCCGGACCGGCCACAGGGAGTATCGGAACCGTCCTATGCAGCTGCGTGACGGGGATGTGTTTGTGATCGAGGGAATTCACGGTCTGAATGAAAAGCTGACATCCCGGCTGCCAAAGGAAAATAAATTCAAGATTTATATCAGTGCTCTGACGCAGCTGAATATTGATTCACAGAATAATCTCTCCACGACGGATGCCAGGCTGATCCGCCGGATGGTGCGGGATTCCAGAACGAGGAATACTACCGCACAGGAGACACTTGCGCGCTGGGCTTCGGTTCGCCGCGGCGAAGAGAAAAATATCTTTCCGTTTCAGGAGGAAGCGGATGTTATGTTTAATTCGGCCTTGATTTATGAACTGGCTGTGTTAAAATGCTATGCAGAACCATTATTGTTTTCTCTGGATATTACCTGTCCGGAGTTTGAGGAGGCGAAGCGTCTTATGAAGATTCTGGATTATGTTCTCCCGGATCCGGGAGAGAATATCGGCCATAATTAGATTTTGCGGGAATTTT
>JAJQFQ010000222.1 GCA_021201035.1 Clostridiales bacterium
AGGAAATTGGTCGCAGACGTATCCTCATCAATCAGAAACGTATGGCAGCCCGCCTCTATCCCCTCCATCACGGCCGCAGCCTGAGATGTACTGCCGCTGACATCCGCGGTGGAAAAGCATTTCGTATCCTTCCCGTTCGGCAGATTATGAATGAATAAGGACAAATCCAGATTACGCACGGACCGTCCGTCCTCTGCCCGCAGCTTACAAGCCGTATTCTCCGTAATCGCATATTCTCTCCCGTCTCCGGCAATGTGATTATAAACGCCCTGCTCCAACGCCTGCAACAGGGTTGACTTTCCGTGATAACCGCCGCCGATGATCAGCGTAACGCCCTGCGGGATACCCATACCGCTCATTTTTCCGTGATACGGCAGATCCAGTTCCACTTTCAGCGACTCCGGAACGGAGAGGGGGACAGCATCCCGCAGCGGTTTGCTGGAAACGCCGCTCATTCTCGGCAGAATGCTTCCCTCACCCAGAAACGCCGCCAGTTTCCGTTTCGGCAGTTCCTGGCGGATAAAATGCTGATCCACCGAGAGTTCGTAATTTTTCTGCAGGACTTCCTTCCGCCAGTTTTTATAATAAAGACTCTGTATGACTGCCGGAGGCAGAAAATCAAACAGCATCTTCTCCAGTTCATAAGCATTGATCGTGCGCCCGTTCGCCGGAAAACCTGCTTCAAACCGGGCCGTCAGCTTATCCTTCGCGATCACCAGCGCGGAGCGGTGCAGGATCTCCTGCCCCGGGCGGCTGGCCGCAAGCAGCCCGCTCTTTCCGGAACCCTTCGCCTTAAAGCTGTTCTTCTGCAATGCCTCCGAAAATCTCCGCAGAATACAATCCTCCAGCGCAACTTTCACATAATCCTCCTGCCAGTACTGCGTCGGAAAACCCGTCCGCTTCATGGGAATCTCCACACTCAGATTCGACGGTGACGCGAACGGATCACCCTGCACATGATCGATGGACAGTATGAAATCTTCGAAATCATACTGTCCCCGCAAGGACTTATAAGCCGGATAACCCCGCCGGTTGATACTCTCCAGTTCCTGCCTTAAATCTGATTTATTTTTCATAAAAAATCCTTTCACTAAAACAGCAAACGATTGCGAAACTCACTTCTGAGTTTCGCAATCGTTCCACGCAAAAAATCACCTGACCCTAATTTTTACCGAAGCGCTTCTTCTTTGTCTTCTCCGGCTTCGCAGGTTCATCCGCGCCTTTCGCCAGAGAATTCCCTGACAGCGCGTCAAACGCACGCAGAGCTTCCTTCGCTTCCGCCGACAGGTTCGTCGGCACCTGCACCACCAGTGTCACATAATGATCGCCGCGTACATTTTTATTTCTCAGAGACGGCACGCCCTTGCCTTTCAGACGAATCCTCGTATCTGTCTGTGTACCCGGCTTCACCTCATAGATAACATCGCCGTCTACGGTACTGATCCTGGTCTCACCGCCCAACACAGCCTGCGCGTAAGAAATCTGAGCGGTAGAAAAAATATGCATATCCTCCCGCTGGAAAACCGGATGCGGCGTAATTCTGACCTCAACCAGAAGATCGCCTCTCGGTCCGCCGTTCTTGCCCGGCTCACCCTTATCACGGATACGCACGCTCTGTCCATCGTCGATACCTGCCAGAATGGATACCTTGATTTTTTTCCGTGCAGAAATATACCCGGTACCCCGGCAGTCCGGGCATTTTTCTTTGATGATCTTACCGGTACCCCGGCAATCCGGACACGCCTGAACATTCTGCACCATACCAAACAGAGACTGCTGTGAAAATACCACCTTTCCTTTTCCGTCGCACTTGGAACAGGTCTCCGGCGACGTACCCGGTTTCGCACCGGTTCCGTGACAGGAACCGCACTCATCCTTTAATACCAGTTCAATCTCTTTCTCACAGCCGAAAACTGCCTCGTTAAATGTAATGCGAACGCTGGTGCGAAGATTCGCGCCCTTCATCGGACCGTTGTTCGTGGCACTCCGCCTGGAACCGCCGCCAAAGAAATCGTCGAAAATATCTCCAAACATATCGCCGAAATCCATACCGGAAAAATCGAAACCGCCTGCGCCGCCCGCGCCACCTTCAAACGCTGCGTGTCCAAACTGGTCATACTGACGCCTTTTGTCCGCGTCACTCAGCACGGCATAGGCCTCGGAAGCCTCTTTAAACTTCACTTCCGCTTCCTTATCACCGGGGTTTGCGTCCGGATGATACTGCTTCGCCAGCTTGCGGTACGCTTTTTTGATAGTGGCGTCATCCGCTCCCCGGTCTACACCCAGAACCTCGTAATAATCTCGTTTCTGTTCTGCCATATTTCTCAATTCCCTCTTATTAATCTGTAATCCTTCTTTAGTGTCTTTGTTCTATAAACACAAACTGTTCTTTCGTCACCATCTCCATGACTGATAAGCGAAAAAACTTTAAACAATAATGCGCGGATGCACCAGGAAGCCTGACGCCCCCTGGTGCCCCATAACATCTTATCTCTGCTATTATACTTCCTTATAGTCGGCATCTACGACATCATCATCGGCTCCGCCCGCAGCATTCTGATCAGCCTGCTGATATCCGCCCATATCCGGGCCTGCGCCTGCGCCCTGTGCGGCCTGCGTCTTCTCATACATCTTCTGGAATACCTGCTGCGCACCGGTCATCAGCTTCTCCTGCGCCGCTTTCAGCTCATCCAGATCCGCATCGGACATCTGATCGGCTTCCGGGCATCTCTCCAGAATTGCCTTCACTGCGTCAATATCCGCCTGTACAGAAGACTTCTCAGACTCGGACACAGCGTCGCCAACCTCCTCCAGAGCCTTCTCGGTCTGGAATACCATGGAATCCGCCTCGTTTCTCGTGTCAATAGCTTCTTTTCTCTTCTTATCCTGAGCCTCAAACTCAGCCGCTTCCTTAACAGCCTTATCAATCTCATCATCAGACATATTTGAACCTGCCGTGATCGTGATGTGCTGCTCTTTGCCGGTGCCGAGATCCTTCGCGGATACGTTTACGATGCCGTTCGCGTCGATATCGAAAGTAACCTCAATCTGCGGTACGCCGCGGCGTGCAGGCGGGATTCCGTCAAGACGGAACTGGCCGAGTGATTTATTGTCTTTTGCGAACTGACGCTCGCCCTGTACGACGTTGATGTCAACCGCTGTCTGATTATCCGCAGCCGTGGAGAAAATCTGACTGTGCTTGGTCGGAATCGTCGTATTCCGTTCGATCAGTCTGGTCGCCACACCGCCCATGGTCTCGATAGACAGGGAAAGCGGGGTGACATCCAGCAGAAGCACTTCACCTGCGCCTGCGTCTCCGGCCAGCTTACCGCCCTGGATGGAAGCGCCGAGAGCTACACACTCATCCGGATTCAGAGATTTACTCGGCTCCTTGCCGGTCAGGGACTTTACCTTATCCTGAACAGCCGGGATACGTGTAGAACCGCCGACCAGCAGTACCTGCCCCAGATCGGAAGCATTCAGACCTGCATCCTTCAGTGCATTCTGTACCGGAATGGTGGTCCGGTCAACCAGGTCACGGGTCAGCTCGTCGAATTTCGCTCTGGTAAGGTTCATCTCAAAATGCTTCGGTCCCTCGGATGTAGCCGTAATGAACGGAAGGTTGATATTGGTCGTGGTCGCAGAGGAAAGCTCTTTCTTCGCTTTCTCAGCAGCCTCCTTTAATCTCTGAAGAGCCATTTTATCTGTAGAGAGATCTACGCCCTCCTGCTTTTTAAACTCGGAAATCATATAATCTGTGATCTTCTGGTCGAAGTCATCGCCGCCGAGACGGTTATCGCCGGACGTGGATAATACTTCGATGACGCCGTCGTCGATCTCAATGATGGAAACATCAAAAGTACCGCCACCCAGGTCATATACCATGATCTTCTGCTCATTCTCATTGTCAAGGCCATAAGCCAGAGCTGCTGCTGTCGGCTCGTTGATAATACGTTTTACATCCAGACCCGCGATCTTGCCGGCGTCCTTGGTTGCCTGACGCTGTGCGTCGTTGAAATAAGCCGGAACCGTGATAACCGCTTCTGAAACCTTCTCGCCCAGATAGTTCTCGGCATCCGCTTTCAGCTTCTGCAGAATCATCGCGGAAATCTCCTGCGGCGAATATCTCTTACCGTCGATCTCCTTCTTGTAATCCGTACCCATCTCACGCTTGATGGAAGAAATGGTCTTCTCCGCGTTGGTCACTGCCTGACGTTTCGCCGACTCACCGACCAGTCTCTCACCTGTCTTGGTAAATGCTACAACAGACGGGGTCGTTCTGGCGCCCTCTGTATTGGCAACTACAACGGGCTTGCCGCCCTCCATCACTGCCACGCAGCTGTTTGTTGTTCCTAAATCAATACCGATAATCTTGCTCATAATGTTGTCCTCCTATCTCAAAATCCTAATTTGCAACTTTTACCATGCTGTGTCTCACAACGGAATCCCGGTACATATATCCCTTCTGGAACTCCTCAGCAATTATATTCTCACCAAATGCTTCATCATCTATGTGCATCACTGCATTGTGAAGATTCGGATCAAATTCCTTTCCCTCGGTCTCAATCGGCGTAACGCCGGCTTCCTCAAGCACCGTCATCATCTGCTTATAGACCTTATCCATGCCCTCAGTGAAAGCGCCTGTCTTCTCTTCCTCCGTCAATGCGGCAAGACCGCGCTCAAAATTATCGATGACCGGCAGAATCTTCTCGATGATGCTCCTGGCGCCTGTCTCAAACATCTGGCTCTTTTCCTTCTCCGTGCGTTTACGGAAATTATCAAACTCAGCCATCTGGCGACGCACCCGGTCATTCAGTTCCTCAATCTTCTCATCCTTTTTATCTTTTTTATCTTTCTTGCGGAAAAAACTGCTCTTTTCTGATTTGGCATCCTGCTCTTCGCCGACTTCATCTTCGGATATCTCCTGCGCCTGTGCAGCAGAATCCTCTTCCTCACGAGTCTGATCTGCCTCGGCAGATCCGTCATCTGTGCACGCGGAGTCATTATCAGAACTGTTCTCTTTTGACGCATCAGCCGCGTCAGTTCCGGTATCTGCTTTGCAATTCACATCCTTCTCCGAACATTCCGCATCGCCGGACTTCGCTGCCTCGTTTGCTTCATTCTCTGCCTCACAGCTGAATTCTTTTTTCTCTTCCATAAAAAATCCTGCCTTTCTGTCCCGGACATCTGATACATATATCCCGGACGATAATACGGTAACGGTGCATCTTTACAGTTACCCGTCTGATTCTCTCTGATCTATGTCTAAGTCTTTTCTTCTTTCTTATTAAAAATCTCGTCGAGCTGTACCTTCAGCGTCTTAAGATTGTCCATAACCATTCCGTAGTCCATTCGCTTCGGTCCGACAATGCCGACCGTACCATGGATTCCCTCACCCAGTTCATAGGTGGCGGTGACAACACTGCAATCCTTCATGCGCTGAATCGGAGACTCATTTCCGATATAGACCTGAATGCCTGTACCCGGTTCTCCGTCTCCGCCGGTAAACAGATCGCGAAGCTCCTGCTTTTCCTCAAAAGCACTGATCAGATCCCGTGCGCTCTCAGAATCGGAAAGCTCCGGATACTTAAAAATATTCGTCGCACCGCTGGTATAAATTTCCAGCTCCTCATCCTCCTGCACAGCCTCCGCAACCGCATCCAATACACTGCCTACCACCTCGCTATGAATCCCCGCCTGTTCCTTCAGACGGGCGATCGTCACCAGGTTGATCTCCTCCAGAGTCAGGCCGTTCAGGCTACCGTTCAACAGAATATTCAGCTTCAGCATCGTCTCCTGATTGATTTCTTCCGAAGTATGGATGATCTTATTCTTTACGATATTCCCATCCAACATGATGGTTGCAAGCACCTGATTCTCATCGACGGTGGAAAGCTGGATAAACTTGACCTTCCCATGGTGAGTCTGCGGAGCGGATACAACAGTGGCATAATTCGTATTCGCCGCCAGAAGCTTCGCAATGGTCTTTAAAACCTGCTCCATCTTCTCCGTCTTCTCGATGACAAAATCCTTCATCTCGGAGACCTCATGCTCCTTCTCCAGCATCATCTGATCCACATAAAAACGGTATCCCTTATCCGAAGGTATCCGGCCGGCTGAGGTATGGGGCTGAACGATATATCCCATCTCCTCCAGATCCGACATCTCATTCCGGATCGTAGCTGAACTCAGGTTCAGATCCGACTCCTTGGAAATCGTGCGGGAGCCGACCGGCTCACCGGTCTTCATGTAGGTACGGATGATCACATTTAAAATTTTCACCTGACGTTCGCTCAGATCATTCATGTCTCCTGCTCCGTGCAATAGTGTGTACTGTATGTCTTTTTGAATTGTTAGCACTCGATTCTTTGGAGTGCTAATTTGTTCTTTACATAATGTAGCACCATCGTTTTTCTTTGTCAACAAAAACTTTTCATTTATTCACATTTTTTTTCGCTTTCACAGATGTCAGCGTACTGCACCGACAGCGCCCGGCTGTTTGAACCCGCCTGCCATGAAAAAAATACAGTCAATGGACAGCTGAAAAAAAGCAGAAAAATACCTCTGCCGAAAACAATTTTCCGAAAGAGGTATTTCATCTTTTATCGCTGCGGTCACATTATGTACCGTCACCGCGTCAGCTTTGCATTGCTTCCATCCTGGCCTGAATATACTGAACCAGAAATGCGGAGGTTCCCTCTATACCAAGCGGCGTACTGTTGATGACCAGATCATAACATCTGGAATCGCCCCATTTATGATCCGTATAACGATTATGATAATTCCGTCTCTTACGATCCGCCTTCACCTGTTCGGATCTCGCTTCCTCCTCGTCAACCGAAAGATAACGCATGATATTTTTAATCTTAAACTCCTCGTCTCCGGTCACAAAGACAGAAATCAACCCCGGATAATCCTGCAGTACCGTCTCCGCGCAGCGTCCCACGATGACAAAGGACTCTCCGGATTCCGCCCGCTCCCGTATCCAGTCAAACTGGCGCTCAATCAGAATCTCCTCCATAGAGTTCGTATACTTCCCGACCGAACGCGTCAACAAACGATTCCGTGCTTTCTCATCGTATTTTTTCAGTTCTGCCTCATCCATATTCATCTGCTTTGCGATCTCACGGATCAGATCTCGATTATAAATCGGGAGATCCATTTTCCCGGCAATATATGTAGCGATATCACGTCCGCCGCTGCCGTATTCTCTGCTGATGGAGATAATACACTGTTTATTCATCATATAAGCCCCCTTTAACAATACCGTACGAAAATAATCAGCATGGAAACCGCAACCACAATCACCGTTGCCGGTGCGGACGCCTTACAATAGCGTCCCCACGTAATCATATGTCCGTTCTGCGCCGCCACGGAAGTGCCGACAACATTGGCGGAAGCTCCGATCGGCGTCGCACTGCCGCCAATATCCGTACCCATGGCCAGTGTATATGCCAGCGTATCCAGCGGCACACCCTGTGCAGCCGCCAGACTCTGTATCACGGGAACCATCGTCGCCGCAAGCGGAATGTTGTCCACGAACGCACTCGCAATCGCCGATACCCAGATAACGATCGCCACCATCAGAAGCAGATTGCCCTGACTGATCCTGCCGATCAGATTTGCAATTGCCACGAGGATTTCGGTTTCTTCCAGACCTCCGACCACAATAAAGAGTCCGACAAAAAACAGCAGCGTCTTGTAGTCCACCTTTTTAAGCAGTTCCGGTGTATATTTGCCAGAAGTAATCATGGTCACGATCGCTATGATCGCTCCGATCAGCGCCACAGACATGCCGGTCTGCGCATGTATAACCAGAAGAACCACCGCCGCCAGAAAGATCACGGTACTAACGGCAAATGCCCGTTTATTCTCTATCGTATCCTTCGGTTCCGGCACAGCAGACAGATCAATAGACTGGCCATCCGCCGTTTTGAACTCGTTTCGGAAAACGAAATAGAAATAGATGACAATGATAACCAGACTGATCAGCGCGATCAAACCAGTATTTGTCACAAAATCAGTAAACGTGTATCCCAGCGATGTGCCGATAATGATATTCGGCGGATCACCGCACATCGTCGCGGATCCGCCCAGGTTTGCACAGAAAATCTCCGACAGAATCATCGGAACAGGATTAAACTTCAGCAGTTTCGACAATTCGATCGTGACTGCCGCCAGAAACAGAATCACCGTAATACTGTCAATGAACATGGCAAGAACGGCCGACATGACCATAAATGCCAGAAACAGTCGGATCGGCTTATAATTGACAATTTTGGCGAGAAGCATACAAAGCCAACGGAAAAATCCAGCACGCGCCATGCCCTCTACCATGACCATCATTCCCGCAATGAAGATGATCGTTTCCCAGTTGATGCCGCTTGTCGCTTCATCCGCATCCCCTGCGCTGTACCAGAAATCAAGCGTAAAAATCTGCCTGACATTAATGGTATCCCATACGGTGGAACCGCTCCTCATGAGCACGCCGAACACAATCACCAGCGTAGCCAGACCGCAAATCAGGGTGACATAGTGCCTTTCAATCTTATCTGCCACGATCAACAGAAACATGATAACAAAAATGATGACCGCCGCAATTTGTGCTGCTAACATTAAATTTCCTCCAGAATAAATACACCCTTCATAATAAACACTCACGCGCTGCTGATGCAGCACGCTAACATCCATGAAACTTTCATAGTAAGAATCTCATAAAAACCATATTGCTTACGTCCACGCCTTTCTGCGTCAGAAAAATCCGCCCCTCTGAAAAGCTCAGCAGTCCTTCATTTTCAAGCCCCTTTAAAACGTCTCCGTATACATCCTCCGGCATCACACCGAACCGCTCCCGGAAATCCTGCCGCGAGATGCCCCGCGTCATCCGGAGTCCGAGGAACATAAACTCCTCCATTTCCTCCTTTCTGCCCCGCCGCTCCTCCTCATGGCGAACAAAAGGCTTTATTGCACCGGAAGCCATGTTTCCGGACGGCATCATATAATTTTCAAAAATCTCCGTATTTCGAAACCGCACATTTCCAATCAGCGAGGAGGCGCCGACTCCCAGTCCCAGATATTCTTTCCCGATCCAATAACCGATATTGTGCCGGCATTCATACCCCGGAAGCGCATAATTAGAGATCTCATAGCGCCGATAGCCGCATGCGGTTAAAAACTCCCCTGTCAGTTCATACATCAGACGGTCTTCCTCCTCGGAAGGAAGAAATGCCGGTCTGTCTCCTCTCTCCCGCGCCAGTTCATCCTCATGAAAGCGCGAGAAAAAAGGCGTCCCCTCTTCTATCATCAGGCTGTAAGCCGATATATGCTCTGGATGCAGATCCGCTGTGCTTCGCAGCGTTTTTTCCCAGCTTTTCACACTCTGACCCGGAAGACCGGACATGATATCCACATTGATATCGGAAAATCCTGACTCCCTCGCAATCGCGAAACTCTGTTCAAACTCCGCAAAAGTATGAATCCGCCCGAGCGAATTTAATTCATCATCATCCGCAGACTGTAAACCGAGACTGATACGATTAATGCCCGAACGACGCATCGCCGCAGCCTTCTTTCTCGTCAGTGTCCCCGGATTGCACTCTATGGAAATCTCCGCATTCTCCGTCACAGAAAAATGTCCCAGCAGCGCATCCATCAGTTTTTCAATCTGTTCCGGTTCTAAAACAGATGGCGTCCCTCCGCCGATATAAATACTGCTCACCCGGCAATTCCGAAAATCCGGTGCATATGCACAGATCTCATCAGACAGCCGTTTCATATACCTGTCCCGCACCGAAGGCCCGGCCGGCGCCGACAGGAAATCACAATACAGGCATTTTTTTATACAAAACGGAATATGTATATATAATTCCAGTTCTCTCATCATATGATCATATCGGTGTTCAAAAGGTCATAAATAAAACACCGGCCGCTTAATTCTCATCCAGCTTCAGCACACTCATAAATGCCTTCTGCGGAATCTCCACACTGCCCACCTGGCGCATGCGCTTTTTGCCTTCTTTCTGCTTCTCCAGCAGCTTTCTCTTCCGCGTGATATCACCGCCGTAGCATTTTGCCAGCACGTCCTTGCGCATGGCCTTCACCGTCTCTCTGGCGATAATCTTGCCGCCGACCGCTGCCTGAATCGGGATTTCAAACAAATGCCGCGGGATCTCCGTCTTCAGCTTTTCGCACATTTTCCGTCCGCGTTCGTAAGCATTCCCCGCAAATACAATGAAAGAAAGCGCGTCCACCTCCTCGCGGTTGATGAGAATGTCGAGTTTCACCATATCTGAACGGCGATAATCCTTCAGTTCATAATCGAAAGACGCATATCCTCTCGAGCGGGACTTCAATGCGTCAAAAAAATCATATATGATCTCATTCAACGGAAGTTCATAGCGAAGTAGCGCCCGTTTCTCTTCCATATATTCCATACTTACATATATGCCGCGGCGCTCCTGGCAGAGATCCATGATCGCACCGATATATTCACTGGTCACCATGATCTCCGCATCCACCATCGGTTCTTCCATATAATCAATCTGGGTCGGCTCCGGAAGGTTGGACGGATTCGTCAACTCAATCATCGTCCCGTCCGTCTTATAAACATGATATACCACACTTGGCGCCGTCGTCACCAGGTCAAGATTATACTCCCGCTCCAGACGCTCCTGAATGATCTCCAGATGAAGCAATCCCAGAAAACCGCAGCGGAAACCAAACCCGAGAGCAATCGAGGTCTCAGGCTCAAAGAACAGAGATGCGTCGTTTAGCTGCAACTTCTCCAACGCATCACGCAAATCCGGATATTTCGCACCGTCGGCCGGGTACAATCCGCAGTAAACCATCGGATTGACCTTTTTATATCCGGGAAGCGGCTCCGCACACGGCGCCTGCCGGTTTGTGATCGTATCGCCCACACGAGTATCCCGGACGTTCTTGATGCTCGCTGTGATATAGCCGACCATACCTGCGGTCAGCTCCTCACAGGGAATAAACTGCCCGGCGCCGAAATAACCGACCTCCACCACATCCGCAGACGCCCCCGTCGCCATCATTCGAATCGGCGTGCCTGACCGCACACGCCCGTCCCGAATCCGACAGAAAACGATCACACCCTTATAAGAATCATAGACAGAATCAAATATCAACGCCTTCAGCGGTGCATCCGGATCTCCGTCGGGAGCCGGAATCTTCTCCACAATCTGTTCGAGTACCTGATCGACATTCAGCCCGGTCTTCGCGGAAATACGCGGCGCGTCCTGCGCCTCAATACCGATCACATCCTCAATCTCGTTCACCACGCGGTCCGGATCAGCACTCGGCAGGTCGATCTTGTTGATCACCGGCATAACATCCAGATCGTGATCCAGTGCCAGATAAACATTCGCCAGTGTCTGCGCCTCAATCCCCTGTGCGGCATCCACCACCAGAATCGCGCCGTCACAGGCAGCAAGGCTTCTGGAAACCTCGTAATTAAAATCTACGTGACCGGGCGTATCGATCAGATTATAGATATATTCCTCCCCATCCTGAGCCTGATAGATAATGCGGACGGTCTGCGCTTTGATTGTGATACCCCGTTCACGCTCCAGCTCCATATTGTCAAGCACCTGTGCCTGCATCTCGCGGCTGGTCAGAAGTCCGGTCATCTCAATAATACGGTCCGCCAGCGTGGATTTACCGTGATCTATATGTGCAATAATACAAAAATTTCGAATTTTACTCTGGTCGGTCAAGCTGAAATCCTCCTGAATAAACAATATAATCAGTATATCGTTTTTGAAGCAAAAAAACAACAGTATTATTTCAATTATGTATGATTATTTCACGCTCAAAACATGATCCAGAATTGCCGCCAGCGGTTCCATCGCGTTCATCGCTTCCTCCAGCGTGTTCGTCTGTGCCCCCACCTCGACCAGAAGAGACTTCGGCATCAGATGCATATTATATCGGTAGCCTTTCAAGTATATTTTTCGTGAAAACCCCGGATACAGTTCCGCCGCGGCCAGCTGCATCTGCAGAGAAAAAGCCAGATTGTCCGTGATATACGGATTCGCCAGATACGCGATATCTCCCATGGAAGTCGTCCGGCTCAGGCCATTAAAAAACATGATCTGAGCCATCTGTACGCCGTTCTGCTCCGTCACCAGACGCGTACTGTCCGCCACACCGTCCCGATGCAGATCGATCACAATCTCTATCGACGGATTTTCTGCTAAAATCTGTTCAACATACGGTTCCGCGACACTGTAGGCGCGATCCCGATCTTTATCGTAAACACCGGTATCATGAAGCACCTGATAACCATATGTATTTTCCAGAATTTCCGTCAGCCGTTCTCCCACACCGACCACAGTTTCTGAATAATCTCCTGCTGCGGAATCACTGTATCCCTCCGAAGCATGTGTATGATAAATCAGAATCTGAGGTTCTTTGTCTGTTCTTTTTTCAATTGAACAGTCAATGTTCAGCAGCTCCTGAGCGTTCAGCTGGGAACTGTTGATCGTAGTCGTGCTGTCGACTGTATAAAAATTCTGAATCAAATAGTCAAAATCATTCAGTTTTTCCAATGATACCACGGAAGAAGAAGCAGCAGACGTTTCCTCCGTCCCGCTCTCTCCGACATTTTCCTCCGTTGCATTCTCACTGACCGCTCCCGCCTCCGCAACTGTTTCTTCCGACACATTCTGTGCCAGAATATTTTCATAGATAAGACTGCTCTCTGACCGCGTCTCATATGATGTACCGGAAGTTTCATCTTCATAGTACCATGACATGGCTCCCTGCGACAGATTCGGAGAGATCTGTTTCAGAATCAGACAGCACAGATCGCTGCTCAACCGGTGCATCGCCATCTGGTTTTTGATGGTCAGGCCAGTCAGAAAGCAGAAAAAAACCGTCATCCCCGCACACAGAAGGATGACTGTATGTTTTCCCCTTTTCTGTTTTCTCAACCTCTTTTTTGTAATATTCAGCATAATTCATGACACCCTTGTATCATATATATGTGCCTGTCTGAATTTTATGATGATATCAGGGTAAAAAAGTCATGAATTGAATGCCCGCATTTGAATTCATGACTGGGGGATCCGGCAGAATGCCCGGTTGATCCCTTCGGAAACCGTGTAACTCAACTGTCTGATCTGTGCGTCAATATCCTTTGATGTCACAAACATCTGATTCAGCTGCGGAGACAGCAAACGAGGCCGGTATTCTTCCGCGGGCATATCCTTCAGATATTCCGACATAAAATCCTGAATGATCGTAGCAGCCTCAACAACCGTAGGTATTCCGACGGCAATAACCGGAATTCCCAGCGTTTTTTCCGTTATACTGTGTCTGTGATTTCCGACCCCTGATCCCGGGCTGATTCCCGTATCTGAAAGCTGAATGGTTCTGCAAAGACGTTTCAGGCTTCTGGCTGCCAATGCATCGATGACAATCAGATAATCCGGCTTTACCTGACGGACAATTCCGGACAAAATTTCTCTCGTCTCCATTCCTGTCTGCGCCATGACACCGGGCACGATCGCCGAGACAGACCGTATGTCATCACTTCCGTAGACAAATGAACCGTATTCTTTCAGAATATGTCTGGTGATACAAAGCTGATCCGCCACCCGCGGCCCGAGCGCATCCGGCGTCACACTGCGGTTTCCCAAACCTGCCACCAGAATCGACCGCTCTTTTTTCTCTTCTGGAATCAGACGCCGCAAAAGCTCCGCCAGCTTTTCCGATATCATGCGGTGATAATCGTCCGTCTCCTCTGCCAGTTCCGGCGACTCCAGCGTAATATACGTTCCCTTCGGTTTCCCCATCATCCGAACCGCGTTTTCCGTTTCAATTCGAACCGTCGTGACCCGTATATTTCCGTTTTCAAATTTCTCCTCATCTACTGAAATTCCTCTCATTGATGCATTTTGTTTTTGTATCCGCTCATTTTCCTCTACCGCCAGATCTGTTCTTACTTCAAACATGGCATTCTCTCCTGTCCTTCCATATACTTTTCTCCCTTGTATCATAGTATAGATAAAAAACAAAATAATATGAAAATCTGCGGATTTTTCCGGATATTCTATTGACAATTTCCGAGACACGCATTAAAATAAGCAAGTATGTTTACATTAGATCGTCCGTGTCCGGCTTTAATGTAACGATTTTTGATTCTATTCTCAAGCATGGGAGGTGAACAGATTGGCTAACATTAAATCAGCAAAAAAAAGGATTCTGGTTACGCAGACAAAGACAGAGAGAAATAAATCGATCCGTTCTGCGGTAAAGACATCTATTAAGAAAGTAGAAGCAGCCGTTGCAGCGAACGACAAAGAAGCAGCTCAGACCGCACTGGTCGCAGCCACTTCCACCATCGATAAAGCAGCACAGAAAGGCGTTTACCATAAAAACAATGTTTCTCGAAAAGTTGCACGTTTAGCTAAATTAGTAAACGGCGTTGCCTAGTACAGCGTTTCGCAAATCACTGAAGCGATGATACTGCTGTTTAGAAGCAAAACGTAACTGTGAAGGTACTGAACAGTTACAGAAAAACGAACCTTACTAACCCCGCGGTTCCGTCATGCCGCGGGGCTTTTTTATCATAAAACTGTTCAGAATCTTACTTCAATCATCTGCTTTGTTGTACACCCGCATCCGCCAATTTCCCCCTTTTTGATAAAAGGTGATCTGTCCTGCGTCCTGCGTCAGCAGAATCTCGCTTCCGGTATACTCCAATCTCTGCAAAGTCTCCGCATGCGGGTGCCCATAGCTGTTCCCTTCTCCGCAGGAAATCACCGTATATTCCGGAGAAAGCACTTCCAGCATCTCCGCGCAGGAAGAATATTTCGATCCATGATGAGCGGCTTTTAATACGACACAGTCCCGAAGCAGGTTCCGCTCAACAAGCAATTTTTCTTCTTCCTCACCGATATCTCCGGTAAACAGCACGGACATCCCATTTCTTTCGAATAACCAGACCTGGGACAGGGCATTCGTGTCATCTCCGGTATCCTCCGAGGACGGATAAAGACAGGTCATCTCACTGTCCGCCATTCGGACAGAGTCTCCCTCTTCTGTCAAAATCACTTCTGTTTCATTCGCTTCCGCCGCCTCAACCAGAATTTCCCATGTTTCATCTCGCGGCATGGATTTCGCCAGCAAAAGATACGTTACCTCATAGCCGTCCTCCAGAAGCTCCAGCAAACCGGAATAATGATCCTCATCACCATGTGTCAGAATCCATACATCTACATTTTTCACCCCATAATATTTCAAAAAAGGTTCTATACGATATGCACCCACCTCATCTTCCGAGCTGCTGCCGCCGTCAATCATCACATGCATGCCCTCGCCGTCAGACAGATAAATTCCGTCACCCTGTCCGACATCAAGAAAATCAATTCTGCAGACACCGCGTTTTGGAACAAAAAGAATACAGAGCAGAAGAAATAACGGGACAAAATATGTAACTCCGGCCGCAACCCGTCCCGAATATAAATTCCGGCTGTCAGAATCCGGCTGTCCGGTTCGCGATCCGAAATTCATTCTCTTATTTAGATACCACAGACACAGGCCGACCAAAAACACATAATAAATCAACAACAGCCAGGCAGACGGTTTCCCTGTAATTACCCGACTGTACGGCAGACAGTTAACCGCTGCAATCGATTTTTCATATATCAAAAGGATGAAATGACACAGAATCAGAATCCATTTGGAAATCTGTGTGAAGTACAGGCCTGTCAGTCCGCCTAACAGCCCTGCCCCCAGCAGCCAGCTGCAAAGCGGCAGAACCAACAGATTTAAAAACAGAGCATACAAAGGGACCTCATAATAGATCCATGCGGTCAGAGGCAGAAGAAAAAGCTGAAGAAACGCTCCCGACAGAAGCTGTTCAGGCAGGCGGCGCAAAAAACGAAAGATAAAAGATAATTCTTCCCGTTCCTCACGAAATTTTTGCATCACCTGCGAAGAAAGCACGATCGCCCCCATCGCCAGAAACGAAAATTGAAAACCGCTCTGATACAGATTCATCGGATTCTGAATCAGAAGAAGCAGCGCCGCAAGCGCCAGTGCGTTCAGCGAATCATAGGCCCTCCCCATCACCTCCGCTCCCATCAGCAACAGATACATAATCAGCGCACGACGAGCAGAAACGCCCATCCCGCTCATGACAACAAAACTGATGACGATCAGGCTCCCGACCACTGCTGAGACCGGATAGGATAACCGTATTTTTCTCAAAAAACGAAAAACGCCAAGACCAAGTACGGAAATATGCAGCCCGGATATGGCAAGAATATGAGAGATACCCGCATCCTGGTATAAATCCTTCACCTCCTGATCCATCACTCCCTTATTCCCTGTCACCAATGCAGAAAGCACTCCTGCATCGCGCGCATTGAGTTCCGAAGAAAAGACATCTGATATACGCTTCTGCAATTGATAGAGACATTCGCGAAAACTGTATCCCGGCTCATCTGTTGCCCATATCTCGTCCGCGAACATTCGAAATGTAATGTTTCGATACCGGTAATAATCCGCCAGATCAAAAACTCCTTCATTCGTCGCATGCGAAAATAACTCTAATGATCCGTGCACCGTTGCCGCGGATCCGATCGGAATCTCATCTGTGTCTGCGTATACCAACACCGTTTTATATTCTGTTTTGAAATAATACAGATAGCTGTTCGACCTGATTTCTTTTTGATAGATAATACCTGTAAGCTCTGTGCCAATGTCCGTTGAAACGGATGACTGTATTTGAAGATAAGAAAGTTCCAGATAACTGCATCGAAAAAAAGCAGTCAGAACAAAAATAACACAGATAGTGGCCATCACCGCGCTCTCCTTTTTTCGCCGACCGGTCAGAAGAGCGAACAGTATGACGGCTCCCAATATCAGAAGCACCGGCAGCCATACATCCTCCGACCGGCAGTAAAGCACTGTTCCGAAAACAACCGCCAGAGCAAACAGACATATATGTCTTTTATTCTCCAGAATTAAGCAGTCCCTCCTTTTCCGACTGGGATTCCTGATCCACCTCAACGTCCTCTCCCTCTTCGGTGACCAGTTCCTGATTTGCTGTATAAAACTCCGACAGCGACATGTCCTTTCGGTAAACCATATTGCTGTCGCCGTTCACCGCGATCTGCACCGTATTCACGCTTGTCAGTTCAGACAGGGAATTCACGATGGAATAGATAACCACAGATTCCTGAATATCATAATTCTGTACCAGAAAATTCTCGTCCAGATTCACCACGCAGACGCCATCCAGCACAGACACACTGATCAAACCTGTCCCGGACGGAATCGCGGACTGTGCATTTTCAGATACCGGTCCTTCCAGAAGCTGCTCCATCACCAGCTTTTCCATAGAAATATTGCTGGAATAATAATATACATGCTGCGTCTCACAGACCAGGCTCGTCCCATCCAGGGAAGCAAAATACAGTGTCAGATCAGCCGTCTGGATATCGTTCAGTTCCTCACCCGGATTATCCAGAAAAGAATCCAGTGTCATGATTCCCACTTCATTCCCATTCGCGTCCTTAAGCGGCTCATCCCCCACATAGAAAAAGACGCCGGTAATATCCGTGATCTGAAGCATCGTCTCCACGATCGCCTGTCTGCATAAAACCTCCTGCGTGACAGACATCTGGAGATATGCGCTGTTAAAATACATATACAGCCGATGATTCTCATATTCATATTTTTCCATTTCCACGGACTCCGGATATACCCGCTGGTACTCCACCCGGGTCGTCCCCTCATCCATCAGACTGAGGAATTCCTCAATCATGGCATCCGGATCTTCCGGATCAGCCTCCGGTTCATAGGACACAAGCTCCAGCCCTGTCATATCCTGATTCAGATAGTAAATATAATAGTCCGTTCCTGCCGACTGTTTTCTGCCGCACCCCGCCATTCCGAGAATCAGAGAAACAACAAGCAGAATCACCAGTCCGGCCTTCCATTTATTCTGTTTTCGACTCACAGCTTCGTCCTTTCCGAATACTTCAGCGGTATGCGCACTGTAAATGTAGTTCCCTCGTCCGGCACACTGTGTACACGAATCGCTCCACGGTGCAGGATAACCGCACTTCTGGCAATTGCCAGTCCCAGACCGGTACCGTCAATCTCATTGGAATGAGACTTATCCACTCGGTAAAACCGTTCAAAAATCTGACCCTGCGCGTCCTCCGGTATGCCGATTCCATTGTCCTCCACCGTAACAAAAAAGTCCTGATGATCCGCATTCAGAGAAACGTGCACCCAGCCCTCCGGCCTGTTATATTTAATAGCATTTTCAATCAGATTCGACAATGCCAGCGTCAGCTTAACCTCATCAACCTCTGCCGTCACCGGACGATAGCTTTCAAGCACCAGATCCACGTTCTTTTTTCTTGCAATCGGCCGCAGCCGCTTCATGAGCAATTCCATCATCGCATTGATATCCGTTGACGCAATATTGACATTGGCGGAAGTCTTGTCCATTTTTACCAATGACAGCAGATCATTGATGATCTGATTCTCCCTGTCAATCTCCGCTCCGATATCCGTCATGAATTCACGATAAAACTCGACAGGAACATCCTCCTGACCGATCAGGGAATCTGCAAGAACTTTCATCGAGGTCAGCGGCGTTTTCAGTTCATGGGAGACATTTGACACAAAATCCTGCCTGGTCTCATCCAGAATCTTCAGCCTCTGCAGCATCTCACTGCAGGCAGAAGAAATCTGTTCCGTTTCAGAATATGTCCTGACTCCCTCAAAATCATTTTCATATCCGTTCTGTACATCGGACATGGATCTTGCCAGCCGGGTAAACGGTTTTGTCATATGTGCGGATACAGCAATCGCTATCACAATAATCACAACAACCAAAAACAACTCGATCAACAGCGCCCACTGCCTTAAATACTGAAGATTCAGCTCAATACTGTCCGTCGAAACACTGATCAGCATCACCCCGATCGTATCCGAAGAATCAGCATTCACGATCGGAACGGTCACTTCTATATAGTGATATTTGCTGTCATAGGTGAGCATCGTCTCCCCCTGATAAGCACTGATGACATCCTCCGTCACGATCAGTTTCCCCTCGTCCATCTGGTAGGTGTCAGCAACGATACGGAATGTATTGTCAATCAAAATAATACGGCCGTCATAAATAGTTGACATCTGATCCATCTGCGCCGTAATAGACTCCGAATACAATGTATCCAGATAATCATTGGCAGCAATCTGTGTCGCAAGGAGCTTTGCCTGTGTGGATATCTCATATTCATCCACCTCCACCGCACGATTTTCGTAAGCATATAAAAGACCCGCCCTCAGCACAAAGCCGGGGGCGATTCCAAATATCAATATCATAAGGAAAGTCCGAAATCTCAGACTTTTCAGAAAAAAAAGGAGCTTTTTCACTGCATGTACCTCTTTTTACATATATGGCAGATCATAACATATTATTTGTCTGAATGATAATAATAACCCACACCCCATTTCGTGTGGACATATTTCGGCTCGCTCGGATTCGTCTCCACCTTTTCACGGAGACGGCGGACATGAACATCAACGGTACGAAAATCTCCCGGATACTCATACCCCCATACGAGATTCAGCAGACGCTCTCTGCTGTAGACCTTATTCGGATTCTTCACAAGCAGCTCCATCAGATCAAATTCCTTAGCAGTCAGGCGAATCTCTCTGCCGCGTATAAACAGACGGCGGCTGTTGCAGTCGAGTTTCAGATCTCCGTCAATGATCAGATTGGGGTCCTGCTCTTCTTCCTTGTGAGATGTCCGCCGCATGATCGCCTTAATGCGTGCCTTAACTTCCAGAATATTGAAAGGCTTTGTGATATAATCGTCAGCGCCGTACTCCAGGCCAAGGATCTTATCCATATCTTCTCCCTTTGCCGTCAGCATCACAATCGGGACATCGGAGAATTCACGGATTGTCTGGCAGACTTCAAAACCATCCATCTTCGGCAGCATGATATCAAGCAAAATGATATCATACGCCTTACTGCGGGCCATCTCCAGAGCTTCCTCGCCATCATAAGCGCAATCCACTTCCATGCCATCCTGAATCAGGCTGAAACGGATGCCCTTCACGATCAGTTTTTCGTCATCCACAACCAGAACTTTTTTTGCCATCTCAACCTCCCGCGGTCTGCGGCGCTGCACCCGAATCTGCCAGGCCCCTGTCCCCGCAAAGCTAAACCGTTATGTAGTCTTTAATCTTCTCATAAGTGCCCTCAGCGATCCCGTTCACCTGCATGATTTCCTCAACGCTCCCAAAATCGCCATGCTCCTCACGCCAGGCAATGATCGCCTCCGCCTTCGTATCTCCGATTCCGTTTAATGTCGTCAGTTCCGAAACGCCGGCCGTATTAATATTCACCTTGCCGCTGTCCTCCCCGGAAGAGTCTGATACAGATGCGTCGGTCACTGTCTCCTGCGCTGCCGTCGCACCGGCGGCGCTCTCCTCCTTTGTCGGAATCCAGACCATCTCGCCATCCTCCACAAACCGGGCCAGATTTACACTCTGCTCATCGGCATCGGCTGTTAATCCTCCGGCTAGCTCCACCAGCTGGCAGATACGCGCCGGTTCATCCATCTCATACACACCGGGATTCAAAACCGCACCGCAGATATACGCACAGACCATGCCTGATTCATTTGCTT
>JAJQFQ010000046.1 GCA_021201035.1 Clostridiales bacterium
ATAAAATGCAGACGCTGCACCGCTTCGGAAACACCCCCCCCACCTCATTAACGATCCCCTCCGCCACCGCTTCATGCCCGACAAGAATCGTTCCCAGATCCTTCGTCAGCATGCTGGTGTTCATCATCATTTCCTCAATGCGTTCAGATTTCACCATACAATGAGCCGCAATAAAGCCGGAAATTCTCTCCTGCATCTGTTTAAAATAATCATATGTCTGCCGCGCGCCGATCACCGTACCGGAAAGGCGTACCGGATGAATCACCATCGTACCGGTCGGAACAATATAAGCATAATCGGCTGCAACCGCCAACGGGACGTCGATCGAATGACTTCCGCCCAGCACCAGAGAAACCGTCGGTTTGCTCAGTGATGCGATCATTTCCGCAATAGCCAGCCCGGACTCCACATCTCCGCCCACAGTGTTCAGCAAAATCAGAACACCATCTACTTCCGCGTCATCCTCAACCTCCGCAAGTTTTGGCAGCACATGCTCATACTTGGTTGTTTTCGTTGAGGATGCCAGACATTCATGCCCCTCGATTTCCCCGATGACGGACAACAGATAAATATTGTGTTTCTGCCGATTGTGATTCATCTGCACCTGTCCGTAATCCTGAATTGCTTCCATTTTCTCTATTTGATTATCTGATTCTTTTCCCATAAAAACCTCCGCATCTATCTGATTTCATAAAGACATAATTTCATTCTGAATTATTATTTGTTTAAATTATGATTCTATTCAAAGCGAAAACAGACATCCCGCGCAAAAAACAGCCGCCGCCATAATACCGGCGACGGCTGTTTTCTTTTTATAAAGCTGATTCAGGTTTCAAAAGTGGTTTATACAGTAACCCCCAACAGATAATTATACAGACCCTCGTATCTCGAAGCGGAAACCTTCCAGGAGAAATCCGTCTTCATCCCGCGTTCCACCATTTTGTTCCACTGCGCCTTTTTGTCAAAAAAGATCTGCTTGGAATAGTTAATCACATGGAGCATATCATCGGCATTATAATCCTTAAAGGAAAATCCCGTACCTGTATTATCAAACTCGTTAAACGGCTGAACCGTGTCCTTCAATCCGCCGGTCTCACGCACGATCGGCACCGTGCCGTACCGGAACGCCATAAGCTGCATCAGACCGCAGGGTTCAAACCGCGACGGCATCAGAAAAGCATCCGCGGACGCGTAAAGCTTCTGTGCCAGATCAGCGTTATAACAGATATTCGCAGAAACCCGGTTGCCGTATTTCCATGCATAATACTTAAACATGTTCTCATACTTCTCCTCACCGGTTCCGATGACCACAAACTGAGTAAAGTCATCGACAATCTGCTCGAAGCAGTAATCGATCAGATCCAGTCCCTTCTGGTCTGTCAGACGGGATACCAGACCGATCATATACTGATGCTTATCCACATCCAGGCCGAGCATTTCCTGCAGCTTCAGCTTGTTCTGGACCTTTTTCCTGCGGAAAGAATCGGCGTCATAATTCACAAACAGCTTCGGATCGGTCGCCGGATCATACAGATCATAATCAATGCCGTTCACAATTCCCTGCATATCAAAATGCCGTGCTGACAACAGGCCGTCCAGACCTTCGCCGTATTCCGGCGTCTGAATCTCCTGAGCATAAGTATCGCTGACCGTCGTGATATAATCCGCGTAAACCAGACCGCCCTTTAACATGTTCGCGTCCTTTTTAAACTCCAGTTTATCCGGCGTAAACAGAGACTTCGGGAAACCGGTCAGCCCCATCATCGTCTTCACATCCCAGATACCCTGAAATTTCAGATTATGAATCGTCATAATCGACTGCATGCCCCAGAAGAACATATCTCCCTGAAACTCCGTTTTTAAATAAACCGGGATGAAACCGGTCTGCCAGTCATGGCAGTGAATCAGATGCGGCTGAAAGCCGATCAGCGGCAGCATGGACAGCACGGCCTTGTCAAAAAAGCAGAATTTCTCTATATCATTCCGGATATTCCCATAGGGAAGAAAACAGTCGAAATACTCCTCGTTATCAATGAAATAATAGATAATTCCATCCATTTCGTATTTCAGGACACCAACATATTTGTACGGTACATACGAGCCTGTGCCCATGTAAAAATGAGTCACATACTCGAACTGGTTTCGATACTGCTCCGGAATACAGGAATAGTTCGGAATGACTACGCGCACATCCCACTCCTCTTTATTAAACATTTTCGGAAGAGCACCGCACACATCAGCCAACCCGCCGGTCTTAATAAACGGCACACACTCGGATGCCGCAAACAATATTCTTTTCATGTCAATCCTCCTGAATTGTTTCTGATGTCTGTCTCATCACGAAAGACAGAGCAACCCCCTTTTATTTGTTCATAGACAGTATAGCACAGGCAGAAAAATCTGCCAACAATGGATTTTCACATCATATTAAATTTGGTACTTTTTACTGAAAAGAATGATTCCTGAAAAAAAGAGGATTCCATAGATGCCGCCGGGAATGATGTGAAAAGAATGCCATAAAAAACTGTACCCAAAAAAGTGGCCTCAATCGATAAAAAGAGACCACTTTCGCATGTGTTTTAAAATACTGCATATTATCTACTCGTCCCAGTTATGATATACCTGCTGTACATCATCATCATCGTCCAGCAGATCCAGTATCCGATTGATATTGTTAATATCCTGTTCGTCCGTCAATTCCACATAATTCTGGGGAAGCATGGTCACCTCTGCGCTTGCCATCGCAATACCGGCATCCTCAAGCGCCTGTCTCACATCACTGAAGGACTCAGGATCGGTAATCACCTCAAAACTGTCCTCTTCCTCTGTAAAATCCTCCGCGCCGGCATCCAGCGCAGCCATCATCAGATCATCTGCGTCCATCTCGCAGTCTTCCTTATCAATGATGATCTGACCCTTTTTATCGAACATAAACGATACACAGCCCTGCGTACCGATACTGCCCTTTCCCTTGGTAAACGCACTCCGGACATTCGCCGCCGTGCGGTTTTTATTATCAGTCAGCGTATCCACGATAATCGCCGTGCCGCCCGGTCCGTAGCCCTCATATGTAGCGGAAACATAGTTCACGGAATTGGAATCTCCCGCCGCTTTTTTGATGCCGCGCTCGATGGTGT
>JAJQFQ010000212.1 GCA_021201035.1 Clostridiales bacterium
ATGAACTTCGGGATACCATGGTGCATAAGGAACGATTCATTATTTAACAGTTTCTAAGTACGAGGAGAGATAATGGAAGCGATTTTAAGTGCTTTGCAGCATGCGGATGGGTGGATTTTGCTTTTTATACAGAATCATCTGCGGTTTGACGGACTGACTCCCTGGGTGATCCGTTTTACAAAACTGGGGAATTTCGGACTGATCTGGATCGTAATCTCGATTTTACTTCTGATTCCGAAAAAGACCCGCAGGGCGGGCGTTCTGTCTATTGCGGCGTTGGTGGCTTCCCTGTGTATCACGAATTTTCTGCTTAAAAATTATGTGGCGCGGATTCGTCCTTACGAGGCGGTCAGCGGGCTGACCAGTCTGTTGGGACCGGTGAGTGAGTATTCTTTCCCATCCGGGCATGCCTCCTCAGGATTTGCCGCAGCCACCGTAATCAACAAAAGCTGCAGGAAATGGCTGGGATGGCCGTGTGTGATTCTGGCATGTCTGCTTTCTCTTTCTCGTTTATATGTGGGTGTGCATTATCCTACCGATGTGATCTGCGGCGCGATCATCGGATTCCTGATCGGGCTGGTCATATTCTGGCTGTTCGGAGAGAAGAAGTATAAGAAACGTGCGCGAAGAGCGCGGCGGCGGAGGCGGTGATGACTGCGTCAGCAGTCATGTCCGTTTGCCATAAAAGAAAAAGGATGCGTTCCCGTGGGAGCGTCATCCTTTTTCTGTTTAAAGGAAAGATTGTTCGGTAAAAGCTGATCGGTAAATAAGAAAATCTGTTTAGATATCAGCATTTCTCCGGTTCCGGATAATCCGTTCCAAAGGTTTCAACAGTCACTTTTTTCATCGTCTGTGTTTCGAGCGGCTTATCGCTCCAGTCTGTCTTGCAGGTGGCAATTTTATCTACAATATCCATGCCTTCAATTACCTTGCCGAACGCGGCATACTCGCCGTCCAGATGGGGAGAAGTCTTATGCATGATGAAGAACTGACTTCCGGCAGAATCCTTCGGCATGGCGCGCGCCATGGAGAGTACACCCGGCGTATGCTTCAGGTCGTTGGTGAAATGGTTGCTGGAGAATTCGCCTCTGATGCAGTAGCCCGGCCCGCCGGTGCCTTTTCCGTCCGGATCGCCGCCCTGAATCATAAAACCGGCGATGACTCTGTGGAAGATGACGCCGTCATAGAAACCCTTTTTCACAAGGGAGATAAAGTTGTTTACCGTGTTCGGGGCGATCTCCGGGTAAAGCTCTGCTTTCATGATATCGCCGTTTTCCATTTCAATGGTTACAATGGGGTTCTGTGCCATAATATGTTTCCTCCTGCTTTGGCATAATGTTAAGATTTTATGCCGTAACTGTTCAGCACCTTCATAGTTACTTTATGTCCTCATATTCTACCCGAAAAAATGATGTATTGCAATAAAAACTAAAAACAGAAGTGGAATAGTTGCTTTTTTTTAATAAATTCTTTATAATTTAAATCTATAGGTGAAAAAGAGGATATGAATCTCGAACAGATGCAGGTGAGAGCATGATGAATACAGAAACAGAGAATGCTGCAGCAGTAAAAGAATGTCCGCAGCAGAAGGACCATACGGTTATACCGGCGCTGGAACCCATTGTTCAGATCCGTGATTTTGTGGATCCGCAGGAATTATATGACCAGTTGATTGAGAGCATTTATAAATATCATCCTTCAGAGGATATTACCCTGGTAAAAAAAGCATATCAGATCGCCCGGGATGCGCATGCGGATCAGGTGAGAAAATCAGGCGAACCATATATTATTCATCCGCTGTATGTGGCTATCATTCTTGCGGAACTGGAGATGGATAAGGAAACCATTGTGGCTGGATTGCTGCATGATGTGGTGGAGGATACGGTTCTGACGGACGAGGAGATTACGGAGCAGTTCGGCGCGGAGGTCGCGCTGCTGGTAGACGGCGTGACGAAACTGGGACAGCTGTCCTATGACGCGGACAAGATTGAAGTGCAGGCGGAGAACCTGCGCAAGATGTTTCTCGCCATGGCGAAGGATATCCGGGTCATTATCATCAAGCTGGCGGATCGTCTGCACAATATGCGGACGCTGCAGTATATGAAGCTGGAGAAGCAGAAGGAGAAGGCGCGGGAGACGATGGATATCTATGCGCCGATCGCGCAGCGGCTCGGCATTTCAAAAATAAAAATTGAACTGGACGATCTGGCTCTGAAATATCTGGAGCCGGAAGCTTATTATGATCTGGTGAAGCAGGTGGCGGAACGAAAATCCGTCCGGGAAGAGCATATCAACTCTCTGGTGTCAGAGGTCAGCCAGGTGATCATGGAGGCCGGAATTCGCGCAAGTATTATGGGCCGGGCAAAGCACTTTTTCAGTATTTATAAGAAAATGGTGAATCAGAATAAGACTCTGGATCAGATCTATGACCTGTTTGCGATCCGGATTATCGTAGAGGATGTGAAGGATTGCTATGCGGCGCTGGGCGTTATTCATGAACACTATACGCCGATTCCGGGTCGGTTTAAGGATTATATTGCCATGCCGAAGCCGAATATGTACCAGTCTCTTCATACGACACTGATCGGACCGGAAGGCAGACCCTTTGAAATCCAGATTCGAACGGAGGAGATGCACCGCACTTCGGAGTATGGTATCGCGGCGCACTGGAAATATAAAGAAGCGAATAACGGCAACGCCATCGGCGGTGAGGAGGAGAAACTCAGCTGGCTGCGCCAGATTCTGGAATGGCAGCAGGGTACCTCAGATAATAAGGAGTTTATGAGTCTGCTGAAGACGGATCTGGATCTGTTTTCGGATACGGTATTCTGCTTTACACCGAACGGTGATGTCAAATCCCTGCCCATGGGATCGACGACAATTGATTTTGCTTACAGTATTCACAGCGCGGTCGGAAATAAAATGGTCGGCGCGAAGGTCAACGGCAAGCTGGCTCCGATCGATTACAAGATTTGCAACGGGGATCAGATTGAGATCGTGACTTCGGCGAATTCCAAAGGACCCAGCCGCGACTGGCTGAATATCGTGAAAAGCCCGCAGGCGCGCAATAAAATCAACCAGTGGTTTCGTCATGAGTTTAAGGAAGAGAATATTCTTCGCGGGAAGGA
>JAJQFQ010000034.1 GCA_021201035.1 Clostridiales bacterium
GGCCGCCCGGACCGCCGGGTCTGGGGCCGCCTGCACCGCCGGGTCTGGGGCCGCCTGCACCGCCGGGCCTGGAACCGCCCGTACCGCCTGAATGACCGCCGCCTGAACGACCGCCGCCCATGCTGCCGCCGGGCCTGGAACCGCCCATACCGCCCATGCCGCCCATGGAATGACCGCCGCCCGAGTGGCCGCCGCCACCGCCTGCTCTGCCCATATGTTTATCCTCCTTTTTGTATAAATGTATTATGAAAGTGTCATCAATAGACAGGCTCGTGACGTGCTTGCACGGCTAAGAGGCTGTCTATTGGATGACTTTCGTGAATGTTGGTGCGCTGCGTCAGCAACGCATGAAAATTTGTATGGAAAGCATATCATGATTTTATGCGTTGGAAAAGAGAAAATGAAATTTTTTACATATTTTTAAGATAAATTTTCGCCGGAGTTGATGTTATGTTCGAAAAGTTTCGCAGGCCTCAACACCGGCTTTCAGTCTCTGCAGTCCGTCCTCCACAAGAGTGCGCGGGCATGCGATATTCATTCGAAGAAACCCTTTCCCGTTTTTCCCGTAGTCGGATCCGTCGGAAAGATACAGTCCGGTTTTTTTTGCGGATAAAAGAGGCCAGCCTGTCGCCGGGGTTCGGCAGATTCGTGCCGTTCAGCCAGAGCAGATAAGTGGCCTCCGAAGGAACCATCTGAAGCTGCGGAATCTCAGTCCGGATGAATTCGCTGACCAGTCTGCGGTTGCCGGAGATGTAAGCGCGCAGTTCATCCAGCCATGCGCCGCCCTGCGTGAAAGCGGCGATGCTGACAGCTGTAGCGAAAGAATTTGGTTCCGCGACCTCATCGGTATTCAGCGCGCGCCATACTTTATGACGCAGAACTTCGTTCGATATCATCACCGCGGCACTGTGAAGACCGGCGATATTGAATGCCTTGGTCGGTGAGATACAGGAGATGCTGTTATCGCGGCATGCTTCTGACACAGAACTGAATGGGATGTAATCCCGTCCCGGTTCAGTGATGTCACAGTGAATCTCATCGGATATGACAATCACATGGTGCCGCTCACAGAGTGCGCCGATTCTGGCAAGCGTTTTCCGATCCCAGATTTTCCCGATGGGATTGTGCGGATTGCACAGAATCATCATAGAAGTCTGCGGATCGGCCAGCTTTGTCTCCAGATCATCCCAGTCGATTCGATAGGAAGCAGTGACCGGGTCGTAGATCAGGCGGTTTTCCAGTACATTTCGTCCGTTGTTGAGGATACAGTTGAAAAAAACATTATATACCGGCGTCTGGATGACCACGTTTTCACCGGGGGTAGTCAGTTTCCTGACTGAGGAGGAGATGGCGGGGATGACACCGGTACAGAAAACCAGCCAGTCCTTCTTCATGGTAAGACCATGACGTTCCTGCCACCAGTCCATGATGGATGTATACCATTCTTCCGGAATAAAGGAATAACCGAAGATACCGTGATCGAGCTGTTTTTGTATGGCTTCGCGGATCTCTGGCGCGGTCTGAAAGTCCATGTCAGCCACCCACATGGGAAGTTCATTGGCGCCGACTTTCCACTTCCAGGTGCTCGTGCCCTTTCGGTCGATGATTGTATCAAAATCATATTTCATGGGAGATTCCTTTCTGTTTTGTGTTTCGTAAGTCTGAAGCTCTGCATGTGATCACGGTTTTGGACGGATCAATCTTATCCTTTTCGATGATCAGCTCGTCGATTTGTTCTGCCGTGATCGTACCGGAGGCCGGATTCAGCACGCTGTCGATTTTACTGTTAATGTCTGCTTCAACTGATGAATATTCGAAGGCCAGTGTCGTATTGATCAGTTTGCAGTTTTTCATGACGAGATGGTCGATGTAGCACATGCCCTGCAGGCTCTCTATCGTGCAGTTGACCAGCGTCAGGTTTTTGGAATTCCAGCCCAGGTATTCTCCGGAGATAAAGGAATCATAAACTGTGATATTTTCTGAATTCCAGAAGGCATCCTTTGAGAGCATCCGGGCATTTCGGATCGCAGCGTTTTTCACGCCGTCAAAGGAGTAGTTCCCGACCAGCGTAAAATCCTCCGCATCTATGTTCTCCGAATTCATCGCGAAATAGTCGCCCTTTGCATAAACCTGTTTCATGGTGACGTCCGTGCAGCTCCAGAGAGTTTCTGCGGCATTTGAGAAGGAAACATTTTCCAGTGTCAGTCCTGTGCAGCGGCGGAAGTTCTTCGGCGCCTCGATGACACAGTCTTTTACAGAAATATCGTTTGTATACCAGACGCCTGCACGCGCCATCTCGAACCATGTCGTTCTCTCTGCCTCGATGTGATCGCAGTACCAAAGCGGATATTTCCATTTAAACATACAGTTTTTTAAAGTAATGCGGCTGCTTTCCTTCAACGGGGATTCGCCGTCGTCAAATATTGTATCGTAAATATTCAGATCCTCTGTGTGAAACAGCGCACGCTCGCCTGTTAAAAATTGCTGGTGGATTTCCTGTTCCATGTTGATTCGCGTCCTTTCTGATGATATCTGTTGTGTAATTGTTCAGCATAACGCTTACATCGGAGATGATTGTAACACTTTACGGAATAATAATCCAGTAAAATGTCCGGAGTTATTTTAAAGGCGTCAGATTGGCGGTGCAGGGAGATAAATTTTCTTATCCGATAAAAAATTCCCCGCAGCGGGTATAAATGTGGTATACTAATCCACTATACAACGGTTTCAGAAACATATTCCTGCACGTTTGAAATTATTTTTACGTGCCGTGGTGTCTGAACTGTGCTGCAGGGGAAACGGAGGAAATGGCATGTCGAATCGGATGGAAGAAAACCGGTATATAACACCGGTTAATATGATATTTGCCATGATTAACGTGGCTGTTTATGTGATTCTGGAGATCCTGGGCGATACGACAGATGCGATGTTTATGTATGACCACGGTGCGATGTATCCGTATGCCGTATTGCTGGAGGGACAATGGTACCGGATGCTGACATCATCCTTTATTCATTTCGGATTAGCGCATCTGGTGAATAATCTGATTCTGCTGATCTGTCTCGGGAGTTATATGGAGCGAAGATACGGGAAGGTGCGTTATG
>JAJQFQ010000067.1:0-860 GCA_021201035.1 Clostridiales bacterium
TTATTTTGCCGGGAACATATGCAATCTGGGGGAAGATAATTTGCGGGATAACAAATTTTGACCGGACTTCAAAAGAAGTACAGGCACTTGAAATTGATCGGGCATTAGCATTATAAAACACAGAAATCTACCTTATTTCAAATCGTACCAATCGTACCGAATTTCCGATAAGAGAAAAAGACGGGAAACCTTAGTAAAATCAAGGTTTCCCGCCAAAAAATAAGAAGCGGGTGATGGGAATCGAACCCACGTATCCAGCTTGGAAGGCTGGTGTTCTACCATTGAACTACACCCGCATAATCATCAATCGGGGTGACAGGATTCGAACCTGCGACTTCCTGGTCCCAAACCAGGCGCTCTAGCCAAGCTGAGCCACACCCCGAATTCTATTGTCCTACACCTCATATTGATGCGTCTGTTCGTGACGCAAAACATATTATATGGCATGGAAATCTGAATGTCAATATTTTTTTTCTTTATGTATTAGTTTTTTTACGTTTTATGTTTTGGGGTTTCCATGTTTACGGACAGTATACCAGATTTTTGCCTGATTTTTATTGACAAATAATACTATAATGGTATAATACAAACAAATGAACAATCGTTCATATGTTAAAATATATCTGCGCTGCTGAAAAGGTTAAGTGGCAGCAGGAACAATAACCCGTATGTGTAGAGAATGAAAGAAGGAGGACGCCGGATATTCCGGTAAATGTATCATGAAGAAAACGTACAAAATTGATGTTGACTGTGCAAACTGTGCGAACAAGATGGAGGAGGCCGCGAAGAGTACCGCGGGCGTTAAGAACGCGGTCGTGGATGTTTTGTCGGTGGGGAGGTGCGGTGCGTATGGGGCGCGC
>JAJQFQ010000067.1:870-3079 GCA_021201035.1 Clostridiales bacterium
AATTTTATGACTTTGAAGATGATCGTTGAGTTTGAGGACAGACAGGATCCGAAGACAGTTATGCCGGCCGTGCTGAAGAATTGTAAAAGGGTTGAGGATGACTGTGATATCTTTTTCTGAAAAAAGACGATCTTGCGATACGTATGAAAGGAAGAATGATTATTTATGAACAGAAAACAGAAAAAGGTTTTCGTCCGCATCATTCTGGCGGCAGCTTTGATGATCGTGTTTGCCCGCTTTCCTGCTGATGGTTATGTTCGGCTTTTGCTTTTCCTGATTCCGTACCTGTTAATCGGTTATGATATACTGCGGAAAGCGTTTCGGGGTATTCGGAATCGTCAGGTGTTTGATGAGAATTTTCTGATGGCTGTGGCGACGGTCGGCGCGATGGTTCTGGGTGAATATACGGAGGGCGTGGCGGTTATGCTTTTTTATCAGATCGGTGAACTCTTTCAGAGCTATGCCGTGGGTAAAAGCCGCAGAAATATCAGTGATCTCATGGATATTCGTCCGGATTATGCGAATGTGGAACGGGATGGCGTGCTGGTGCAGGTCGATCCGGATGAAGTGGAAGTCGGTACGGTGATCGTTGTGCAGCCGGGGGAGAAGATACCCATCGACGGTGTGATTATCAACGGGACCTCCTCGCTTGATACCAGCGCGTTGACCGGTGAGAGTCTGCCGCGCCGTGCGGCAGAGGGGGATGAGGTGATCAGCGGATGTGTGAATATGACCGGTCTGCTGAAGATTCGCACAATGCGTGAATTCGGTGAATCTACGGTTTCCCGCATTCTGGAGCTTGTGGAAAATTCCAGTTCGAGGAAATCGCGGTCGGAGAATTTCATCTCCCGGTTTGCGAAGTATTATACGCCGGCAGTCTGCGGCCTGGCACTGGTGCTGGCTGTCGCGCCTCCGCTCATCCGGTTGGCGATGGGACTGCCGCCGGAATGGAACCAGTGGGTCTATCGTGCGTTGACGTCATTAGTGATCAGCTGTCCCTGCGCCCTGGTGATCAGCATACCGCTCAGTTTTTTTGTCGGCATCGGCGGGGCGAGCGGACAGGGCGTTCTTGTCAAGGGGTCTAATTATCTGGAGGCACTTTCGCAGACCACATGCGTTGTGTTTGACAAGACGGGTACCATGACAAAGGGAGTCTTTGAAGTGAGTGACATCTGCTGTCATCGGATGTCTGAGGAAGAACTGCTTGATTACGCGGCGCATGCGGAGTGTGCATCCTCTCATCCCATCAGTAAAAGTCTGAGGAAGGCGTACGGGAAAACCATTGACCGCAATCGTGTGACGGATATTAAGGAGATCAGCGGAAACGGCGTGGTCGCCGTTGTAGACGGGCGGGAAGTGGCAGTCGGGAATACGAAGCTGATGGAAAAGCTGAGCGTCGTATATCAGGATTGCCGTCAGACGGGAACTGTGGTACATGTTGCGGTCGATGGTGATTATGAGGGGCGGATTCTGATATCGGATGTCCTGAAACCGACCGCGAAAGAAGCGGTTCGGCAACTGAAACGCATTGGTATTACAAGGATGGTTATGCTGACCGGGGATAACGGACAGGCCGCCGGACAGGTGGCAGAAGAACTTGGTATTCAGGAAGTGTACAGTGAATTGCTTCCGGCTGACAAGGTGGCTAAGGTGGAAGAGATTCTTGCTCAGAAGCGCGGGAAAGAAAAGGTTGCTTTTGTCGGCGACGGTATCAATGACGCTCCGGTGCTGGCCAGAGCGGATATCGGGATTGCCATGGGGGCTCTCGGCTCGGATGCGGCGATTGAAGCGGCGGATGTTGTGCTTATGGATGATGACCCGCTCAAAATATCCAGGGCGATTCGGATTTCCGGAAAATGTGTCCGGATCGTTTATCAGAACATGTATTTTGCGATCGGAGTCAAGGTGCTTTGCCTGATCCTGAGCGCACTTGGTATCGCGAATATGTGGATGGCGATCTTTGCGGATGTGGGAGTGATGGTGATCGCGGTGCTGAATGCGGTGCGTGCACTTTTCGTGAAGCGTCTGTGAGTGAATGATGCTGCGTTTACAGGAGATAATTCCTGTAACGCAGTATTTTTCGTTTCATAGGAAAATTCGTCCTATGAAACAAAAAATGCTCCGGTTGGAAATTGTCAAAATGACAGGCAGATGTTATAATCCTGTCTTTGACAGCTGATACAGTCAGGAAATCGCTCCAAGCCTTGAA
>JAJQFQ010000164.1 GCA_021201035.1 Clostridiales bacterium
CTCTCAAATACTGATTCAGGAGCGTCTCGTCAAATAAATATATAACCGTCAGATACTGATCCGGGTCTGCGCCCTCCAGTCCGGTACTGCTGTCAAGCACATCGGAAAAGAAAACCTTGCTGACACTGGCACGGAAAATCCGATCATCCTTCGTAATCTTAAGGGTGAGCCGATCCTCTTTACGAAGTCTGTCCTTTGTAATCTGAGGAAAAATAGAAGTAATCGACGGATGACGGCTTTTCTGTTTCCCCGCAACCTCATCAAACTGCCGGTTCATCCACATCAGCCTGGCATTCTGATCCAGAATCGCATAGGGAATCTCGAAATCATCCAGAAGCCGTCTCTGAACCTTCCCATACTGCGTAGCGAAATCGATCATCTCATTCAGGATCACATGCCGGCTGCGCTGATAAGAAAACCACATCAGAATGAAATATACGGCAACAAATACCGCACACAGCAAACCCGCTTTCCAGTCCAGATACCAGATCCAGACTGTCAGGGCAGCAAACAGAATGGTCAGCCACAGCGGCAGCGTTATATAACTCTTCAACTTACCTTTTAATTTGATGTTTTGACCCATACATATATCCGGTCTGCTGCATCAGCAGACTGCGTTTCGCCCGCCATATAATGTTCCCGCGAACACCGTGCAGACAGCCGCGCACCCTCCGTATTTTGTCACTTACGCATTAGTATATCATATCTTTCATAAACTGAAAAGAGTTTTTCTCGCGCCGTTAGGTCATCCTAATCAGGCGCCGTCAAAAATCGGCACAGCTGCCCGCCGTGCCGATTTCATAAACATAACTGTTTTTCTTTCTGACATAAAACGCCATATTATTCAACCAGGTAAAACAGAGACTCCTCCCGGTTATCTTCATCCAGCAGGCAGTTATATGTGATACAGTTATATTGATGCAGAATATCCTCATACGGAGTTTCTTCCGATGCCGAATAACATGTACCGTCGGAATCAACATATCCCACCGTACTGATAACCGGCAGCGTCTGATACAGTACCGAAAGATATTTATTATACTGTGTCATCGGCAGTCCCGCCACCTGTGAAAGCAGGGTGGACAGATAATTCGCACTGATACTCTCCACCTCAGCCTCCTCGATATCATAATTCGCCCATATCACAAACGGCGTCTCATAGTGGAGCATCTCCTGCTCCGTTGTCAGATTATCCAGATCCGATCCGAGCAGCTCTTCATAAAACTCCGTCTCTATGCTCGGCAGATGATCGCCGAACATACAGATCACCGTCGGCTCATCCACATTAGAGAAATACTCCACCAGCTCCTCAAAAGCCTCATCCGTCTCTTTAATCAGAGAAAGATACCGGTTAGCTTTTGTATAAGACGTCGACAGGTTTGTCGTATAGATTTCCTGATAAAAATTACTGTAAGACACGGAATAACCACCGTGGTTCTGCATCGTTACATTAAACACGAAGAACGGTTCGGAATCATCTCTCTCCTCATACATCTCCTCGATCAGTTTGTAATCATAAGAATCGCTGATAAAACGGCGCAAAAGCATCTCATCTCCATCATCATAACGCTCCTTCAGCAGATTTTCATACTCGATCACATTGGAGTTCTTTTTATGGGTTTCAATAATATCCTCATCGACAATATTCTCCAGACTGATAAAATCAGTAAAACCAAGCAGTGAATAAACCGACTCGCGGTTCCAGCCGGAACGGTAATACGGATGAAATGCCGTCAGGGAATATCCGAGAGAGGAGACCGTCGATACCAGAGACGGCGTCTCACTGTCCAGATAAGACTGGTAAACGTTGCACCCGGCCGGCAGGAAGGAGATCGTATTCCCCGTCAGCGCCTCGTATTCGCTGTTGCTGGTTCCTGCGCCAAATACCGGAACGGTCACATATCCTTTGATCGTATTCTCTGTCAGGCTGTGTATAAACGGCATATAGTCCTCATTTGTCTCCAGATCGCCCAGATTGCCCAAATCCGCCCAGGACTCGTTCGTAATATAAATAATATTGGGCGTTTCTCCATCCTCAGATGCCGTATAATCATTCTCACCCGTCAGAAGGTTCATGGATGTATCACTGTCGGGATCCACACCGGCCTCTTCCAGGGTATCCGTTATATAATCATCCACCGCTTCCGCGTCATAGCCGGACGGCTTCTGCACAATCAGATATTTCGTATTCAGACAGAAATTGAAAAAAGATCCCGTCTTGTGATACCCTCTGGCCTGATTCCAGAAATCCGGCTTGTACCCCATATTGGTCGAAAAATCCGTGAAAAAGAAGGAAATCAGCACAACCGCCAGATAGCCAACCGTCGCCAGCTTGGAGGCCAGCCTGAATTTCAGCTTCTGCGGTCTCATGCTTACGCACCGTTTATTAAACAGATAAATCAGGAGAAAGATAATGGAACCCAGCAGGATATTCCAGCTCAGCTCATACGTATATCCATCAGCGACATTGAGTCCCGTCCGGATCGTCACGATATCCGAAGGTAGAAACGGTGTACCCTGAAACAGTTCAACATAATAGTTGATTATTGACCAGACATAGAGAAAGATGTTCACGACCAGAGCGGAAATATGATATCTGCCCGTGATCAGATACAAAATCAGGTAAAACACAAGATAAATCATGTAATTGGCCAGTCCGGTCTTTACTGAAAAATTCCAGATGAAATTGCCGTTGAAACATTCCACCATCTGCATGCTGAAAATCGGCATCACAAAAAACAATACCGTATTCGCCAGCATCTTATACTTCTCATCCGCCCACGAGCGCACCGCAATAAGCAGTCCGGCGCCGACGCCGCCGACCATAGAAAGGATAAATAACGCATATCCGTGATTCAGATCCAACTCCGGATCCAGATATTTCTTATAATGTACCGCAACAAAAATAATGACAAACGCCGTGACTGCCGCGGCCAGCAGCCTGACTTTTTTCCCGGCAAGTTCAAAATGCATGGTTTTCCCTCTTTGTGCTTTCATGTCCCGTAATGATTCGGGGTTACCAATATTTTACAATACTTTGAC
>JAJQFQ010000134.1:0-11234 GCA_021201035.1 Clostridiales bacterium
ATACGAAATATCACACATTCCTTTTTATAAATCTTTTTCATGTATAGCCGATGCGAAAGCATCGGCTTCCTCTCTGTTTCGGCTGCTAATTATAAAACGTCAGATCGGAAATATATTTCGTATAGGCGGAAAATGCCGATGGAATCGGATAATTTGTCCTTGCATCTTCGAGGGTCAGAAAGAGAAGTCCTGACTCATCGCGGGTCAGGGAATCGACCTGTACCATATAAGCGATCATATGCCACTCAATGTGGGAAAAAATATGTCTGGAATCCTCCAGTTTCCGGATGTGAAGCGGGTGCAGATTCATCTGCTGTACGGCCCGGACCGCTTCGTCCTGTGTCAGGTGTCCGGGTTTGTTGGGAAGCTCATACAGACCGGCGAGGAGACCTTTTTCAGGGCGCTTGTGCAGAACAATTCTGTTATCGTCCCGAATGATGAGGATTGTAAGATCCTCACAGCGGCGCGGGGCTGCTTTTTTTCGTGTCGGAAGCTGCAGATGGATACCCTGTTTTTTCCCTTCACAGACCGTGTTCCACGGACATACGCTGCAGAGGGGATCGCCGCCGGACAGACAGACGATGGCTCCGAGTTCCATCAGGGCCTGATTGAATGCTGCTGCATGTTCTGAGGGAATGATTTCCGCCAGACGGCGTTCCACATCGGTTTTGACGGACTGTTTCAGGATGTCGGAATCGTCCGCGGTGACGCGCATGATGACGCGGAGTACGTTTCCGTCAACCGCCGGCATGGGGATGCCGTAAGCGATGGAACTGATGGCACCGGCTGTATAGTGACCGATACCTTTCAGCGTTAACAGCTTTTCGTAGTCAGCGGGGAGTTCGCCGCCATATTGCGCGAGAACGGTTTTTGCGGCTTCCTGCATATTCCGTACGCGGTTGTAGTAGCCCAGACCTTCCCATAGCTTCAGCAGACGATCCTCCTCACATTCCGCAAGATCCTGTATTGTGGGAAGCTCGCGCATGAAACGTTCAAAATATGGTTTTACCGTTTCCACGCGCGTCTGCTGCAGCATAATTTCAGACATCCAGATCCGATAGGGGGTAATATTCTCCCGCCAGGGAAGCGAACGGGCATGGCCCGCATACCATTGCAGCAGGGGCCCGGTCAGAATCTGCAGGTCAAAATCCTGTAACATGTGATTATCTCTCCTGTTGTATATTTTTTTGACCCGGGTATCATACCCTTTTGTCGCTCAAATCATAACATGGAAGCAGCCGTGAAGTCAAAAATATTGATATTTATGTTTATTTTTTAACAGCTTTGTTGTATAATAAATCTGATATTTTCAGATGGTATTTATAATCAATAGTAGCAGGAGGTAAGACGATGAATAATTTATTACTGGAAACAGAAGGACCGGTTGCCGTTCTCACGATCAACAGACCGAAAGCGCTGAACGCATTAAACAGTGAGACGCTCACGGAATTGAATCAGGTTCTGGGTGAGATCGAGGCGAATGATGAGATCAAAGTTGTCATTCTGACCGGATCCGGCGAGAAGTCTTTTGTGGCCGGAGCGGATATTTCCGAAATGGTGAATTTCACCGGCGCAGAGGGACGTGCTTTCGGTATGCGCGCTTCGGAGCCGTTCTTTAAGCTGCAGAATATGCGTCAGGTGACGATTGCGGCGGTTAATGGCTTTGCACTGGGCGGCGGCTGTGAGATCTGTATGGCATGTGATATCCGTATCGCGTCTGAAAATGCTCTGTTCGGACAGCCGGAGACGGGTCTTGGTATTATCCCGGGCTTTGGCGGTACGCAGAGACTGGCCCGTCTGGTTGGCATGGGACGCGCGAAGGAGATGATCTTTGCCTGCACAAATATCGACGCACAGGAGGCCTATCGGATCGGTCTGGTGAATAAAGTGGTTCCGCAGGAGGAACTGATGGCGACCGCGAAGAAAATGGCAGGGAAAATTGCCCGCAATGCCAGCTACGCGGTATCTCTTGCGAAAGCAGCAATCAATAACGGTTATGATATGGATATCAAAAATGCGGTTGAGTATGAGGCGAACCTGTTCGGGCTGACCTGCTCCACACATGATAAGACAGAGGGAATGACCGCTTTCCTTGAAAAACGCAAGGAGAAGAATTTTACGGATTTTTGATGACGGCAGCGGCAACGCCGTGCAAAGACACAGCTGTTTCGGAGTTTGTTGATTGACCGGAATGTTGGATCATAATGACAAATTGGCTTCAAAGGAGAGCGCTGACGCAAACTTTTGAAGCCTTTTGTCACTCAAATCACAGGATGGGAAGTAAAAGGAGGATGTGCAGAATGACAGACAAAATTATCGGATTTATCGGCGGAGGCAACATGGCATCCGCCATCATCGGAGGACTGATTTCCTCAGGGGCTGCAGACAGCGATCACATTATCGCTTCGGATAAAAGCGAAGCTTCCGTACAGAGGTTGAAAGAGACATTTGGGATACAGGCTTCGACGGAGAATCTTGAGATCAGTTCCAATGCGGATATCCTGTTTCTGGCGGTCAAGCCGAATATGTTTGAGATTATATTGCCGGAAATTCGGGATTCTCTGAAAAAAGACGCAGTTGTTGTATCAATTGCGGCCGGTCAGACGATTGAAAAGATACTCAAAGGTTTTGGAAAACCGGTGAAACTGATTCGGACAATGCCGAATACGCCGGCTTTGGTCGGTGCTTCGATGAGCGCTCTTTGCAGAAATGACCTTGTGACGGATGAGGAGTTAGCTGAGGTTCAGGCTTTGTTCAACACGTTCGGAGAGTCTGAGATCATCTCTGAGAAACTGATGGATGTGGTGGTAGGCGTGAGCGGTTCTTCACCGGCCTATGTCTATATGTTTATTGAGGCAATGGCAGATGCGGCAGTTGCGGACGGCATGCCGCGTGCACAGGCCTACAAGTTCGCAGCGCAGTCTGTGCTTGGCTCTGCAAAGATGGTTTTGGATACTGGCAGGCATCCGGGTGAACTGAAGGATATGGTATGCTCGCCGGGCGGTACGACGATTGAAGCGGTTGCGGTTCTGGAAAAGGCGGGAATTCGCAGCGCTGTGATTGAGGGGCAGCGGGCCTGTGTGAAAAAATCAATTGAGATGAGCCGTTAATACCTCGAATGTCAGGATATCTTCCGGAAACTGTTTTTTCAGCATGTAAGATATTGAACAAATGATTGTGAAAAATTTCTCAATATTTTAGGGAAATTTTACAGGAAATACATAAAAAATAAATATTTTTGTGCTATTTTAAATATATCTTTTGAAGAATGAAAGAGCAGATATCTCTGTATAAACCGAATGTGGTGATTTTCGTGAACATTGTTGAATAGTATGATAGAAGGAGGTGTATTCTATGGCGGAAAACAGGCAGGAAAAGGATATATTGGAATTAAGCGACCGGATCATTAAGACCCGTTATTCGTTGGATGCGGATCATCTGAATCTTGTCTTTAAGGACATATCCGTATCGGATTACATGATTCTCGCGAAGCTCGGACATCGCATGGGGTTCAATAATCCGGAGACCAAGGTGTATCTGAGTGAGATCAGTGAAGAATTGGATCGCCCGATCAACAGGGTTTCTCAGATGGTGCAGAATCTGCAGGATAAGGGATATATTTACTGGGAGCATGATCAGGAGCAGCGCAAAGGTACATACATATACATTTCTGAGACGGGCCGGGAGGCTATGATTTGTCAGCAGAATATTCTGCGCAGATACTGCGAAAATATCGTAGAACGGATCGGAAAGGATAATGTGATAAAAATCCTCGACACGATGTCTCATCTGGAGATGGTGATGGAGGAGGAAGCACAGAAATTATCAGATGATGATGTGTGTGAGTAAAGTGCTCAGGTACAGTGCTCTGAGAGGCAGTGACCGGGAGTTCACTTTCGAATACCGGTGGATTTGATAAATGGGTTCAGACAGGATGAGTGAGAGTCCGGTTGTGAACGAAAACAAAATCTTCGCGGGTATTATCTACGGGGAAGATTTCGTTTTTGTTCATGTATTTATTCTGTCTGACATCCGTGTGAGATGCAGAATCTTACATTGAGAAAGTATTTCTGTCGTTCGCTATGTTATCAGGCGCGGTATTTTGCCGCGCTCAGTTCATTTAATACCTTCTGTTTCATATGATACAGCTTGTCTGATAAATCTACATATACTTTGGCCGGATTGACAAAACGCATGTTTTCATCCCACAGAGTCGCTTTCTCTTCGGTACAGTATTTTTGTATTTCCAGAACAGTGGGAGATGTATAGACACATTTTCCCTCGTCAAAAACAGGTACGAGAAGCCTGCGCATGGTATATGTGCCGCCGGGAATCCGTGTACGCTTCCATGTCTCGTTGGGATCGAAAAGAACCATATCCTGTGATTCGTCGAAGCTTTCGTCGGCCAGACAGATCAGATCAGCGCGAATTTTGCCGCTGGCTTTATCGTAGATGCGGTAGATTTCTTTATCTCCGGGGTTTGTGACCTTTTCCGTGTTTTCGGAGAGTTTGATTTTCGGGACAAACTGTCCGTCCTCATCCTGTATGGCGGCAAGCTTGTACACACCGCCGAAAGCCGGCCAGTCTTTGGATGTGATCAGACTGGTGCCGACACCCCAGGAGGTGATTTTCGCTCCCTGGATCTTCAGATCCTGAATCAGGTATTCGTCCAGATCATTGGAGGCGGAGATGACGGCATCCGTAAAACCTGCGTCATCCAGCATCCGCCGTGCTTTTTTGGAAAGATAAGCGAGATCGCCGCTGTCCATACGAATGCCGTAGTTTTTCAGTTCCCTGCCGGATTCGCGCATTTCCCTGAAGACGCGGATGGCGTTCGGCAGACCGGATTTCAATGTGTCGTAGGTGTCGACAAGCAAAGTGCAGGCATCCGGGTATAATTCTGCGTATGTTTTAAAGGCTGTGTATTCATCCGGAAAACTCATGATCCAGCTGTGTGCGTGAGTGCCCAGAACAGGGATGTTGAAAGTCTGCCCGGCAAGGACATTGGATGTGCCTCTGCATCCGCCGATCACAGCCGCGCGTGCGCCGAGAATACCGGAATCAGGACCCTGTGCGCGGCGAAGACCGAATTCCATCACACCGTCGCCCTGCGCCGCGTAACAGACCCGGGCTGCTTTAGTGGCAATCAGACTCTGATGGTTGATCATGTTCAGGATGGCTGTTTCAATCAGCTGTGCTTCCATGATGGGGGCGATGACTTTCAGAAGCGGTTCCCGGGGGAAGACAACCGTTCCCTCCGGAATGGCGTATATGCTTCCTGAAAACCGGAATGTGCTTAAGTATTTTAAAAAGTCATCGTCAAACATATGAAGACTCTCCAGATAGCGGATGTCATCCGTGGTGAACTGGAGATTTTTGATGTAATCGACTACCTGGTCGAGTCCGCAGGCAATGGAATAGCCGCTGCCGGATGGGTTCATGCGGTAGAAAGCATCGAAAATAACAATGTCTTTGTTGCCGGTTTTGAAGTAGCCCTGCATCATGGTGATCTCATATAAGTCTGTAAGTAGTGTAAGGTTCTGTGATCTCATATGTTTTCTGAACCGGTGTTGTCGGCTCTCTCCTGTTCTTAATTTCATACATTATACTCCCTTTTTACAAATGTGTAAAGAATCTTTTGCTGAGAAGTGCTGTGAATACGATATGGCAAACATGTTTTTTTAAAAGAACAGGTTGACATTTATTTTGCCAGCCAGTATAATTTTTTTGATTTGGTTAAAATTGAATCACCAGAGAAAAAGCATTGACGAAGACAGTAAGCTGACAGAGAACGTTTTGCAGCGAACCGGGACGGTGTGAGCCGGTACCAGTATCTCCAGCTGAATATCCCTTCTGAGCTGCAGTTTCCAAATGTATATCTGACCATATCGGACGAATCATTTGCGGGCGGATTTCGATTTGCTGTCCGGATGCCTTGATACACAGAGTAGAGACTGACGGTTGTTCCTCCGTTACAGGACAGGGTATCCGGCGACGGCAAAGGAGCCGTGTACTTCGAACAGGTGGTATAGTGAAAGCAGGCGCTCTCATCCTTTTCGGATGGGAGTTTTTCGATTTCAAGGAGGACTTTTTTATGTACGAAAAGGTTTCGACCAATATGAATTTCGTGGAACGTGAGAAGAAAACCGAACAGTTCTGGCGGGAAAATGACATTTTCAGAAAGAGCATGGAAAACCGCAGGGACTGCGAGACATATACTTTTTATGACGGGCCGCCGACCGCGAACGGCAAACCGCATATCGGCCACGTGCTGACGCGCGTTATCAAGGATATGATTCCCCGTTATCAGACGATGAAGGGCAAGATGGTTCCGCGCAAAGCCGGCTGGGATACGCACGGACTTCCCGTGGAGCTGGAGGTAGAGCGGAAGCTCGGTCTGGATGGCAAGGAACAGATAGAAGAGTACGGCATGGAGCCGTTTATCAAAGAATGTAAGGAGTCTGTCTGGAAGTATAAAGGCATGTGGGAGGATTTCTCTAATACCGTCGGTTTCTGGGCGGATATGGATGACCCTTATGTGACTTATGATGATGATTTTATTGAATCGGAGTGGTGGGCGTTAAATCAGATCTGGAACAAAGGTATGCTTTATAAGGGCTTTAAGATCGTGCCCTACTGTCCGCGCTGCGGTACCCCGCTGTCTACGGCGGAGGTCTCCCAGGGATATAAGACAGTGAAGGAACGCTCCGCGATCGTGCGGTTTAAGGTCGTCGGGGAGGATGCGTATTTCCTTGCATGGACAACGACACCGTGGACACTGCCGAGCAATCTGGCGCTCTGTGTGAATCCGGAGGATACCTATGTAAAGGTTCAGGCCGGGGACGGCTTTACCTATTATATGGCGCAGGCTCTGCTGGATACGGTTCTCGGCCGATTTGCCGATGACCAGACAGGTAATAAGGGTTACGAGATCCTGGAAACATTTAAAGGAACTGATCTGGAATATAAAGAATATGAACCGCTGTTTGCCTGCGCGAAGGAGGCAGCGGACAGACAGGGCAAAAAAGCGTTTTTTGTCACCTGTGATTCCTATGTCACGATGTCTGACGGTACCGGCATTGTTCACATTGCTCCGGCGTTCGGCGAGGACGACTCGAAGGTGGGGCGAAAATATGATCTTCCTTTTGTACAGTTTGTGACCGGAAAGGGAACGATGACGGATGAGACACCTTATGCGGGCGTTTTTGTTAAAAAGGCGGATCCCATGATCATCAAAGACCTGGATGCGGAGGGGAAGTTGTTTGACGCGCCGAAGTTTGAACATGAATATCCGCACTGCTGGCGTTGCGACACGCCGCTCATTTATTATGCGCGTGAATCCTGGTATATCCGGGAGACCGCGGTGCGTGATGACCTGATCCGCAACAATAATACCGTGAACTGGATTCCGGAGTCGATCGGAAAGGGACGTTTCGGCAACTGGCTGGAGAATATTCAGGACTGGGCGATTTCCCGGAACCGTTATTGGGGAACCCCGCTGAATATCTGGGAGTGTGAATGCGGTCATCAGGAGTCCATCGGCAGTCGGACAGAACTGGCTGAAAAAAGCGGCGATCCGGAGGCTGCGAATGTGGAACTGCACCGTCCGTATATTGACGCTGTGACGATCACCTGCCCCAAGTGCGGAAAGCCGATGCACCGGGTGCCGGAAGTGATCGACTGCTGGTTTGATTCCGGAGCCATGCCGTTTGCGCAGCATCATTATCCTTTTGAAAATAAAGATCTGTTTGAGAAGCAGTTCCCCGCACAGTTTATCTCGGAGGCAGTGGATCAGACGCGCGGCTGGTTCCATTCGCTGATGGCGGAGTCCACCCTTCTCTTTAACAAAGCACCCTATGAGAACGTGATCGTTCTGGGACATGTGCAGGATGAGAACGGGCAGAAGATGAGTAAATCAAAGGGCAATGCGGTGGATCCTTTTGAGGCACTGGAAACCTATGGCGCCGATGCCATCCGCTGGTATTTCTACATCAATTCCGCACCGTGGCTGCCGAACCGTTTTCACGGGAAAGCAGTGCAGGAAGGACAGCGCAAGTTTATGGGTACTCTGTGGAATACCTACGCGTTTTTCGTCCTCTATGCGAATATTGACGGATTTGACGCGACAAAATATACGCTGGATTACGAGAAACTGTCTGTCATGGATAAATGGCTGTTATCGAGGCTGAATTCCACCGTGCGGACCGTGGATGATCACCTTGGCCATTACCGTATTCCGGAGGCGGCGCGTGAGCTGCAGGCTTTTGTGGATGATATGAGCAACTGGTATGTGCGCCGCGGCAGGGAACGCTACTGGGCAAAGGGTATGGAGCAGGATAAGATCAATGCGTATATGACCCTTTATACCACGCTTGTGACGATTAGCAAGGCGGCGGCGCCTATGGTTCCGTTTATGACAGAGGATATTTACCGCAATCTGGTGTGCAGCATTGATAAAGATGCGCCTGGGAGCATTCATCTGTGCGATTATCCCGTGGCGGACGAGAGCATGATCGATCCGGAACTCGAGAAAAACATGGATGAGGTGCTGAAGATTGTTGTGCTCGGACGTGCGGCGCGGAATGCTTCCGGCCTGAAAAACCGGCAGCCGGTCGGTGAAATGCTGGTGCAGTCCGCAGTGGACCTTCCGGATTATTTTACTGATATTATTGCCGATGAGCTGAATATCAAAAAAGTTACGTTCCGGGAGGATGTCAGCGAATACACGAGCTACGAATTCAAACCGCAGCTTCGGACTGTGGGTCCGAAATACGGCAAATATCTGGGTCAGATCAAGTCAGCTCTGGCATCCATTGACGGACAGGCGGCTTATGCAAAATTAAAACAAAATGGTTCGATTGTCTTGACAGAAATCAGTGAGGATATTATTCTGACAGAGGATGATCTTCTGATCTCAGTGGCGCAGACAGAAGGGTTTGCCATCGAGAGCGGCAATGATGTCACGGTTGTTCTGGATACGCATCTGACGCCTGAGCTGATTGAGGAGGGGCTGGTCCGCGAGATTGTCAGCAAGGTTCAGACGATGCGCAAGGAAGCCGGCTTTGAGGTGATGGACCAGATTACTGTTACGTATCAGGGTGATACGGAGATCTGTGCCGTTTTCCGGGCACATGCTGAGGATATGGCAAAGGATGTTCTGGCGACAGCGATCCGTGAGGATGTACCCGCCGGATATCAGAAGGTATGGAATATTAACGGGCACGAGGTTATGTTAGGAGTAGAGAGAAATGAATAATATTTTATTTGATAAGGAAAAGTTTAAAGCTGAGGTAAAGGATAATGTCCGCATGCAGTATCGGAAGAAATTATCCGAGGCGACAGAGCAGGAGATTTTTCAGGGCGTATCTTATACGGTAAAAGACGTACTCATCGATCAATGGCTCGCGACGCAGCAGACCTTCGACAAGGATGATCCGAAGATGGTTTATTATATGTCGATGGAGTTCCTGATGGGGCGTGCGCTGGGCAATAACCTGATCAACCTGACTGCTTACAGCCAGGTGAGGGAAGCTCTTTCGGAGATGGGCATCAATCTGGACGCCATTGAGGATCAGGAGCCGGATCCCGCTCTGGGCAACGGCGGACTCGGCCGGCTGGCAGCCTGCTTTATGGAGTCTCTGGCGACACTGGGCTATGCGGCTTACGGCTGCGGCATCCGCTATCGTTACGGTATGTTCAAACAGAAAATCGAGAACGGTTATCAGATTGAGAAGCCGGACAACTGGTTAAAGGACGGCTATCCGTTTGAGATCCGCCGGCTGGAACATACCTTTGCCGTAAAGTTCGGAGGATATGTGCGCTCTGAGCTTCTGCCGAATGGCAAGACGAGATATATTCAGGAGAATTGTCAGGTAATCCGTGCGGTTCCCTATGATATGCCGATCGTCGGTTATAAAAATAATGTCGTCAACACGCTGATGATCTGGGATGCGGAGCCGACCGATGAGTTCCTGCTGGATTCCTTTGACAAGGGCGATTACCACAAGGCGGTGGAGCAGCAGAACCTGGCTCGTAATCTGGTAGAGGTACTCTATCCGAATGATAATCATATTCAGGGCAAGGAGCTGCGTTTGAAACAGCAGTATTTCTTTGTGTCTGCTTCCGTTCAGCGTGCGGTGGCCCGTTATAAGAAATATCATCCGGACATCAAGAAGATGTATGAGAAAGTGGCGATTCAGATGAATGATACGCATCCTACCGTGGCGGTGGCAGAGCTGATGCGTATCCTGATGGATGAAGAGGGACTCGGCTGGGACGAGGCGTGGGAAGTGACTACGAAGACCTGCGCATATACAAACCACACCATCATGGCGGAGGCGTTGGAGAAGTGGCCGATTGAGATTTTCTCCCGCCTGCTTCCCCGTATCTATCAGATTGTGGAGGAGATTAACCGCAGATTCCTTCTGCTGATTGAATCACATTTCCCGAATGATCAGGCACGCAAAGGCCGGATGGCGATCGTTCACAACGGGCAGATTCATATGGCGCACCTTGCCATTGCGGCCGGATTTTCCGTAAACGGTGTGGCGAGATTGCACACGGAGATTCTGGAAAAACGTGAGCTGAAGGACTTTTATGAACTGTTCCCGGAGAAGTTTAATAATAAGACCAACGGCATCACACAGCGCCGTTTCCTCTATCACGGGAATCCGCTGCTGGCGGACTGGGTGACAGATAAGATCGGCGACGGCTGGGTGACGGATTTAAGTCAGATGAAGAGGCTGAGTGTCTATGTGGATGACCCAAAGGCGCAGCAGGAGTTTATGAATATCAAGTATAAGAATAAACTTCGTCTGGCAAAGTATATTGAGGAGCACAACGGTATCGCGGTTGACCCGCACTCTATCTTCGATGTGCAGGTAAAGCGTCTTCATGAGTACAAGCGCCAGCTGATGAATATTCTCCATGTGATGTATCTGTATAATAAGATCAAAGAGCATCCGGAGATGCCATTCTATCCGCGGACATTTATTTTCGGCGCGAAGGCTGCAGCCGGCTATGAGATCGCGAAGCTGACGATCAAGCTGATTAATTCCGTCGCGGATGTTGTGAACAACGATAAGAGTATCGGCGGCAAGATCAAGGTCGTGTTTATTGAAGATTACAAGGTTTCCAACGCAGAGTGGATTTTTGCGGCGGCGGATGTTTCCGAGCAGATTTCCACGGCCAGCAAGGAGGCTTCCGGCACAGGCAATATGAAGTTCATGTTAAAA
>JAJQFQ010000134.1:11244-20159 GCA_021201035.1 Clostridiales bacterium
ATGGACGGCGCGAATGTGGAGATGGCTGAGGAAGTAGGCGAAGACAATATATTCATCTTCGGTATGAGTTCCGATGAGGTCATTGAGCATGAGCGGAACCGCGATTATAATCCGATGGACGTATTCAATAACGATCAGGATATTCGTCAGGTGCTGATGCAGCTGATCAACGGATTTTATTCTCCGAACCATACGGAACTGTTCCGGAAACTGTACAATTCGCTTCTGAACACGGAGAATACACAGTATGCGGATACGTACTTCTGCCTGAAGGATTTCCGTTCCTATGCACAAGCGCAGGAGCGCGTGGAACAGGCATACCGCGATGAGCCGCGCTGGGCGAAGATGGCGATGAGTCAGGTGGCCTGTGTGGGCAAGTTCTCTTCCGACCGCACGATTCAGGAGTATGTGGATGATATCTGGCATCTGGACAAGATCAAAGTCGAGATGGCTGAGGATTAAATTGCAGCTGCGGGGGTGACAGAGCGAATGATTTCCGCAGGTGTTTGCAAATAAAAATGTCAGATCGAAAAATGCTGCCGTGATTATCATGGCAGCATTTTTTGTTCCCATTACGAAGAAGGTGCAGTTTGAATTCATAGATTATAGGCTGGAAAAATGTATCCTGTTGTGTTAGGATAGCAGAGAGGGATAGTCAATAAAAATCCGCGGATCAGTTTTTTTGCATACCTGCCGGCGTGAAGTCTGTGTAGAACAGCCACACTGCGAAAATCGTAAGTGCGATACCCAGTCCTACAGAGACAGCATAATTCAGCAGAGTTGTCAGTTCGATCAGTCCGGAAAACCAGACGCCGATAATATTATATATGATGTGGACGGGGATAGAGTATTTAATCCCTCTTCCCCGGTGGCAGAGAAATCCGAGAAACAGTCCCATCACAAAGGCATAGATGCCCTGAATAAAGTTTCCGTGAACCAGTCCGAACAGCAGTGCCTGCCAGATGTTGGCGATCCAGAAGGGAAGTGCATAGCGGGCATAACGGAAAATCAGGCCGCGGAAGATCAGCTCCTCTGCTACCGGCGCCAGTATAATTGAATATATGATCAACGGAAGAGAGAGGTCACTGTATCCGGCATTTTCCATCAGAGCGTTGTATGCGGTCAGCCAGTCCGGATGCAGCGAGGACGTTATATTTACGACCAGAATGGTCACATACTGCAGACCAATCGCCAGAAACAACATGGATATAACAGTATGGAAGGAGAAGCCGGTCGGCTGGTTCACCCGCTTCTTATGGCGGAACGGACGAACAAAGACGCGGCTGTACCAGCATCCGAAAATCAGGACAGCCAACAGACCGTAGATCAGATTGGCAGCCTGGCTGAATCTGGCATCCGCGGCGGCGCCGGTCCACAGGTTCAGGATGTCGCTGAAATCTGTACCGCTGTCTCCGGCATTTGTAATGACATATATAATCCCTGCGGGGATGATAACAACTGCCTGAAGAAGAATCATCAGCAGGCAGGGCAGAATACTTTTAAAAAAATGAACGATTCTTTTCATGATATACCTCCATGAAACAGTTATCAACATTACATCGGGCTGATTATAATAGTCAGTCGTTTTTGGTTTTCCGTTTCGTTTACGGACGGACATTGGACTATATTTTAATAAAAAGATATATGTTTGTCTACGGATTTTTGTAAATCTTAAGATAAAATATCCTGGATTTCATAATGAAAACGGAGTATGGCGATGGCATTTGCACACTTACACGTCCACACGGAGTACAGTCTTCTTGACGGTTCCAATAAGATAACAGAATATGTAGACCGTGTCAAAGAGCTCGGAATGACTGCAGCCGCAATCACGGATCACGGGGTCATGTATGGTGTCATTGATTTTTACCGTGCCGCGAAGCGTGCCGGTATCAGGCCGATCCTCGGATGCGAGGTGTATGTGGCGCCGGGATCCCGTTTTGACCGGGAGAAAAGCAGAGGTGATGATCGTTATTATCATCTGGTTCTTCTTGCGGAAAATGATACCGGTTATGCCAACCTTATGAAACTGGTATCCGCCGGTTTCATTGATGGTTATTATTATAAGCCCCGTGTGGATATGGAGATTCTGCGCAAATATCACGAGGGACTGATCGCGCTTTCTGCCTGTCTGGCCGGAGAGGTGCAGCGATATCTGACACGAGGTATGTATGAAGAGGCGAAGGAGGCGGCATACCGTTACGAGGAATGTTTTGGGCAAGGGAATTTTTTCCTTGAAATGCAGGATCACGGCATTGCTGAACAGGGGCTGGTTAATCAGCAGCTGATGAGGATGCATGATGACACCGGGATAGATCTGGTGGCTACCAACGATGTGCATTATACTTATGCGGAGGATGTGGAACCCCATGATATTCTGTTGTGTCTGCAGACCGGCAAAAAGCTGAGCGATGAGGATCGCCTGCGATACGAGGGCGGTCAGTATTACGTGAAATCCGAACAGGAGATGCGGGAACTGTTCTCATACGTCCCGGAGGCGATTGATAATACGCAGAAGATTGCGGACCGCTGTCAGGTGGAGATTGAGTTCGGCGTCACAAAGCTGCCGCGTTTTGATGTGCCGGATGGATATACCTCCTGGGAATATTTAAATAAACTGTGCCGGGAAGGACTGACACGGCACTATCCGGAGGAATGGCTTCCGGAGCTTACCGTGAAGCTGGATTATGAGCTTGGTGTGAGTCAAAATATGGGTTATGTAGATTATTTCCTGATTGTCTGGGATTTTATCCGGTATGCCAGAGAGAACGGCATTGCGGTCGGCCCGGGGCGCGGCAGTGCGGCAGGAAGTCTGGTAGCCTATACGCTGGATATTACGCAGCTGGATCCGATCCGGTATAATCTTCTGTTTGAACGTTTCCTGAATCCGGAGCGCGTATCCATGCCGGATATCGATGTTGATTTCTGCTATGAGAGACGGCAGGAAGTGATAGATTACGTTGTCCGCAAATACGGAAAAGACAGAGTCGTGCAGATCGTTACGTTTGGTACGCTGGCGGCAAGGGGTGTGATCCGGGATGTGGGACGCGTGATGGATTTGCCGTATGCTGTCTGTGATAATATTGCGAAAATGATACCGAATGAACTCGGGATCACGATTGACAAGGCTTTAAAAATGAATTCGGAACTGCGGGGGCTGTATGAATCTGATCCGAAAGTGATGAAGCTGATCGATATGGCGCGGCGCCTGGAGGGATTGCCCCGTCATACGTCGGTGCACGCGGCGGGTGTTGTCATCAGCCAGAAATCCGTGGACGAGTATGTTCCGCTGTCCAGAGGCGCGGACGGTGTGATCACGACACAGTTCACGATGACGACACTGGAGGAACTGGGGCTTTTGAAGATGGACTTTCTGGGACTTCGAACGCTGACGGTGATCCGGGATGCTGTTGCGAATGTGAAGATGACCCATGGCATCAATCTGGACATGGAACATCTGAATTACAATGACGGCGCGGTTCTGGCTTCACTCTCTACCGGAAAATGCGACGGCGTATTTCAGTTGGAGAGTGCCGGCATGAAGAGCTTTATGAAGGAATTAAAACCGCAGAGTCTGGAAGATATGATCGCCGGGATTTCCCTTTATCGCCCGGGACCGATGGATTTTATTCCCGCTTACATCCGGGGGAAAAACCATCCGGATGAGATTGTATATGATTGTCCTCAGCTGGAACCGATTCTTGCGCCTACGTATGGCTGTATTGTCTATCAGGAGCAGGTCATGCAGATTGTGCGTGATCTGGCAGGGTATACGCTGGGCAGGAGTGATCTGGTGCGCCGTGCCATGTCCAAAAAAAAGGGCGACGTGATGGCGCGCGAACGCCGGAATTTTGTTTACGGTAATGAGGATGAGGGCGTTCCGGGCTGTATGGCGAACGGAATATCTGAGCAGGTGGCAAATAAGATCTTTGATGAGATGACAGATTTTGCCAAGTACGCGTTTAATAAATCCCATGCTGCGGCTTATGCCGTAGTTTCTTACCAGACAGCATTTTTAAAATATTATTATCCGGTGGAATTTATGGCTGCCCTGATGACTTCTGTCATTGACAAGTCAGTGAAAGTGGCTGAGTATATTCAGGTCTGCCGTCAGATGGATATTGCGGTGCTTCCGCCGGATATTAATGAGGGGCTGAGCGGTTTCTCCGTGTCGGGAACATCAATCCGCTATGGACTTTCCGCGATTAAGAGCGTGGGGCGTCCTTTGATCGAGGCGCTTATAGAAGAGAGAGAATCGGCAGGAAAGTTTCGTTCGCTGAAGGATTTCATTGAACGTATGACGGGAAGAGACATAAATCGCAGAGCCATTGAGAACTTTATCAAGGCGGGGGCTTTTGACGGCCTGGACGGCAGCAGACGTCAGCTGATGATGGTATACGGTTCTGTCCTTGATTCCGTTACACAGGAGCGGAAACGTACCATGGATGGTCAGATGTCCCTGTTTGATCTTGTTTCTGAGGAGGAGAAATCTCAATTTGAGATTCGGCTTCCGGACGTACCCGAATATCCGAAGGAAGAGCTTCTTGCCATGGAAAAGGAGGTGCTCGGTATTTATGTCAGCGGACATCCGCTGGAAGAGTATGAGGAAAAATGGCGCAAAAATATTACTCATGTGACCAGTGACTTCGTGTTGGATGAAGAAACAGGAGAAGTCATAGCGAAAGACGGTGACCGGACGATGATCGGGGGTATGATCGCTGCAAAGACGATCAAATATACGAAAAATAATCAGGCCATGGCTTTTCTGACGATTGAGGATCTGTATGGCACGGTGGAGGTGATTGTCTTCCCGAGAGATTACGAGAAATACAGCCGCATGATGGAACAGGATGCAAAAGTGTTTGTCCGGGGCAGAATTTCCGTAGAGGATGAGAAAAACGGCAAGGTGATCTGTGAGAAAATTTATTCTTTTGATGAAGCAAAACGTGAGTTGTGGATCCGGTTTGACACGATGGAGGATTATCGGGAGCATGAGTCAGAGGTACTGGATATTCTGCGTGAGTCGGACGGTACGGATCTGGTTGTTTTTTATGTGTCGGAGAATCGGGCAATCCGGAAACTGGGTGCGAATATGGGTGTTTCGGCTGATGATGCGCTGGTTTCTCTTTTAAATGTAAAGCTTGGGGAAGGTAATGTTAAAGTTTTGGAAAAAGCCATTGAAAAAAACGGAAGAAAGTATTAAAATGTACACGGTTTATATAGATATCAGGAAAGGAAGGTTTTATATATGAAAAGAAATGTTATCGTAGGCCAGTCGGGAGGACCGACCGCGGCAATCAACGCCAGCCTTGCAGGTGTTTACACTACCGCGAAAGAGTGCGGAGCGAAGACCGTTTACGGTATGCTGAACGGCATTCAGGGACTGCTGGAGGGCAGATACATTGATCTCTCCGAGCATGTGAAGAATGATCTGGACGTAGAACTTTTAAAGAGGACGCCGGCTTCTTTCCTCGGTTCCTGCCGTTATAAACTTCCGGCAGCTGAGGGAAATGAGGATGTTTATGAGAAGGTATTTGCGACGCTGAAGGAACTGGATATCGAGGTATTTATCTACATCGGCGGCAATGATTCCATGGATACGATTAACAAGCTTTCCCAGTATGCGCAGAGCATAGGCAGTGAGATTCGCTTCATCGGATGCCCGAAGACGGTTGATAATGACCTTGCGCTTACCGATCACACACCGGGATACGGCAGCGCGGCCAAATATATCGCCATTTCCATGAAGGAGCTGATTCGTGACAGCTTCACCATTGATTTCAAGCAGGGCATGTGCACGATCGTTGAGATTATGGGACGCAACGCAGGCTGGCTGACAGCAGCTGCGGCTCTTTCAAAGGATGAGGACTGTGACGGACCGGATCTGATCTATCTGCCGGAGGTTCCTTTCGATATGGATGATTTCAAGGCAAAGGTGAAGGATCTTCTCGCAAAGAAGGTATCTGTTGTGGTTGCGGTTTCCGAGGGTATTCATACCGCGGACGGCACCTATGTGTGCGAGCTGGGCAACAGTGTTGATTTTGTGGATGCGTTCGGTCACAAGCAGCTGTCCGGCACTGCTTCTTATCTGGCGGGTTATATAGCGGGTGAGTTTGGCTGCAAGACACGCGCGATCGAATTTTCCACGCTGCAGCGCGCAGGCTCCCATGTTGCTTCTCTGACTGATATCAATGAGGGATTTGAGGCCGGCAAGGCGGCAATCATGGCTGCGAATGAGGGCAAGACCGGACTGATGGTTGTCTTTGAGAGACTGTCTCAGGAACCGTATAAATGCGGCACGGCGCTTCGCGACGTCAACAAGATCGCGAATGATGAGAGAGTCGTTCCGAGAGAATGGATCAGTGAGGCCGGCGATTTCGTGACAGATGAGTTTGTTACTTACGCGAAGCCGCTGATTCAGGGTGAGCTGCAGCCGATCATGGTGGACGGTCTTCCGAAACATCTGGAAGTGCCGGACGGTCTTCGTGAGAGGTAAGTATATATCTATATGATACAAGGGACAAAAGGTCAGAAATCGGATGCTTGCATACGTATTTCTGACATTGGGGATCCGTAGTATCATACCCTTTTGTCGCTTGAATCATCTATATAATTTTAAATAAAAAGGAGGAACTTATCATGGGATTAGTTACAACGACAGAGATGTTTCAGAAGGCTTATAACGGCGGCTATGCCATCGGTGCTTTCAATGTAAACAATATGGAAATTGTACAGGGTATCACGGAGGCGGCCGGAGAACTCAACAGCCCGGTTATCCTTCAGGTTTCCAAGGGCGCGCGTGCTTATGCCAACCACACTTATCTGGTGAAGCTGGTAGAGGCAGCGATCATTGAGAACCCGCAGATTCCGATTGCCCTTCATCTGGATCACGGCGACAGCTTTGAACTGTGCAAGAGCTGCATCGACGGCGGTTTTACATCTGTTATGATCGATGCGTCGTCCAAATCTTTTGAGGAAAATATCGAAGTTACGAAGAAAGTCGTAGAGTATGCGCATGCCCACGGCGTAGTTGTCGAAGCTGAGCTCGGTACGCTGGCAGGCGTAGAGGATGAAGTGTGCGTAGAGGCCGGCAAGGAGATGTATACACGTCCGGAAGAGGTAGAGGAGTTTGTTTCCAGAACCGGATGCGATTCTCTGGCAATTGCGATCGGTACATCACACGGTGCGTACAAGTTTAAACCCGGTACAAAGCCTCAGCTTCGCTTTGATGTTCTGGAGGAGTGCACAAAGAGACTGCCCGGATTCCCGATTGTTCTTCACGGTTCTTCTTCCGTTCCGCAGGAGTTTGTTGAGATGGTGAACCAGTACGGCGGCAATATGCCGGGCGCGATCGGTGTTCCAGAGGATCAGCTTCGCCATGCTGCAGAGCTTTCCGTATGTAAGATCAATATCGATTCCGATATCCGTCTTGCCATGACCGGTAATATCCGCAAATATTTTGCGGAGCATCCGGATCACTTTGATCCCCGTCAGTATTTAAAACCTGCGCGTCAGGCTGTGAAGGATATGGTTGCTCACAAGATCACAAATGTTCTCGGCAGCGCCGGAAAGGCAGCTGACCTTACGAAATAAACAGACGGAATCAGTTGTTTCAGTCGTAAATAAAGAAGACCTCCGCTTCTCTTAGATTTCAGAAGCGGAGGTTTTGTAGCATATTTCGTTTTGTAAAGGAGGACCTGTTATGTGCAAAGAAGTACAGACAATCGGCGTATTGACAAGCGGCGGCGATGCTCCGGGTATGAACGCGGCTATTCGCGCGGTTGTTCGTGAGAGTATTGCTAGAGGAAAGAAGGTAAAGGGAATCCGGAAAGGCTATACCGGCCTGCTGGCGGAGGATATCGTGGATATGGATACAAGGAGTGTTTCCAACATCCTGCAGCGCGGCGGCACCATTCTGCAGACAGCACGCTGTCCGGAATTCCTCACGGAGGAAGGGCAGAAACGGGGAGCTGAGATCTGCAGGAAGCATGGGATCAACGGCATTGTTGTGATCGGAGGCGATGGTTCTTTCCGCGGTGCGCAGAAGCTGGCGGCGCAGGGAGTCAATACGATCGGCATTCCGGGGACCATTGATCTGGATATTGCCTGTACGGATTACACGATCGGTTTTGACACGGCGGTCAATACGGCAATGGAAGCCATTGATAAGATTCGCGATACGGCTTCTTCTCATCAGAGATGCAGTATCATCGAAGTGATGGGGCGTCACGCCGGATACATAGCGCTGTGGTGCGGATTGGCGAACGGAGCAGAACAGATCCTTGTCCCGGAGAAATACGGATATAACGAGCAGAAGATTATCGATGACATTATGGCGAATCAGAAACGCGGGAAAAAGCATTATATTATCGTCAATGCAGAGGGGGTCGGGGATACGATCACCATGGCACAGCGATTCGAGAAGGCAACAGGCATGGAGACCCGGGCTACGATTCTCGGCCATATGCAGCGCGGCGGCAGTCCGACATGCAAGGACCGCGTTTATGCGCTGACGATGGGCGCCATGGCGGTGGATCTTCTCTGCGCGGGAAAGAGTAATCGTCTGGTGGCCTATAAGAACGGAACATTTGTCGACTATGATATTGATGAAGCTCTTGCCATGACAAAAGACATATCCGATTACCAGTTCAATGTTGGCGTGAACATGACTGTTTAACGCGTAAATTCAGGGTAACGGTTTCCGGGGGATTCAGAGTTTGGGCAGAGTCAGACTTTGGTATATTTTGTGAAATTATGTAATTTTTCAGAGGGATTATGATTACCAGTACATCAAACAGCCAGGTAAAAAATCTGGTTCAACTGAGAAAAAAAGCGAAAGAACGAAGAAAGCAGCAGATTTATGTGGTGGAGGGAATTCGTATGTTTGCGGAAGCCCCGCCGGATCAGATAGAGAA
>JAJQFQ010000225.1 GCA_021201035.1 Clostridiales bacterium
ATAATATTCTTGCGATTGCGGCAGCGGCTATCGGCGGAACCAGTCTTTCCGGCGGTGAAGGAAAGATTGCGAAAACAGTGGTCGGCGCATTTGTTATCTGTGTCATCAGCACCGGATTGAACATCATGGGTGTGACCTCCTCGGTACAGAATATTGTCATCGGCGCGGTGCTTGTAGCGGTAGTGGCGATTGATATGTTCGGAAGGAGAAAATCAGGGAAGTAATATAAGCTAATTATCTAAAATTTGTATACCCTCAGTAATAGAAAAAACGTCCAGCCTGGGCGTTTTTTCTATGTAAATGATTATTATTAATAATGCGCTTTGGTGTATTCTCGCGGTGCGCTTTTATATCATAGGACGATCTTTTTTGATACGACAAAAGCCCTGACATACATGTCGGGGCTTTTACGGTATTTTTTAAATCTGAATAATGGAAGAGTTTATTCTCCGCCACGTATGAACCAGATAATCAGCACAATAACCAGGACGATGACACAACCGAGAATCTGGTAGAAGGATCGCATCGTTCTGCTCAGCTTTTTCTTCTCAGGCGGTTCTTCGACCGGTTTTTTTGTTTTCTTGTTGATGTAATAGGCCATGGGAGCTCCTTTCGTCAGGTTGATCGTGCACGATCTGCGAGAAGGAACTCATGGAGACGGTTTCCTTCCTGCGTATCGGGATCTGCAATTCTCCGAAGTCAAGTTCATGGTCGTCGTCGTAAAAGATGGTGTCCAGCAGACATTCATCGTAGATATCTCCCACGATCTCGTAGCCGTTTTCATTGATCCAGTTCACCAGCTTGTCGAGCGGCTCTACATTAAAGGTCATGCCGTATTTGGGCATACAGACATAATCGCCTTCTTTCAGAAGATGCATTCCCGGAACATCGGGCATTTTTTCCTCGTCTATGATACAACAGGCTCCGCAATTATGCAAGGGGGTGCCGCGTTCTACTTCATCCTTAAAGATCAACGTGCCCCAGCGTCTGGAGGGGAGAATGTCATATCGTTCCGCTTCATTCCATACGCGCATCAGGGAAAAATGATAGCCATGCCGTGTCATGTCGTCTTCGTCCCACTCGTGATAGAGAACCCAGCGATCAGGGAAATGCTCGATGACCGGTTTATAGTCTTCTTCGTGGTAGTCTTCGGCATCACGGTATACATTTACGCGTTTGTCAATCTGGCGAAGCTGTTCCTTAAGTGTCTCCACCTGTTTGGTCAGTTTATCGCGCTGGGATTCCAGCAGCTCAATGGTTGAGGTGGAGGTATTATACTCATTGTGTTTTCGAATATCCTCAAGAGACATGCCGATGGAACGTAAAAAACAAATCTCTCTGAGCAGAGGGATCTGAAGTGTGCTGTAATAGCGATATCCGTTTACATCATCAATGATTGCCGGCCGGAACAGACCGATCTTGTCGTAATAAATCAGGGTCTGACGGCTGATATCGTGAATCTGTGCCATTTCCGAGATGGATAATCTGCGGTTGATAGAATCAAAGGATGGTTGCTGCATTGTATCCTGCCCCCTTTTCAATATTTCCGCCCCATGTCATTCATCGATTCTCCATGTATCTGATGAATGTGTATACATATAATTTTAATATTCAATTAAAATTTCAGTGATTCGGAATTTGCAATTTGTGATTCGATTTTTGGATTACTGTACCATATAACTAACAAATACGGAAATATTATGCGGCAAAAAGGTACAAAATCAGATGGAAAATGACAGTCATTTTTGGAATGTCCGGCAGCTGTGAATATAATCCGTCAAAAAAGGAAGAATGTCCTCCGGGTGGTTCAGATCAAATACCGGTACGTCTGCCTGAAAGGGAAAGTCAGTGACATAGGCAATTGTATTTTCCTGATTGCCGACGGGGGTCTCGTTGTGTCCTTTGCGAAGCAGATGGATTTTCTTCTGTTCTCCGAGTTTATATCCCTCTGTGATTATAAAATCCACGTTCTCAATTCGGGCAAGAATGCTTGCCAGTGACGGGTGCTGGGCTTTATGGGAGAGAACCGCGGCCGTCTGATCTTCTGAAGTAAGAATCATATGGTCAGCGCCTGCCTGCGTCAGCCGGTAGCTGTCTTTTCCGGGCTTGTCGATCTGAAAACCATGAGCGTCGTGTTTGACAACCGCAATTCGCAGATGTTTCTGTTTCAGGAGTGGAATCAGCTTTTCCAGATATGTCGTTTTCCCTGTTCCGGATTTTGCGGTGAAGGACAGGATCGGAACCCGGCCGGAGATACGGCTGTCCTGTTTCCCGAAATCCGGCGGAAATTCACCGGGTCTTTCTGCTGACAGTTTTTGCAGCGCATAATAATAGGACTGGGGATCATTCATATTGAAAAATTGTTCCGGAGGAAGAAAACGATCCAGAATCAATGTGTCTTCCGGTGTCAGGAGAAACTTCAGACGATAAGCTTTCTTTTGAATGAGGTTTTCAATCACAGGCAGACATTGTTTGGTGTATGCCGTAAAGAGCGGCTGTACATGGCCTTCGGGATTCTGAATCGCGCAGGCGTATTTTGCCTCGTCCGATTCCAGCTGTGTGCAGATCTCGGCCGCGAGTGCCGGGTTTGTGAATGGAGCATCCACTGGAGTGAAAAAAAGGATGTCTTCCGGTGCGCTGCTCAGACAGCTGAACAGGCCGCCCATGGGACCGATTTTGGCATATTTGTCATGAATGGCGCGGCAGCCGCAGTAATCTTCGTATGAAAAATCATCGTCCTCTCTGGCAGGTGCTGACAGATAAATCGTTTCGAAATAAGGACGGAAACGTGCGATCTGGTATTTTAACAGAGAAGTGCTTCCGAAGGGAAGAAAAGTTTTATTGCTGCCCATCCGGGTGGAGAGCCCGCCGCATAAGATGACAAGTGCTTTTTTCATAAATGTCTCCCATTTGTTGGTTACAGCCACTCTGCAGAAGAGTGGCTGTATAGAATCAATTATTCTACAGAATAGTTCGGTGCTTCCTTCGTGATGTGAATGTCATGAGGATGACTCTCCTTCAGGGAAGCGGCGGAAATCTTTACAAAGCTGCTGTTCGCAATCAGATCCGGAATCGTGGGTGCTCCGCAGTAGCCCATGCCGGAGCGAATACCGCCGACCAGCTGGAAGATCGTGTCCTCCACACTGCCTTTATAGGCGACGCGGCCTTCAACGCCTTCCGGCACCAGCTTCTTCGCGTCCTCCTGGAAGTAGCGATCCTTACTTCCGTTCTCCATGGCGGCGAGAGAACCCATGCCGCGGTATACCTTATATTTACGGCCCTGATATAATTCGAAATCACCGGGTGCTTCGTCGCAGCCCGCAAACATGGAACCCATCATGCAGACACTGGCGCCTGCTGCGAGTGCTTTTGTCATGTCGCCGGAGTATTTGATTCCTCCGTCAGCGATGATCGGGATGCCATTTGCTTTGGCGACATTGTAGCAGTCCATAATGGCTGTAATCTGCGGGACGCCGATGCCTGCGACTACGCGGGTGGTACAGATGGAGCCGGGGCCGATACCGACTTTGACGGCATCGGACCCGGCCTCGATCAGCGCTTCTGTCGCTGCCGCCGTGGCAACGTTGCCGGCGATCACCTGCAGATCCGGGTAGGCAGCCTTGATCTGACGGATGGCGTTCAGGATGTTTTTGGAGTGTCCGTGTGCAGAATCCACCACGATGACGTCCACCTGCGCGTTAACAAGGGCAGCTACACGCGCCATCATGTCATGCGTGATCCCTACGCCGGCGCCGCAGAGCAGGCGGCCATGGGAATCCTTGGCGGACTGCGGATATTTGATCTGCTTCTCGATATCTTTGATCGTGATCAGTCCCTTTAATTTGTAATCGTCGTCGACGATGGGGAGTTTCTCTTTCCTGGACTTTGCGAGGATTGCCTTCGCTTCATCCAGGGAAATGCCTTCTTTGGCGGTGACCAGTCCGGTGCTTGTCATGCACTCACTGATCTTTTTGTTATAATCTGTCTCAAACTTCAGATCACGGTTCGTGATGATGCCGACCAGCGTGCCGTCCTCACGGATGATGGGGACACCGGAGATGCGGAACTTGGCCATCAGGTCATCCGCGTCGCGCAGCGTATGATCTGCGGAGAGGGAGAAGGGATCTGTGATGACACCGTTCTCGGAACGCTTTACCTTGTCGACTTCTTCGGCCTGTGCCGTGATAGACATATTCTTGTGAATGATGCCGATGCCGCCCTGTCTGGCCATGGCGATCGCCATCCGGTGTTCTGTCACAGTGTCCATGCTCGCGCTCATCATGGGGATGTTAAGCGTGATCTGATTTGTCAGCTTTGTTGTCAGGTCGATCATGTTGGGTGTCACTTCAGAGTAAGCCGGTACCAGCAACACGTCGTCAAAAGTAATTCCTTCGCCAATGATTTTTGCCATCTTATTTCCTCCCTCGTCATGCAATATATGTGTGACTATGTAATAAAAACGAAAAACTGATGATGAGTTTTTCGTTGTAAAAGCAGATGTCCGCGTAGTAAAGACAAAAGTGTTAAAATGTTTTTTCTTACATTATAGCGATTCGTTCTTATAATGTCAATAAACTTTTTTGCTTTGCAATTCCTTCGTTTTATGGTAAATTAAATGATGATACCAGGGTCAAAAGGTCATGAATCGAATGCTCGTATTCGGATTCATGATTTTGGAAATGATCTGCGAGGAGATATGGAATGGAGTTTCGGCCATGTATTGATATTCATAACGGAAAGGTGAAACAGATTGTGGGCGGTTCCCTTCGGGATGAGGGCGACCGGGCAAAGGAGAATTTTGTGGCGAAGCAGGATGCTGCATTTTATGCGCGGCTTTACCGGCGTTATCAGATCTCGGGCGGTCACGTCATTCTTCTGAACGCGAAGGATTCTCCTTATTATGCTGAGACAAAGAGACAGGCTCTGTCAGCGCTTCGCGCCAGCCCGGGCACTTTACAGGCGGGCGGCGGCATGACACCGGAGAACGCGCCGGAGTTTCTGCAGGCAGGAGCGTCCCATGTGATCGTTACATCCTATGTGTTTCGGGACGGAGTTTTAAATTATAAGAATCTGGAGAGGCTCTGTGCCGTCATCGGACGGGATCGTCTCGTACTGGACTTAAGCTGCAGGAAGAGAGACGGAGCGTATTATATAGTAACGGATCGCTGGCAGAAGTTTACGAACGAGAAGATCACGGAAGCTTTACTGGATTGCCTGTCAGGCTATGCGGGTGAATTTCTTATACACGCGGCGGATGTGGAAGGAAAATCTTCCGGCATTGAACGCGGTCTGGTCGAGATGCTGGGAGGATGGAATCGTATTCCGGTCACTTATGCCGGCGGTGTCGGCAGTTTTGAACATCTGCGGCAGCTGCGGGAGTGGGGGCAGGATCGTCTGAACGTAACGATCGGGAGTGCCCTGGACATATTCGGGGGGACGATGCGGTTTGAGGATGTGCTGGCATTTCTTTCATCCGAAAATACAGATGACGTAAAGCCGGGGGACGGATGTGCGTATCCGCAGTACGATTTATTTTTGTAATCTTATTATCCGGAACAGAATTTATTACATAAAACACGTATATCCGGCATTTCATGACAGTCGGAGATGCGGGGACATAATAAAAATCGGGAGGGCACAATGAGCAAATACACGAAACAGGATATTATGCGTATCGTTGAGGAGGAGGATGTCGAATTCATCCGGCTTCAGTTTACTGATATTTTGGGACGCCTGAAAAATGTGGCGATCACAAGCAGCCAGTTGGAGAAAGCGCTGGACAACTGCTACATGTTTGACGGGTCGTCGATCGAAGGTTTTGTGCGGGTGGAGGAGTCGGATATGTATCTGCATCCGGATCTGGATACTTTTACGATTTTTCCGTGGCGTCCGCAGCAGGGCAAGGTAGCCCGGTTTATCTGTGACATCTGCGGACCGGACGGCACGCCGTTTGAAGGGGATCCCCGTCTCGCACTGAAAAAAATGGTGCGGGAGGTGCACGAGATGGGCTATAGCTGCGAGATCGGTTCGGAGTGCGAATTCTTTCTGTTTAACACAGACGATCAGGGACGCCCTACGACGGAGACAGGTGAGCTTGCCGGATATTTCGAGATGGGACCGAACGATTTCGGGGAGAATGCCCGCCGTGATATGGTGCTCACTTTGGAGGATATGGGATTTGAAATTGAGTCTTCTCATCATGAGGCGGCTCCGGGGCAGCATGAGATTGATTTTAAATATGAGCCCGCGCTTCACGCGGCAGACAATATTATGACATTTAAATTGACGGTAAAGACTATCGCCAAACGCCACGGCATGTATGCCACTTTCATGCCTAAGCCGAAGCCCGGTGTGAACGGATCCGGCATGCATATCAATATGTCGCTTTCAAAGGACGGTAAAAATATATTTGCCGACCCGGCGGATGAGAACGGATTAAGTACGGAAGCATATTATTTTATCGGAGGACTGATGAAGCATGTCTACGGGATGTGCGCGGTCACGAATCCGCTGGTGAATTCTTATAAGCGGCTCGTTTCCGGCTTTGAGGCGCCGATCCATATTGCGTGGTCTGTGAAAAACAGAAGTCCGCTGATCCGTATTCCGTCGACACGCGACGGCGGTATGCGGATTGAACTGCGCAGTCCGGATTCCGCGGCGAATCCGTATCTGGTGCTGGCGCTTTGTCTGGCGGCCGGGATGGACGGTATCAGGAATAAAATCCTTCCGCCGCCGCGCATCGCAAAAAATATCTACGAACTTTCAGATGCGGAGTGTGAAGAACTCGGTGTAAAGAAACTGCCTGAGAATCTGAAAATTGCTCTGGATGCCATGGAAGAGGATACTTTTGTGCGGGAAGTCCTGGGAGAACATATTTCCGGTGCTTATCTGGAGACAAAGAAAAAGGAGTGGGACGCCTATTGCCATACTGTCAGCGCATGGGAACTGGCAGAATATCTCAATAAATATTAAAGTAATGAATCAGAACCATTTAAAAGGGGCAGCTGAGTTTGACAGGAATTATTGTTGTATTTCCCAAAGAGGATATCGGAAAGAAAATTAAATCAATACTGGTTCGAAGCGGTTTTCAGGTGACCGGTGTCTGTACGAACGGCGCACAGGCGATTCAGGAGGCAAACGAGCTGCAGTACGGTGTGCTGATCTGCAGTTATCGGCTGCCGGATATGATTTACCGCGAATTAAAAGAATATCTTCCTGCCGGGTTTCAGATGGTTGCGATCACATCGAAGGGGGACTGGGCGGAAAACGGCGACCCTGATGTGGTCAGCCTGTCACAGCCGCTTCGGGTACATGAGCTGGTCTCTACGGTAGAGATGGTTTCTTACAGCGTTGAGAGAGCGAAAAGGCGCCGACGGCAGCAGCCGCGAAAACGTTCTGATGAGGAACAGGAACTGATTGATCGGGCAAAGGGAATTCTCATGAGCCGGAACAACATGACCGAGGAGGAGGCGCACCGTTATCTCCAGAAAACCAGTATGGACAACGGTACCAGTTTCACAGAGACCGCGCAGATGATTCTGAGCATGATGGATTTGTAGGATGTTTTGGTGTTCCCGTGACTGTGAAGGTACTGAACTGTTATCGATATTGATTTTTTTGACAGGAACTGTGTATACTGTAAACGTTCTGTTGACACGGGTGTGAACTATTATATAAAGAAGGAGAATACATATGTTTAAGGTAAATGACAATTATCAGAAGCTGCCCGGCAGCTATCTTTTCAGCACGATCGCGCGAAAGGTAAGCGAATATCAGGCGGCGCATCCGGATAAAACGCTGATTCGTCTCGGTATCGGCGATGTCACCCAGCCGTTGGCGCCGGCGATCATTGACGCCATGCACAGCGCGGTGGACGAGATGGGCGATGCGGCGACATTTCGCGGATATGCGCCGGATCTCGGATATGAGTTCCTGCGCAATGCCATCGCGGAGAATGATTACAGGGCGCGGGGGTGCGATATCCGCGCGGATGAGATTTTTGTTTCTGACGGAGCAAAGAGCGATTCGGGAAATATACAGGAGATTTTTTCCGTGGACAACCGTATTGCCGTGTGTGACCCGGTTTATCCGGTTTACGTGGATTCCAATGTAATGGCCGGCAGAACCGGTACCTATGATCCGACGACCGAGGTGTGGAGTGATGTGATCTATATGCCCTGTACAAAGGAAAACAACTTTGTTCCGGAGTTCCCGAAGGAGACGCCGGATATGATCTATCTGTGCCTTCCGAATAATCCGACGGGGACGACGCTTAAGAAGTCACAGCTTCAGGAGTGGGTGGATTACGCGAACCGCGTCGGGGCAGTGATCATCTATGACGGTGCGTATGAAGCTTATATTTCCGAGGATGACGTAGCGCATACGATTTATGAGTGCGAGGGTGCGAAGACCTGCGCGATTGAACTGAAGAGTTTTTCAAAGAACGCGGGATTTACCGGCGTCCGTCTCGGATACACAGTTGTCCCGAAAGAACTGAAATGCGGGGACGTTTCTCTTCATGCGATGTGGGCGAGACGTCACGGCACGAAGTTTAACGGCGCTCCGTATATCGTACAGCGCGCAGGTGAAACCGTATATAGTGAGGCCGGGAAGGCACAGCTGGCAGAGCAGGTTGCATACTATATGAAAAATGCTGCTGCAATCCGGAGTGGTCTGGCGGAGACAGGATTTGAGGTGTTCGGCGGTGTCAATGCACCGTATATCTGGCTGAAGACGCCGGATCAGATGACATCCTGGGAGTTCTTTGACTATCTGCTCGGCACAGCGAATGTGGTTGGTACGCCTGGTTCCGGTTTCGGACCCAGCGGCGAGGGATATTTCCGGCTGACAGCGTTCGGCACTTACGAAAATACGCTGGCAGCTCTGGAACGCATTAAGAAATTATAAGAGAAGAATTTGTACGGATTCATCCGGAATATGAGACGTGAGGAATGTTGATATTCTGAATCATATTTCGGATGAATTCTTTTAGTTTAAATCAGGATACGACGTTTCTTGTACGGCGTCGGTTTCTTGTGCCTGGCAATGGAGGGATATATACATGCGGCGATCACAGAATTATCATCAGACAGTGAGGGCGTCTTCCATCGGTTACATTGTACAGTCTATGATCAATACCTTTGCGCCTCTTTTGTTTGTGACATTTCAGACGCAGTATGCAATCAGCTTATCACAGGTGTCCGTTCTGATCGCGGCGAATTTCGGCGCGCAGATTGTAGTGGATTTCTTTGCGTCCGCGTTTGCAGACCGGTTCGGATACCGGAAGTGTGTGTTCCTCGCGCATATTCTGGCGGCGGCGGGTATCAGCGGACTGGCATATCTTCCGGATCTGTTTCAGAATCCTTTTTACGGCCTGATTCTGGCGGTCGTCATATACGGTGCGGGAGGCGGATTGACAGAGGTGCTCCTGACGCCGATTGTTGAAGCCTGTCCGATTGAACGAAAGGACAAAGCGGTCAGCATGCTCCACTCGTTTTACTGTTGGGGCAGTGTGATCGTCATCCTGGTTTCCACGGCATTTTTTAAGCTGGCGGGCATAGATAACTGGAAACTGCTGGCTGTTCTCTGGGCGCTGCTGCCGTTGGCGAACGCGATTTTCTTCCTGTTTGTTCCCATGTATGAGCTGGTTTCCAAAGAGGAGCGGATGCCGCTGTGCACATTGGCGGGCTCGGGAATGTTCTGGCTTCTTTTACTTTTTATGTTCTGCGCCGGCTCCAGTGAGATGGCGATTGCCCAGTGGGCGTCCGATTTTGCGGAAGAAGGTCTGCAGGTATCCAAGGCGGTGGGCGATCTGGCGGGTCCCTGTCTGTTCGCCGCGATGAAGGGTGCGGAACGGACATGGTATGGAAAAAAAGGAAATGACGCGAAACTCTGGCAGTTTATGCTGGGATGTACGATTGTATGTGCCTGCTGCTATGTAGTCATCGGACTTTCCGGCTCTCCGGTTGTCGCGCTGGCGGCCTGTGCGATCGCCGGATTTTCCAATGGCGTGATGTGGCCGGGTACGTTTACGTTTGCTTCCAAAATCATGCCGAAGGGCGGAACGGCGTTGTTTGGCTTTCTTGCGCTGGCGGGCGATCTGGGATGCGGAGCCGGCCCGGCCATTACAGGAGCCATATCCGCCCGTTTCGGAGATAATCTTCAGACCGGCTTTCTGTTCGGCACGATTTTTGCCCTGCTGATGCTTTTTGGTCTGCTTTTCTTAAAGATATCGAAAAAAACAAAGGCTGCTATCTGAAAAAATCCTTGCGTGTATAGTTGCTATATATCGTATCATATAAACTGTAATTAAGTTATTACAGATCATGGTGAGAGGAAAACGGATGGACTGGTTGATTACGAAGCGGGGCGAAGCCGCGGGCTTTCCCGTTGAGATGCATGCGGCGAGGGCAGGAGAGGATATACTCGTGTTCCTGCAGGGCGGACAGCAGCCGCATATCGGCTGTACTGTGCTGGCTGTGCCGCGTCAGTCTTTAACCGGCAGCGGAGCCATGAGCGCTACATCCTCCGTGCTGAATGTGACAGGACATAAGGACGAAATCCTTTGCCGGAAAACGGCAGAGACAATCAGCAGTATGCTTGGGACCGTGACGGTCTGTACCGGCGGTTTCCATATCGACAATATTTCTGAGGATCAGATCCGGGAAGTGTCGGCTGCAGTGGAGAAAATGGGGTATGAGATTGCCTGCGCACTCAGCACGTCAGGATGTAAAGAGGAGTTATAATAATCTGAGATTGAAAGAACGAAGCAGCTGTATATGAGCACAGGAAGTGTTCATATACAGCTGCTTTATTTTATAATAACATTACGGATTCCAGCAGCGGAAGCGATGATAATCGATGCCGAAAACGTCCAGAATCTTACCGGTCATATGATCAACCATATCCTGCACAGTCTCCGGACGGTTGTAATAGGTCTGCATGGGCGGCATAATGATCACGCCCATTTGCGAGAGAGAGAGCATGTTCCTGAGGTGAATGGTGCTCAGGGGAGTCTCCCGTGCTACCAGAAGCAGCTTCCTGCGTTCCTTGATCACGACGTCGGCGGCACGTAAAAGCAGCGTGTCCGAGTAACCGTTTGCAATGCCGGAAACGGTCTTCATGCTGCAGGGAACAACGATCATGCCTTCTGTTCGGTAGGTTCCGCTGGCGATGGAGGCGCCGACATTCGTGTTGTCGTAGAGCTCATCTGCCAGAGCGGAGATCTCTTCTACGGTGTAATCCGACTCAAGTTCTATGGTTTTTTCTCCGCCTTTGGAGATGACGAGACAGCTTGTCCAGTCGGGCAGCTCCCGCAGAGCGTGCAATACGCTGACTGCGATGGGGACACCGCTGGCTCCGCTGATACCGATAATCAAACGCTTCATAAATATATCTGATCTCCTCTTTATTTAAATCCGCCGTGCTCAGTTTGTGACCTTCGGTCACTCTGCTGCACAGCTTATAGCTTACGCTCATTATAATCTGTATAGCGCTATACAGTCAAAAGGAAGATGGCATTTTTGTTGACAAAAAAATGCACAAAAAAAGAAAAGAAAAATTGTGCATTTTTTATTTAAAAAAGGAATAACTGTATATCAGCTATACAGTGTTATACTAAAACGGAGTAGAGAAAAGTGGATACCGGCAGTTTTTTGTGAAAACTGCTATGTTTTATGAAGGAGGAGTTTATTATGAACAACGTAACTGATCTGCGTTCAGCGATCGAGCTGCTCAAAAGTCTTCCGGGAGAGTATGTAGAGACGGATGTGGAAGTTGATCCGAAAGCGGAACTCTCCGGTGTTTACCGCCATGTCGGTGCCGGCGGCACCGTTATGCGCCCGACAAAGATCGGCCCGGCCATGATGTTCAACTCGATTAAAGGACATCCGGACGCAAAAGTCATCATTGGCGTGCTTGCCAGCCGTAAGAGAGTAGCGGCACTTCTGGATGTGGAACCGGAGAAACTGGGATTTTACATGCGCGATGCTGTGAAAAAGCCGATCCCTCCGGTGGCATATACAGGAGAGAAGCCTCCGTGTCAGGAGGTTGTACATTATGCAACGGATGAGGGATTTGACCTGCGCAAGCTTGTACCCGCGCCGACGAATACGCTGGAGGATGCCGGCCCGTATGTGACGATGGGACTTTGCTCAGGTACTGATCCGGAGAACGGTGATACCGATGTGACGATTCACAGACTTTGCCTGCAGGGTGCAGACGAAATGTCTATGTGGATCACACCGGGCGCGAGACATCTGGGTGCATTCTATGACAAATATGAGAAGCTTGACAAGCCGATGCCGATTTCCGTCAGCATTGGTCTGGATCCGGCAATCTATCTGGCTTCGGGATTTGAGCCGCCGACTACCCCGATCGGATACAATGAGTTGGGCTGTGCGGGTGCGATCCGCCAGAAGCCGGTAGAAGTGTGCAAATGTCTGACTATCGATGAGACTGCGATTGCGAACGCGGAGTATGTCATTGAGGGTCTGCTGATGCCTCACGAGAGAGTGCCGGAGGATCGTTCTACGGGTACGGGCAAGGCGATGCCGGAGTTCCCGGGACAGACCGGCCCTGCTCCGATGGTTCCGATCATTAAAGTAAAGGCGGTGACTCACAGAATCAATCCGATCATGCAGACGACGATCGGTCCTTCCGAGGAGCATGTACATATGGCGGGACTTCCCACCGAGGCCAGCATTATCAATATGGTTGAGACCGCGATGCCGGGCCGTCTGCTGAATGTGTACGCACATCCGTCGGGAGGCGGCAAGTACATGGCGATCATGCAGTTTAAGAAGAGCATCCCGAGTGATGAGGGACGCCAGCGTCAGGCTGCGCTGCTTGCTTTCTCGGCTTTCTCAGAGTTGAAGCATGTCATTCTGGTGGATGAGGATGTGGATCCGTTTGACAGCAATGATGTTCTCTGGGCGCTGAATACACGTTATCAGGGTGATATTGATACCGTGATGATTCCGGGTGTGAGATGTCATCCGCTGGATCATACACAGGAGACATCCTATAATCCGATGATCAGTGACCTCGGCATTTCCTGCAAGACGATTTTTGACTGCACGATGCCGTTCAAGCTGAAAGAACATTTTGAGAGATCGAAGTTTATGGATGTTGATCCGAAGAAATGGCTTCCGGATATGTTTTAAAGATTGTTCCTCACAACCGCAAGCTTTGGAGCGGTTACAAAATTTGTTTTGAAATATGAGTGGATATGCACCGGTCGGAGATGGACAGATGACTGCCGGAATTGATACCGGTGCATATCTGTTTTTGCAGCAGATTGATATGATGGCATTTGTGGGAACTGATGAAAAAAACTGTCAAGAGATGTATGCAGAAAAATACATAGAACAATATTAACAAAATAACAGAAAAATATATGAGATATTTGAGCAAAAATTTATGAAAAAAGGGTTACCTTACAGAAAGTGCTTGAGTGTATAGCGACTATACAGAATAAAATATTTTATTGAGTAGAGGTACGAATACATGCCGCATACGATGGGATACCATTGGATACGATGTTATGCTGTTGGATACCATGCGGTATAGTCAGAAAGGAGGTTATTGCAGATCAGGCTATTGAGAACAGCCTGAACAGAGAGTATTTTTTATTCAAATCAGAACAGAAATGGCTGTTTTACAAAAAGGAGGGAGAGCTTATGAGTCCATTGGTGATTGGAGTTATCGGTGTTATCGTGCTGCTGATTCTGCTGTTCATGGGCATGAATATCGGTTTCACGATGGTCGTGGTAGGATTCTTCGGTTACGCGATTATTGTCAATATGAAAGGCGCGATGGGATTGTTTTCGTCCGTGCCGTTCAGTACGATCGCGAATTATTCCTACTCGGTAATTCCATTGTTTGTGTTGATGGGGCAGTTCGCCTTTTATGCCGGGATCAGTCAGGATCTATATGCATTCTGCCATAAATGGATCGGACGGGTTCCGGGAAGTCTTTCTTCCGCGACGATCGTAGCGTGCGCGTTCTTTGCGGCGATCTGCGGTTCCTCGACAGCCACCACCGCCACGCTCGGCGTTGTCTGCCTGCCGGAGATGAGGAAATACGGATATAAGGACACGCTGGCCTGCGGCTCCATAGCGGCGGGCGGTACGTTGGGCATCCTGATTCCGCCCAGCACGGGATTCATCCTGTATGCCATTGCGGCGGAAGAGTCGATCGGCACGATGTTTGCCGCGGGTATCATACCGGGCATTCTGCTGGCCGCGATCTATGTCATGACCATCATGATTCAGGTTAAGATAAATCCTGACCTGGCTCCGAAGGGCGAAAAGGTTAGCATGCAGGAAAAGATGCAGTCGCTGAAGGGCGTTATCCCGATTCTGATCCTGTTTGTGATCGTGCTCGGCGGTATCTTCAGCGGTATCTTCAGCGCGAACGAGGGTGCTGCTGTCGGAGCGTTTATCGCGTTGCTGTTCCTCATTGGAAAGAGAAAGGCGAGTTGGGAAAATATTAAGAAGTCTCTGGTGGATACGCTGCGGACGTCCTGCATGATTTTCATGATTATGGTAGGCGCGTACATATTCGGTTACTTCCTTACGATTTCCCGGATCCCGACCACTCTGGCGAATGGGATCGCAGCGTCGAATCTGCCGAATCTCGTAGTTATCCTGCTGATTCTGGCTATCTACGCGGTGCTTGGCTGCTTTATTGATTCCCTGCCGCTGATTGTGCTTCTGACGCCGATCTTTTTGCCCATTGTTCAACAGATGGGCATGAATACTGTGTGGTTCGGCGTTCTGATGGTAATGATTATGCAGCTGGGTTTGATTACACCGCCGGTGGGCATGTGCGTATACGTCATGGGCGGCATCGCGAAGGACGTGCCGATCATGAAGATTTTCAAGGGCGTCGTGCCGTTTGTCATTGCGCTGATCGTGACGGTTCTTCTCGTTGCTTTGATTAAGCCGCTGTCACTGGGGCTGCCTACTCTGCTATACGGTTCCGCCGGATAACGGAGATACAGTTTTCAATATTTCAATGTATACGGCGCATGTGCACCGTATACGCAAAAAAAGAAGGAGGATTTTATGAAAAAGAAAGTGATTTCTATCATTCTTGCCGGGGCGCTTGTTGTGTCCATGGGCGCAATGGCCGGTTGCGGCAGTTCATCGGATGATTCCGGCGACACCACCGATACCACCGAGTCCGCGGCGGAGGAGACTTCCGCGGAAGCCGAGGCGGAGGCGGATGCTGATGCGGAAGATGAGTCTGGCGTCGGCGAATATGACCTGAGCGGTCTGGATCAGACCTATACGCTGACTCTGACCCAGCATGACCCGGAAAATTCCGCGACAGGTACATTCCTGAACAACTTCGCGGCTGCAGTAGAGGAGGCTTCCGAAGGATATCTGACCATCGAGGTTTACCACGGAGCTACACTCGCAGGTCCGAAGGATACCTATGATTATGTACTGAACGGTTCCGCAGATATCGGATGGGGTCTGCAGTCCTTCTATGCGGACACCTTCCCTGTAACCGAAGTGTTCATGCTTCCTCTGATCGATATCCAGAGCGCGACCAACGGTTCGCAGGCAATCTGGGAGTTCTGGAACACTACGGATTATATGGATGAGGAGTATTCTAACTTCCATGTATTATTGCTTCATACCAATTGCCAGAGCGCGATTGAGACTGTCAGCACAAAGATTGAGACACTGGATGATATTGCGGGCATGCAGCTGCGCGGCAACGCCGGACCGCCGACCGACTTTATCACGAACCTCGGTGCAAACCCGGTATCTGTTTCCATTAATGATCTGTACAGCAACCTTGACAGGGGCACGATTGACGGATGCATTACTGACTGGCACGCGGTCAATTCCTTCTCGCTGGATGAAGTTCTGTCCTGGTATCTGGATGAGAACATCGGCGTTTCTACCTACTTCATGGTTATGAACCAGGATTCTTATGATGCGCTTCCGGAAGTGCTGCAGCAGCTGCTGGATGACGTTGCGGAAGATTCCCTGAAGTATACGGAAGTATGGGATCAGTATGAAGAGGAAGTGAAGGAAGCCGTAGCGGATAAGCTTTATAACCTGAGCGATGAGGAGAGGGCGAAGCTGGAAGATGTTGCCCAGCAGACCATCGACGAGTGGATTGAGTCCATGGATGCGGCGGGTTATGACGGCCAGGCCATCTATGACACCGCGATGGAGTGCATCGCCAATAACCAGTAATTGTTTATGAAGCGATCCAGAAAGGAGTTGTTTTTATGAAAAAATTCCGCTCCGGGTTAGAGAAATTTTGCCATGCAATTCGGTATATATCTATGGTGGTTTTGATGTATGCCGTGATTGTGACGGTGATAGACGTTATTCTGCATCTGTTTACAAACTATCGTGTGTTGGGCAACATGGAGATGGTTGAACTGGGTATGATTATTATGATATACCTGTGCTTCGGCGTCACACAGTTAGAGAACGGCCATGTAAGGGTAGACTTTTTTGTGAACAAGCTGCCTCCGAAAGGGCGCTGTGCCATGAACGGTATCCTGCAGTTGGTGTGCGCGTTCTTCTGCCTGCTTCTGACGATTCAGTCTTTTAAACAGGTGAGTACGAACTACTCCGTCGGAAAAGCGTCTCAGATCCTGCATTTGCCGTATTGGCCGTTTTCACTGATCATGGGTGTGGGCTTCGCCGTCTATACCCTGGCGATCATCCTGACGGCTCTGGAGTATTTTCAGGAACTGCCGAACGCAAAACCAATCGAAGGACAAGAGTAACAGACAAGACAAAAAAGAAAAAACCGACCGTTCCGCGTATGCGGGACGGTCGGTTTTGAGTCTTTACTGATTTTTTTTCATGGCTGCGCGCTTTCTCAAAGTCGGATCAAGAATTTTCTTCCGAATGCGCAGGCTTTCCGGTGTGACCTCCAGAAGTTCGTCTGTGTCGATGAAATCCAGCGCCTGTTCCAGACTCAGGATCCGCGGCGGTGTGAGAGTCAGCGCTTCATCCGCAGAGGAGGAGCGCGTGTTGGTTAAATGCTTTTTCTTGCAGACATTTAACTCAATGTCCTCGGAGCGGGAACACTGTCCGACCACCATACCGGAGTAGACTTTCTCGCCCGGACCGATAAACAGGGCGCCGCGATCCTGCGCGGAGAACAAACCGTAGGCTACAGATTCGCCGGGTTCGTAGGCGATAAGAGAACCGAGCTTGCGGTACTGAATATCTCCCTTGTAGAGATCATAACCGTCAAAGATGGTATTCATGATGCCGTTTCCCTTTGTGTCGGTCAGAAAATCTCCCCGGTATCCGATGAGCCCGCGCGCCGGCATACGGAAGGCGAGACGGGTGTAGCCGCCGCTGATGCCTCCCATGTTTTGCAGTTCTGCTTTTCTCTGGCTCAGTTTTTCAATGACAACGCCGGTAAATTCCTCCGGCACATCCACATAGACCAGTTCCATCGGCTCTGTTCGTTTCCCGTTTTCGTCCGTGCGGTAGAGGACCTCCGCTTTGGATACCGCAAATTCATAACCCTCACGACGCATATTTTCAATCAGTACCGAGAGGTGCAGTTCACCGCGTCCCGATACCTTGAAGCAGTCGGCGCTGTCTGTCTCCTCCACACGGAGGGAGACGTCAGTGTTCAATTCCCGGAACAGCCGGTCGCGGATATGACGGGAGGTGATATATTTGCCCTCCTGTCTGGCGAGCGGGCTGTCATTGACAAGGAAATTCATCGCGATCGTCGGTTCGGATATTTTCTGGAAAGGGATGGGTTCCGGATGTTCCGGCGCACAGATGGTGTCTCCGATGTGGATGTCCGCGATACCGGAGATGGCGACAATCGAGCCGATTCGGGCTTCCTTCACATCCACCTTGTCCAATCCGTCGAATTCATATAATTTGCTGATCCGGACTTTTTTCTGTTTTTCAGGGTCGTGCGCGTTGACAATAACGGCATCCTGATTGACGCGGATGCAGCCGTTGTCTACCTTGCCGACCGCAATACGGCCAACATATTCATTATAGTCGATCGTGCTGACCAGCACCTGTGTGTTCGCGTCAGGATCTCCGGTGGGTGCCGGGATATAGTTTAAGATGGTCTCGAACAGCGGTTCCATATCCTTCGGTTCGTCTTCCGGGTTCAGCGTGGCATAGCCGTACTTGGCGGAAGCGTAGACGAATGGGCAGTCAAGCTGTTCATCTGACGCATCCAGATCCATGAAGAGCTCCAACACTTCATCTATGACTTCGTCGGGACGTGCTTCCGGCCGGTCGATCTTGTTGATACAGACGATGACCGGCAGATCCAGATCCAGTGCTTTCATCAGTACGAATTTGGTCTGGGGCATGGCGCCTTCAAAGGCGTCCACTACAAGGATGACGCCGTCTACCATTTTCAGTACGCGCTCCACTTCTCCGCCGAAGTCAGCGTGCCCGGGGGTATCTACGATGTTTATTTTTGTGTCCTTATAAAATACCGCTGTATTTTTTGAGAGGATGGTGATACCTCTTTCTCTCTCAATGTCGTTCGAATCCATCACGCGCTCCTGAACGACCTGATTGTCCCGGAATACGCCAGACTGTTTTAACAGGTTGTCCACGAGGGTGGTCTTTCCGTGGTCAACATGTGCGATAATCGCGATGTTTCGGATATCTTCTCTTGTCGTTTTCATACTCAACTCCAGTTCTCCGCCTTTGTGCCGGCGGTATATAGTGACAATAATCTGTTTTCTGTTTTTGGAAGCAGAGAATATCAGTTTGCCTGATCAGAAATCTGCAGATCGGGTGATTTATCGGAAAACAGGGCTTTTTTTGATATTATGGGGGGACTCAGGATGATTTTATAGGTCACCCGTCCGGGTTCCACGCGGTGTGTCGTGTAGACAACATGTCCGTCTGCCTGTATGCCGGCGGAAACACTGCCGTATCCCCCGTAGACACCGATGATATCTCTCCATTCGGATACATTACATTGACCCTTATCGTTCGGCCCGACGGCAACCACGGTGCCGTCTTTTTTCAGACCGAGCAGATGTTCGCCGTGGGATGAGATGGATATGATGTCCTCCCATTGATCGGTCTTCCAGCATTTATTGCCGTGTTTCGGGTTTGTGTTAAAACCGGTAGTAAGCACGGTGCCGTCTTTTCTGAGCCCTGCGAGCGTCACGCCGCCGTTCCAGGTGGCGGAAATCGTTCCCTCGGAAACGATCAGTTTTTCTATATGATTCCATCCGGAGACATCGCAGCCGTACTTCGATGCACCGGCTGACAGTACGGTACCGTCTTTTTTCAGTGCAAAGGAGCAGTCGCAGGCTGCGTAAACAGCGGCGGCATCCGCCCAATCGGATGTATGACACTGGCCGTTTTTGTCGGAGCCTGTTGCCAGAACCTGTCCGTTTTCCAGCAGTGCAATCGTGTGCCGATAGCCGCATGATATGGCGGTTACGTTTTCCCAGTCGGAAATGTTACCCTGACCGCAGGCATTGGAACCGGCAAAGACCAATGTGCCGTCGTCTTTCAGTCCGATATAAAATTTTTTATAGGAGCCGTTCATTCCGCCCGCGATACCTGTGATATGATCCCAATTCCTTACCATCGGAACCGGACTGATCAGCGTACCGTCTTTTTTTATCAGAATATCTTTTTCGAACCGGGCGGCGTCTGCCGTATTGGCCGCCATGTCGACGAAGTCATTTTCGCTTAATTGCAGGACATTACCTTCATCGGATATTCCGAGGACAAGATTACCGTTGGCGTAAAGGATGGAATCTGCATGATTTTGATAATATGCTGCCGTTTTTTCATCTGACATAATATACAACTCCCTGTCTGATCGTGTTGAAACCGGGGAATGCCGGTACAGAGATAAAAGGATCCATTTTGCGCGGCCGCCCGATGGCTGCCGGTACAAAACATTACATATTGTAGCACAAAAAAAGAATTTCGCAAGAAATATTTGA
>JAJQFQ010000223.1 GCA_021201035.1 Clostridiales bacterium
TACTACGGATTGTTCCGCACTTCGTGCTCCCACAATCCTAAAAACATTCGGAATCCGCTAAATTTGACCAAAAAACGGTCAAATTTGCTACTTCCTCATGTTTTTGCGGTCCCCAATGTCAGAAATACAGATGCAAGCATCCGATTTCTGACCTTTTGTCCCTTGTATCATATTCATAATACAACATCTACAAAGAAAAAGCAAAGGGTAATAGTTCGCCAAGCGTCGTTTGTCTGCATTTTCTGTTACGGCCGCACATGTAAATCACCAGCTCCGGTTCACAAAATTCCGAGAGTGCCTGGCGGCATACACCGCAGGGCGAAGTAAAGCCTTCTGCATCGCTGATGACCGCGATGGCTTTAAACTCACGATATCCCTCCGATACAGCTTTAAAAAGAGCCGTACGCTCTGCGCAGTTTGATACGGGATAGGAGGCATTTTCGATATTACAGCCGGTAAACACCGTACCGTCTGCGCAAAGAACCGCCGCTCCGACATGAAAGCGGGAATAGGGCGCGTAGGCATTCTGTCTCGCCTGATCCGCGGCACAAATAAGATTCTCCATATCCATCGGTTTTATCATCTGCCCACCATCTTCCCCGGCCGTCCGGCTGCTCATATACTGTCTTCTGTACCGTTGTTTTTATTCATCATCTGTATTTGTCAGAATCTCGATTGCCCTGCTTGTCCCTATGCGCCGGCAGCCCGCATTGATATACGCTTCTATATCTTTTTCAGTCCGGATACCGTCGGAAGCCTTGATCTGAACGCCGGGATCCGCTGATTTGCGCATCAGCTTTACGTCCTCCAGAACCGCGCCGGCGGTACCAAAACCTGTGGACGTCTTGACATAATCAGCATGTGCCTTGGTAGCGCATCGGCAGAGCATATATTTCTCTTCATGATCCAGATAGCATGTCTCGAGAATCACCTTCAATATATGATCTTTTCCGACCAGTTCCTTTACAGACCGAATCTCCTCAGTGACCATTTTAAAGTCTCCGTTTTTGACCCAGCCGAGATTAACGACCATATCGATCTCATTTGCTCCATCCGCAAGCGCCTGGCGCGTCTCGGCAAGCTTGGCCTCTGTATTGGCATTGCCGAGAGGGAAACCGACAACAGTACCGATATTCAGTGCCGGGAAAGTCTCTCTCACCCGTTTCACATAGCTGCTCGGTATACACACGGACGCCATGCGAAATACAAGCGCTTCATCGCATAATTTCTTAATATCTGCCCATGAGGTGTCGGCCTTCAGAGCCGTATGATCAATATATTTAAATAACTCTTCTTTTTTCATGACATATCCTTTCTGACTCTGGCAAACACCCGGAAATTACCGGTGACTGCCGCCGGGCACTACTCCTGTTCGGCTTCTTCCTTATGGCAGTCATTATGATACACACAATCCTGACAAATCTCCGGCGTTCGGTCTTTCGAATCACACATTCCGAGAAATTTTCTGACAACATCTTCCATACCGTCCACATCGCACTCTGTGTTGTGAAGTACCTCTGCATTCCGGATTTCCTCGATTGCCTGAGGAACCGGAACATTCGCCAGCGCAGAAAGCTCATCCACGAGTTCAAAATCGGACATGGCGTCATGCTTCTCATCAATGGCGTTCATTACACTTCTGGTAAACTTAAACGGGCTGGCCGTGGACGCGATGACTGTCTTTTTGCTGTCGCCTGTCTCTGCCAGATATTTCTGATAAACAGCAGAAGCAACCGCCGTATGCGTGTCAATGACATACCCGGTATCCTGATATAATCTGCGTATCTCGGCAGCTGTCTCCTTCTCATCAGCAAATCCGCCATAGAAGGTCTCAAGCTGTTTGCGCATGCCCGCCGTGATCATATACTGTCCGGTTTCTGCCAGCCGGTTCATCAGATAAGCGTTCTTCTCCGCATCATCGCCCGCAATACGGTAGATCAGACGCTCCAGATTGCTGGAGATCAGAATATCCATGGACGGAGAGGATGTCAGGATAAACTCCCGGTTCTTATCATACAGACCGGTGGAAAAGAAATCATACAGTACCTTATTCTCATTGGAAGCACAGATCAGCCGGTCGATCGGAAGTCCCATATTTTTAGCATAAAACGCCGCAAGGATATTGCCGAAATTGCCGGTGGGAACAACCACATTGATGCTCTCGCCAGGGGCTATCTCACCGCTGGCAAACATCTGCGCATAGGCGTACACGTAATAGACGATCTGCGGCACAAGTCTGCCGATATTAATGGAGTTCGCAGACGAGAACTGATAACCTGCCGCATCCAGTTCTGTCTTCAGCCATTCATCTGAAAACATCTGCTTCACGCCGGTCTGCGCCTGGTCAAAGTTCCCGTGAATCCCGACAACCAGTGTATTATCACCCTTCTGGGTTACCATCTGCTTTTCCTGAATCGGGCTCACGCCGTTCTTCGGATAAAACACGATAATCTTTGTACCTTCTACATCCGCAAATCCGGCCAGCGCAGCCTTACCGGTATCACCGGAAGTCGTCGTCAGAATGACGATATCATTCTCCACGTGATTTTTCCGCGCGGAAGTGATCAGGAGATGCGGCAGGATGGAGAGTGCCATATCCTTAAAAGCGATGGTCGCTCCGTGGAATAATTCCAGATAGTAAGCGCCGTCCGCACTGACAAGCGGTGCGATCTTCGGCGTGTCAAACTTGGAATCATACGCGCGCTCGATGCATGTACGCAGCTCTTCCTCCGTAAAATCAGTCAAAAACCGGCTCATTACAGCATATGCTGTTTCCTGATAAGTCATACCGGCAAGATCTTCCATCGGAATGTCCAGCTTCGGAATCACCGTGGGTACATAAAGACCGCTGTCTTTTGCGAGACCGTTTAAGATAGCCTGTGATGCCGTAACGGTCTCCGAAGCATCACGG
>JAJQFQ010000167.1 GCA_021201035.1 Clostridiales bacterium
GCGCTGTCACCGCGGACAAGCGTTATGTTCCGCCTGATCTCAAAATCGTACCGTATTCTCTTATTCTGAACAATGACTCTATAAGACCCCTTCATGAATTCAGCCGCCTCTCATACATATAAACCCGCAATCGGAACCAGCTCCGCCATGCTGCGTACAATCCGGTTCTCATTCAAAATTCGAATTGTAAATAACTCATTGCCAAAATCATTTCTCGCGCCAGCGGATCTGTAATCCAGGAATCCTCGTATGCATTTTTAAAATATACAGACGTGTTAAAAATTGCCTCCGGCATTTTGCCATAAAAAATACTCAACATACAAATATCCTCTCATTTCATATTTTACGTTATCATATAGCCAAAAGCAAGTCAACGCCGCCAAAAATAATAATCTATGATGCAGTTTTTGCCCCGTAAATTGGTCACTCATCCTCCTGCACGAACTGGATCTCCACACCGTTCGGATCTTTGACAAAGAAAAACTGCGCATGCGGATTCGGTGAGATCATCGGCCCCGGGCGCAGCCCGGCCGCTTCCTTATCCGCATGCTCCCTCCGGACATCATCCGTGCGAAAACCGATGGAAATCCCTCCGCCATAATAAACAGAAGCCGGATTCCCCACCAGTTCAATACAGGTATCTCCCTCCGCATCGGCGAGAAATACGATGGGATGCTCCTGATTGCACCGGCCGTCCATCCGGATACGCAGTCCCACCTGCTTCTGATAAAAATCCACGGATTCATTCAAACATTTTGTCATAATCGTTACATGCATCATCTTCATAAAAATACGCTCCTCTCCTGCCCCATGGCTTTTGTATTCCGGCATAATTTCTGGCAGCAAATGACTACTGTAATTTTAGACTATTGTGCACCTGACGTCAACACTCCGTCCGGCCGTTTTGTATTCCGGAAGGTATGCCCGCCATCATAAGAGAATGTAAAAAACAGTGAATCAAATTTTCTTTATATATGCCGCCAGCTGGTTTTCACCGACTGCCATCAGAAACACCCTGAAATTCAGAGGATACAAATTCAGGAAATCTACTTTACCGACAGGAAAAGACGTCCCCTCATGAAGGGCGACCCCCAACAGGGATCCCGCCGCCGCAATCACATACTCAGGCGCATTTTCATAAAAATATTTCAGACAGGCCAGCGCTTCCGGCACTTCCTGAATTTCATCAAAAATAAGCAGGGTATTCTCCGCGTTGATCTTCATACCGCTCTCAATTTTTAATGCGGAAATTTGATATAACAGACACATTTTCTTGCTTTTCACTTTTACGTGAATGGAAAAAGACCTCATTCTGTGGTGAAATTTAAGATGACTAAACAAAAATAATACCAACGAACGAGGTCTTTTCTATAAAAAGTTTACACCTGTAAAAAACTGATATCTTACAGACGGAGTGTTATTGTTAAAGAAATCACTTTTAGCGAGGAGAAAACGCAATAAATAACAAAAACAACTATGGGCTTTTATTTATGGTAGTGTCTGTGTCAGAGGACATGCCCGTTATTGAAGCTTATTCACAGCAGTGTTTTCAGGATTGTGAAATCACGCAACACGAAATAATCCCTGAGTGTCATATAATATATTCTGGCTGAGACTCCTTTTTTTCAAAAAAATTGTCATACACTCGCTTGCGATAATATGCAAACTCACTGCTTGTACGGTCTCTTTCCCTCGGTATGGATACCTTAATCACATCTTTTACAATTCCAGGTTTTGCCGACATGACTACCACTCTGTCGCCAAGATAAATCGCTTCGTCTATGTCATGCGTTACCAACAACATAGTCATCCTTTCTTCTTCCCATATTTTCAGTATCTCTTTCTGCATGTTTATTTTAGTAAATGCATCCAGTGCTCCAAATGGTTCATCCAGTAAAAGCACTTTCGGGCAGTTGATCAGGCTTCTCGCAATATTGACTCTCTGCTTCATTCCGCCGGACAATTGATCCGGCAAGGCCTTCTCAAATCCCTGTAAACCAACAAGGTTGATATGGTCCTGCACCGCCTTCTTCTGTTCTTCCTTCTGCATTTTCCCGGTTATACCAAACACTATATTTTTTTCCACATTGCTCCACGGAAAAAGCCTGGGTTCCTGAAAAACAATCCCAATTGATCTCATGTCTTCTTTTCTCATCGGGCTTCCGTCCAGCCGGATTTCCCCTTCCGTTGCCTGCTCCAGTCCCGCTATGATCCGAAGCAGTGTACTTTTCCCACACCCGCTCTCGCCGACGATGCTGATAATCTCACCATCCTCCACTGTCAGCGAGATATCCTGCAATACAGTTAATTCACTCTGGTTAATCGGGAAAACGCATTTTACATTTTTTATCTCCAGACCCATGAAAATTCTCCTATTCCTCGACCCTCCAGTAGATCAATTTTTTCTGTAGAAAAATCACTACCACATCGATCAACAATCCAACGATACCGATTGTGATAATGCCAAGCAACAGCAGATCCGGCTGAACCAACTCTCTGGCATACTGAATAAGGTATCCCACACCTGCGGACGCACCGATCATCTCCGCAGTTACCACTGCCGTCCAGGAATGGCTGACTCCAAGCCTCAGCCCCGTAAAAACAGACGGCAGAGAAGAAGGAAGAATGACGTGAAAAAAAACCGACCATTTGTTTTTCCCAAAAGAATCCGCCACCTCCAATAACTTTGGGTCTGTATCCTGAACACCCTGCATGGTGTTCAGCAATACCGGCCAGAAACTGCCGATCACAATGATAGCTACTTTGGATGCTTCTCCGATCCCCAGCCATAGGATAAACAGTGGGATTAAAGAAATAGGTGGGATTGGCCGCAAAACCGATATCAGTAACAGCAGAAATCTGTGAACATTCTGAAACAGGCCGTTCAGCATCCCGATAACAAATCCCAGTGAGGCTCCGATCAGATATCCCTTTATTACTCTACTCATGCTGGCAAGAATATTTTTCAGAAGACTCCCATCCAGTGCCATACTTATAAAACGCTCGCTCACTTCCGCCGGGGTAGGCAGAACGCGTGTATTCAGCGTTCCATTTGCACTGCTGATATACCAGTATATGATCACAAGAACCGGAATGGTCAAAGCCATTGCCGCCGTCTGTATTTTATACGCCTTACTATTTACATCAAATTTCATAAGAATATCCCCTCTTCAATGCGAAACAGATCATGAACCACCATATCTGACGCTGCCGTAGCATTTTCCAGCAAATCCCACGTCAGCCCATACTTCCGATATATCGCCACCGTCTGCTCGATTACATCGAAATGCCAGTCCGCTGTCGGCGTCCTGTGTCCTTCCAGCGGAGAACCCACATTTACGTTCCACGAACTTGGCAGAGCTATTATTCCTTCGGAAACCAGGGCTTCTATACCCTCCAGAAGAGAGTTTTTCGGTTCTATCCCAGCCACAAAAGTAGAGCGCACCCGGAATTTACCAAAGACATCTCTGGCATATTCCAAAGCCTGCAACCAATAACTCCGATCTCCACAGTTCGCATATTTTCCCGGACAGATAGCCTTAAAATAGTTTTCATTCCACAACTCAATATTCGTTGCGGTCGTACGATATCCAGCCTCTTTATACTTCTCATATGTACTGAAATCTGCCGGTGCGCCGATAGTTGCTGTCCCGTTAAAATCTTCCAGACCCGTTGCTTCCTGGATTGCCTCCGCAACGTCGATATAATAGTCTACCTCTCGGCGCTCCGGAATAAAACCGCCTGAAATAGTAACCTTATTATTATCCTCTGCATAAGCTCTCGCGACCGTTTCTCCGATCTGCCTGGCTGTCTTCCATTTAATATTCTGGGCATCAGCATAGATATCCTTCGTCGCATTAATATTGCAGAAAAGATAATCCTGCCCCTTCTCTTTTAGCATGCACTCGTTGCTGTAAGAGACAAAAATATGTTTCATCCCATAGTTCAGCGCCACAGTCGCCATTGGAACCCCGTCTGAGGTACTCTCTGCATAATAGCCGGGACGTTTTTCAAAAACCACATTCTCATTTACAACCTTCCCATTCTCTTTCAGGATGTACCTGCCGTCTTCGTACATCAGTTCAAACGGGCTGGCTTTTTCCCAACGGAATCCTACTCGGAATCCGTGTGGGAAAAGCATGCAGGAGGGGAAATTTATTCCCCTGTGGGCATGATGGTCCACCGCAAACATTGCGTTAACCTGCTCTTGTATCGTATTTCCCAGATCAAGGTGTTGAAAAATCTCAGGATTTACGTTAATTCCCTCCACCAAAATACGATTCTTCAGTCTCAATTCTTCTTTCAGCTGCTCTTTACCAATCACTTCACCCATAAACCAAATACGCTCCTTCCATATTTTATTGTATACCGGCCTGTTCCAGATAGGAGGTGTCAATATAATCCTCAACATTCAGCTCATCTGTAATCAGCCCATACTTATAGCAATCTTCCGCGCCCTTTATCAATGCCTGAATTTCATCATCTGTTAGTTCAGCCGTGATATCACATCCTTCTGCCTCCAGCTTGGGGGCAATATCATCAACAGAAGCATCTGTAGCCTCAGCGATCAGCTCAATGGCCTCATCTGTATTCTCTTTTGCCCACTCGCCCGCTCTCTGCAATACACTCAGAAGCCGTGCAGTAAGCTCCGGATACGTCTCCAGAAAGTCATCGGTTGCAATAATCGGGTTGACAAAAGCTTTGTAGCCCTCGGAACCGAGCAATTTTGTGACCCCTCCATTATTTAGAGCCTGGCTCAATTGCGGTTCTCCGGTAACAGCAGCGTCAATATCTCCGTTTAAAAGGCTTGTGTTTATGTCCGCAAATCCCAGATTAACAAGATCAATATCATCGTCCGACAGACCCGCCTCTTCCAGATAAATCTCCAGCAAAACCTGCTGCGTACTTCCAAGCGGGACTGCCACTTTTTTTCCTTCCAAATCAGCCAGACTTTCTATACCGGAATCATCGCGGACAAGCAAACCTCCATTATAATCATCGGAATATTTTCCGACTATCTTATATTCGCCGTCGTTGACCAGGCCGGAAAATGCCGGAAGATCCCCGATAAACCCAAAGTCCACCTCATCACTGTTAATAGCCTCTACAATAGCCGGTCCTAAAGAAAACTCATCCAGTTCTACCGTGATACCATCTTCTGCGAATTCGTTCTCAAAATACCCTAGTGCGTTTGCCAGATGAACCACATATGTCGCTTTCTGAACCGCCAGACGGATCACTACACCGTCATAATCCGTTTCAGAAACCTCCTCTTCCCCCGTTTTTGTCGCAGATTCCTCGGTTTCCGTACTGTCAAAGGTATCCTCCACCGTTTCTTCCGCAGCCCCACCACAGGCCACAAGTTGTAAACATAAAGCTGCCACTGACACTGCCGCTATCATTTTTTATCCTTTTTCTATTCAACATACTAACCTTTCCTCCTGATTACTGAATATATACATTAAGTTTCTCTTCTCTCTCCCTGATTTCTTCTTCTATTTTTGTAATAAAATCTTCGCTTAGAGTCAACGCCCCGCGAATCCCTGCATGGCTTCTGTTGATAATTGCCCTATCGTAAATTGGATAAGAGATCGTCAGGTTCGGCACCCCTTTTTCAGTCGCCGTCTCATCCTCCAGTGAGCTTGCCAGAATCAGCTGTGCGTCACAGTCCCTTAAGACCCGGCCGATCTCTGCGGCGTCCTGTGAGAAATGCACCTGCCCGGCGACGCTATGTAATTCCTCTGCGTGTTTTCGATGCGTGATCTCACCGTCCGGGAAAAAATCCGTGATCACAACGTCCGTAACCAAAGCGCCGAGATATTCGCTCAGGAAAGAAGCATATCGGACCGCATCGCTCTCATCACCCACGATGGCAATGCGTTTTCCCACATGATCCCGATAGAAACTCTCCGCAATTCCTTCCAGATAATAGTTAAATTGCCGTTCCTCCTCGTCCAGAAAATCCGCGGCCTGTCCGGTATCCGACGCCAGCTGTTCTAGAACCTCATTTGCAAAATCCCGCACTTCCCGAACACCCGTGGGTATGGAAGGGAACAGTAACGACGGTATACCATACAGCTTTTCCATCTCATCAGCAACCCGGACGCCCCATTTGGAAAAGACAAGATTCAGGCTTGCCGCAGGCGCATTCACCAGTTCCCGTACGCCATCCGTTGAACCGAAGAAAATATTGCTCCGCAGGCCGATTCCCTTCAGGATTCGCCTGAGTTCTTCCAGATTTCCTTTATAAAAAACATCCTTTTGCGGAATAATGCCAAATACATTGACCAGATCAGGCTCTTTTTTCTCAGGCGCCGGCTTTATCTTCGGCAGCTGCCGGATGATATCCGCAAGAACACTCTCGTAACCAAAATGACTGTCCCCGTGAAAACCGGCCGTCAGAGAGTCTATCACATGTTCCCTCTGTTCCTGTACTTCCCGAACCATGGCATCCACATCATCTCCCACCATGGCAGATTCACAGCTGTTCAATACGATATAGAGTTCGCCGTCCGTCACTTTCAGCGTATTCTTAATCTGTTCCCGAAGCCGGGAAGCGCCGCCGAAAATCACATGCCGTTCCTGCACATCGGTTCCCGGGACAGCATATCCGCTGACAAAACCGTTTCCCATACCGGAAGCCCGATTGGCCAGATAGTTAGAAACAGCACATCCCGCGTTGGCATGAACCACCGGGACAACGCCGCGAATCGCCTGTACTGTCTGAAGCGCCCCGTGCAGACCGCATCCGTTTCTCGGATTCTCAACAATCGCCTGCATTATCTCACCTCCTGCTTGACATACCAGTTACCGCTCTTTTTCAGCCAGGAATTCCTGTAAAGCGCATGGGACTTTGACAAAATCTTTGCGAGTCCGGTACCGGCCTCTGAAATAACAATCTGATCCGCAAACCGCACAATGCCCGCATACCCCAGAATACCGGACTCCGCAAAAGATACGGGAATACTGCCCTGCTGTGCCGCAAATGCCACATCACCAGCTGTGCTGATATAAAAATCCACCTTATCCTTTGACAGGGCATTTGCTTTCTCAAAGGGCTGCCCATTCGCAATAACAACAGGTGTTGCATTCGCCAGACTGTCCAGTTTTTCAATTGCAACACGATTGTTCAGGTCTACGCCCGTAATTGCAATTCCGCTTACCTTTGCGCCCAGGCTTTCCGCAAAATCCGTCAGGTTTCGCACATAAGATGTTTTTGTATCCAGAAACACACTCCTTCCGGCAAACACACTGCGCTGTGTTTTTTTTCGAACCATGCTCTCCTGTTCTTCAATATATGCGGATGCTCTTTCCTCTATAGATAACGCCTGCGCCAGCTTGCGGATAAACTGTCTGGTTCCCCGAATACCTATCGGCGGCTCCGTCCGGATATACGGAACGCCGTTTAACTGCTCCAGTCCCTCCGCAAAATATCCTCCCTCATCCGCATCCAGGCAGATTGTCGCCCTCGCGCGCCCCGCCTTTCGTATACCGTCTATCTCAGAATACCGGGGAAACAGCTGATAGGATATACCCAAATCCTTCAGTATTTTTACAACCGCCGCCAGATCTTCCCTGTTTTCCGATAACGTTACAACATTAATAAAATCATCGGTCTGACTGTTATCATGCTCCACTATATCCCGCAGCAAAGCATGAAGCACAATATCATATCCGGTAACGGGGGATTTTGTTTTGAAGCCATCTGTATAAATCGACAGGATTTTTACGCCAAGCTCCTCCTCCAGTTCCAGAATACAAGAGTTCACATCGTCATTATTGATGGCTACCACCGGCGTTCCGACAATAAAGATCACTTTCGGATTCTGTTCCTCATAGGCACATATCACCGCCCGGCGCAATTTTTCATCTCCGCCCAGGATCGTATCCCTCTCATTTAAATTGGTAGAATACCAGTGTGTCTCCTGTTCCTGATGATAATATATACCGGACGCCGCGCATCCCAGCGCCCCATGTATAACAATAGCCGACTGTCCGATCCTGCCCAGCGCCCGGAGCGCATAGATGATCTCATCATCGGAAACCTGCGAGAAAGTCCGAACCCGCTGTTTGATCTGCACACCCCTGATCTCACCGCGAAGCTGATCCAGCGAACCGTTGAAATGGCTGAGCGTGCTCAATCTCTTTTCTCTTGTCAGCGCTTTTCTTTCTTCTATGACACTCATATTATATCGCCTCCGCTCCGGACACCAGGCCGGCGTCCAGATTATAGATTCTGTCTCCCCACTCTCTGGCCCAGTCTCTGAGATCGCTGACTCCCAGCGGATTCGGCACCACCAGATCCTCGTTCTCAGCTATATAGGCGGCCAGTTTCCTGTAAATATCCGCCTGTTCGGATGAGGGGTTTGCCTCAATGACTGTCTTGCCATATAATTCACTCTGCTGCACGACCAGAGAACGGTTGACATATCCTGCCACCTTTGTACCTGTTTTTTTTGCAAAATCTTCAACGATCGTTTTTGAATATCCCGCCGTAATACTGTTTGCTATAATACCGCCCAGCTTCGCACCGCCAGAGGGCGCATATTTATTAATTGCTTTAAAAAGATTGTTTGCCGCATAGATTGCCATGAAATCCGAGGAACTCACGACATAGGCACGGTCCGTAATCCCATCCCGGATCGGTACCGCAAAACCGCCGCATACCACATCGCCCAGCATGTCATACAGAACGTAATCCGGTTTGAATTCTTCGAAAAGATTCAACTCCTGCAGCAAACTGACCGCCGCATTAATCCCGCGTCCGGCGCATCCCACACCCGGAACCGGTCCGCCGGACTCGATACAAAGGACGCCCCTGTATCCCTTCACGGACACATCATCCAAATGTATTTTATTTCCCTCCCGCAGACTGTCCAGAACAGTGGGTAAATAGTTATTGCCGCGCAGCGTATTCGTGGAATCGCTCTTTGGTTCGCATCCGATTTGTATAACCCTGTAACCGGCTTCCGCCAACGCAGCACTTATATTGGATGTTGTGGTGGATTTTCCAATCCCTCCTTTTCCATAAACAGCTATATGTTTTCCGATTTTTCCGGCCATAATGTTTTCCTTTCTGCTTGAATCTGTCAGTTCCCGAAAAACGGATCCGAATTTCAGATGCCTCTCATCTGAGCAGCGCCTTTTTTATTTCCTCCACCCGATCCGTATGCTCCCACGGCAGATCGATATCGGTTCTTCCGAAATGCCCGTAAGCTGCCGTCTGCTTATAAATCGGCCGCCGCAGATGCAAGGCCTCAATGATGGCTGCCGGCCTTAAATCAAAAACCTGTTCCACCACCTCTGCGAGCTTTTCATCCGAAACGCTTCCCGTACCAAAGGTATCAACCGATACAGACACCGGTTTCGCCACACCGATCGCGTAGGCCAATTCTACCTCCGCGCGTTTTGCCGCTCCCGCGGCCACCAGGTTTTTCGCAACCCATCTCGCCGCATAAGCAGCGGATCTGTCTACTTTCGTCGGATCCTTACCGGAAAAAGCGCCTCCGCCGTGATGTCCGGAACCTCCGTAAGTATCTACGATGATCTTCCGACCGGTCAATCCCACATCTCCCTGCGGTCCGCCGATCACGAACCGTCCGGTCGGATTAACATAATAAATCGTATCCTCATCCAGCAGTTCCGCCGGAATGACCGGACGGATCACAGATGCAATCACATCCTTTTTTATCTGATCCTGACTGACAAAATCAGCATGCTGTGTGGAAACAACAATGGTATGTATGCGTTTCACGCTCTTCCCGTCCTCTCCGAATTCGACGGTTACCTGTGTTTTTCCGTCCGGCCTGAGATAAGGAAGCGTCCCATCCTTTCTCACCTTCGCGAGCTGCCGTGCCAGCCGGTGCGCATAGGAGATGGCGGGAGGAAGATATTCCGGTGTCTCATCCGTGGCGTATCCGAAAATAATGCCCTGATCTCCCGCGCCGGTACCATAATCCTCAGCAACACCTTCCTGTTTCGACTCATAAGCCTGATCCACACCCAGCGCAATGTCTGCCGACTGCTCTACAATAGAGGTAAGCACCGCGATGGTCTCCGCGTCGTAGCCGCCCGCTCCGTCCGTATAACCGATTTCACGCACGGTATCACGTACAATCTTCGGAATATCCACATATGCTTTCGTACTGATCTCGCCCGTCACTAACGCAAGACCGGTGGCTACCGTTGTCTCTGCCGCTACTCTCGCCTGCGTATCCTGCTCCAGCAAGGCATCCAGAATTGCGTCTGAAATCTGATCTGCAATCTTATCAGGATGTCCCTCTGTTACCGATTCTGAAGTAAATAATTTTCCCATATAACCATTCCTTTCTTCCAGACTGATCTGTGTCCTTTTGTCTGCCTGCCGTTCATACTACGCATCTTTTCCCAAAAATCCAACACCGAAGACTGAAAACGTTATCACAAACGCCCGTTTTTCCGGCGGAAAAATGCCCAAAAAAAGAAAGGAACCGGCGTTTTTTCCCGCATTCCTTTCAAAAAAACCATATTTTGTGAAAACGTAATCAGCAAGCAATCCCAGGACTTTATATGCAATAATCGCTCCAGACCTCCTGCGATGTGTCCGCGCAGCTGCTGCGGACGATCAGTTGTCCCTCCAGTTCCATCCGCGCCACTCCCTTATGTCCGCCGCGGATTCGATCCAGCAACAGATACAGGGCAAATTTCCCCATTACATCCTTCGGCAGGCGCACCGTCGTCAGCATGGGCCGGATATCCTGTGCCATCTCAATGTCATCGCTGGCAATGATAGACGGTATGTAATACAGCCTCTTGTATCTGTTCAGGCATTTCAGCATCCCTATTGCTGTGATATCATTTGCACAATACACTGCCGAGGGATAACTGCCAGACTGCAGCCACTTCTCCATGCATTTATATCCCTCCGCTTCCGTCTGTCTGGTCTCAACCACATTCTCAGGCTCCAGATCGATCCCATGCCTTCCCAGGGTTTCCTGATATCCTCTGTACCTTGATTCATTGTGGCACGCACCGACATAAGCAATATTCCGATGACCGAGAGAAATCAGATGCTCAACAGCGATAGATGCAATTTTTTCTCCGTCGCACAAAACCTCATCCACCTCATAATTCGTCGAATTGCGATTGACGGAAACTACATTTTTAAAAATCTGTATAAGTTTTTTCAGTGCGTCCTTATTGCATTTCCCTATGACAATCAAACCATCGCTGTTCTCCACTTCCTCATACATCGCACGGATAATACCGTTTAAATCAGACCTCTGGCATTCCCGGTTATCGGAAAAAAGCGGTTTATACCAGACATTCGACAAAATGCACATATGATTGTGGATTTCACTCTCAATCACCCGCAAAAGTTCTGTAAAAAACGGATCTGTACGAGCCTCTTCTGTGCGGGTTATCAGCACACTGATGTAGCAGGTATGCTCCCGGTCCGCCTGTTTACCCATCTTCAGATTTCTGGCCGACTCATTGGGCATATAATTCTGCTCGATCGCCGTTTTCCAGATTTTTTCCCGAAGCTCCGGCGTCTTGCAGCGGTATTCCGGATTGTTCAGCACCCGCGAAACCGTAGCGGGGGAAACGCCCACAATCTGCGCGATTTCTTTAATTGACATATGACACACCTTCTCTCTGTCCGAAAAGCCAGACGATACTTCTTGCCATGCCTGCGCGATGCGTCAGCATGACTCTGTATCCTCATTATAAATGTCATATCCCGATATTTCAAAATGCATATATGAAAACGTTTTCACTCCAAGAATATTTCAATCCTTCATGGCAGATAACTTATAATATAACGCAGGAACAAAACATGCGGAATTCCATGGCGGTGCCGTCCGGGCAGAAAGCGAACCCGAACAGGGCAGCACATTTTTTGTCAAATTTTAAAATTCTATTGTTCTTCTAATGTTTGACTGCTATAATGCAGTCATAAAAGAAAAAGCTCTCCGGAAACAACCGCCAAACAAGCCGGATTCCGAAAGCAAAAACGCAAAAAAAGGAGGACAATATGATGAAGAAAAAACTTTTTACACGTACAGACAGAATTGAGAATGAAATCCGCACAGACGGCGAAAAAACTTCAACCAGACGCATCGTTTCGATTTTATGTATCACAGGCGCAATCGCTATGGCCGGTCTCGGAACCGCATGCACAGGCAATACCACCGATACAACCGCAGGATCCGTCGTTGAAACGGAGACTGTTGACAGTACCGCAGTCACCGACACGGACAATGCCGCCGAAGCAACAGATACCGCAGCGGCAACCGAGACAGAAATTACTGCAAATACTGACGAAACTGCAAACAGCGATACAACCGCCGCGGCCGCTGATACCACAACCGACATCTCTCTGGAGGATGCCAAGGCCACCGCTCTCGCCGATGCCGGCCTGACAGAAGCGGATGTGACCTATACGGCGGAGGGGCAGGATACCGACAACGGCGTCGCCGTTTATGAAATTGATTTTTTCACGACAGACACCGAATATGATTACGAGATTCGTATATCAGACGGAACGGTTCTCAGCAAGAGCACGGAAGCTTTTATTGCCGGCACTTCCGACACAACCGGCATTACCGGGGATTCTTACATCAGCATCGATGAAGCAAAAGCCATTGCTTTGGAAAAAGCCGGTCTCACAACGTCTGATGTCACCTTCCAGAAGGCAATGCTTGAAAGAGACGACGGCATCCTGATCTATGAAATCGAATTTTATCAGGGACAGACAGAGCACGAATGTACGATAAACGCAACAACCGGCGTTATCCTCGAATACAGTACAGATGTTGATTAATGCGGCAGTTTTGCCGCATTTTTCTTTACTATTTGTGCCGCCGACCTGGCTGACGGAATATCAAACCATGGATTCATTTTTTCGAAACCAGTCCAGCAAAATATCTTTTTTATTCATATCAGGATGCTCCAGCACCTCCTGCAGCATGTCATTCAAAATCCGGCCAATCTCCCTGCCGGGCGCCACGCCCTCCGCGATCAGATCCGAACCGGATACTGCCAGATCTTTTAACGAAAGACACTGCCGTTTCTCCCGAATCCGGTGATAAACAGCCTCATACTCTGCCAGATGCTCCAGTTTCTCTTTTTTCAGGTAATCGCTCTGCGCCAGTATATCCGCCCGTTTCACCGCAAACAATGCCGGATACTGCGCTTCCCCGTTTCGAAAAACACTCCGGCGGACATTCCGTTCCGTCAAAGGGTACGGACGGTCATCATGCGCCCGTATCAGGGCTTTTACCTTTGTCATCGTATCATTATCAAACCTAAGCCTTCGCATAATCTGTCCGGCCATCTCCGCGCCCTTCTGCGGATGCCCGTGAAAATGATCAATGCCGTCCTCATCCCGCCGTGCGCAGACAGGCTTCGCGACATCGTGAAACAGCATGGTCAGACGCAGCACCCGCTCCGGCGGCACCTCACACAGAGAGCGGATCGTGTGCTCGCCGACGGAAGCACAGTGGTGAGGATTCTGCTGGGGCGTACGCATCATAGCGGAAAACTCAGGTAAAAACACATCTGCCATCCCTGTCTCATATACCGTGCGTATCTCCTCCGGATGCGGAGATACCAGCAGTTTTACCAGTTCCGCCTGAATCCGCTCCGCACTGATCTTTTCCAGATTCGGGGTCAGACGGACAATAGCTGCCCGGGTATCATCATCCAGACGAAAGCCCAGCTGCGCGGCGAACCGCACTGCCCGCAGCATACGCAGGGCATCCTCGCGGAAGCGTTCCTCCGGATCTCCCACACAACGGACCACGCCGCGTTCCAGATCACCCCGGCCGTCAAACAAATCCACCAGACCGGCCGTATCATTGTACGCCATCGCATTGATCGTAAAATCACGGCGCTTCAGATCTTCCTGTAAATCAGATGTAAAGGAGACTGTTTTCGGATGACGGGCGTCTTCATACTTCCCGTCAATCCGATAGGTCGTCACCTCAAATCCCTCCCGCTCCAGCATAACCGTTACCGTGCCGTGCTGAATGCCGGTGTCAATCGTATGGCGGAACAGGGATTTCACCTGCTCCGGCTTCGCGGATGTCGTGATATCCCAATCCTGCGGCTTGCGGTCCAGAACGGAATCCCGCACACAGCCGCCGACAGCGTAGGCGTCATAGCCGTTTTGCTGTAATTCTTCTATTATAAAAGACACCTTTTCCGGCAGCCTGATTTTCATAGTAAACACTCATACGCTGCTGACGCAGCGCTCCAACATCCATGAAAGTCGATTGCTCCGCTCTGCGAGCTCTCACAATCGCCGCCAGTATTCGTATTCCGGCCTATCGGCCTACATACTCATACCGGCTTGGTCATCCAATATCCAGCCTCTTAGCCGTGCAAGCACGTCACGTGTCTGTCTATTAATGACACTTTCATAGTAATTAATACGCCTTTCCCCAGTAGATCAGCTTCTTCGCCGGCTTTCCGCAGCATACGCATACATCGGAAATCTGCTCCTGATCCGTAAACGGCATACATCTCGACGTCGCACCGGTTTCTTCTTTAATTTTATCCTCGCAGGCCTGATCTCCGCACCACATACCGCGGATAAATCCCGGCTTTGTGCTGACCGTCTCACAGAATTCCGCATAATCGTGCGCGTCGCTGATATGCGTATCGCGGTGCTCCTTCGCCCGCTCAAACATCTCCCTCTGAATCTGATCCAAAAGCTGCGGTATCACCGTCTCAATCTCATCCAGAGAAACCGTAATCTTCTCTCTGGTGTCCCGGCGCACCGCCACACAGTGATTCTCCGCAAGATCGCGCGGGCCGAGCTCAATCCGCAGCGGAATTCCCCGTATCTCCTGCTCCGAGAACTTCCAGCCCGGGCTCTTATCCGAATCATCCAGCTTCGCACGGCATACCTTTCCCAACCGGCCTTTCAGTTCAGCGCAGGCTTCCATCACACCCTCTTTGCGCTGCTGAACCGGAATCACCATCACCTGTGTCGGCGCCACCGCGGGCGGCAGAACCAGTCCCGAATCATCTCCATGAACCATGATCAGCGCACCGATCAGCCGGGTCGTCATCCCCCAGGAAGTCTGGTGTACATACTTCAGCTGATTATCCTTATCCGTATACTGAATCCCGAAAGCTTTCGCAAATCCATCGCCGAAATTATGGCTGGTGCCGGACTGGAGCGCCTTCCCGTCATGCATCAGAGCCTCGATCGTGTAGGTAGCCTCCGCGCCGGCGAACTTCTCCTTCTCCGTCTTCTGCCCGCGGATAACCGGGATCGCCAGAAACTCCTCCACAAAATCCGCGTAGAGATTCAGCATCTGTATCGTCCTCTCCTGCGCTTCCTCCGCGGTCGCGTGCGCCGTATGTCCCTCCTGCCACAGAAACTCTCTGGAACGGAGAAACGGCCTCGTTTCCTTCTCCCAGCGGACAACCGAGCACCACTGGTTATATAATTTCGGCAGATCACGGTAAGACTCTATATCATTCTTATAAAAATCACAGAACAAGGTCTCGGATGTCGGACGCACACAAAGGCGCTCCTGCAGCTCATTCATCCCGCCGTGCGTCACCCACGCAACCTCGGGCGCAAAGCCCTCCACATGATCCTTCTCCACTTCCAGAAGGCTCTCCGGAATAAACAGCGGCATATAGACATTCTCCACGCCGGTCTCCTTGAAACGGCGGTCGAGCTCATGCTGGATATTCTCCCAGAGAGCATAGCCCGCCGGCTTGAAAATCATACATCCGCGGATGCTGGAATAGTCCATCAATTCGGCCTTTTTCACCACATCCGTATACCACTGGGCGAAATCAACGTCCATGGAAGTGATGGCCTCCACTAATTTCTTCTCTTTTGCCATAACAAATATCTCCTTATTATAATTCTGATCTGTATTCATAATTTATGAAATTCGCCGTGCTCAGTATAACACATCCGTTTGCATAGGGAAAGAGTGTTTTTGTGGTTCAATTTCTTGAACTTTTTGAAATTTCTCATATCCGGCATTGACATTGTTTTGAACTTTTTATATAATGCAACTCATGGGCTTGAACTTTTCTGAATTTGCTTTGAACCAAAATTCATTTCAAATGATAACAACCCGGCAGCTCATTACAGCATAAACCTTTTGTGCATGATTACCATGCGCTGCCTGATCCGAAAGGAGATGTATATGGATTCATTTACAGAACGCTTAAAAATGATTATGGCAGAAAAGAATTATCGGCAGGCCGATGTCATTCTCCTCGCCAATCAAGCCGGAGAAGCATCCGGTATCCATATCGGAAAAAGCCATATGAGCCAGTATTGCAGCGGCAAGACCATGCCGCGGGCAGATATTTTATATGTGCTTGCCAAAGCACTGGACGTAAGCCCGCTCTGGCTGCAGGGAGAAAATGTAGCGAAAGAATCCGCTCCAACCGGCGGAAATACTGCAGCTGATCAGATTCCTTCTTCCTCGTCAGCGGCTGAGCTTTTTTCATACAAACAAACAATTAACAGACATACAGGAGAGAACACTATGAGAAAATTTAATAAATCATCCAAACTGAACGATGTATTATACGACGTGCGCGGGCCGGTCGTCGATGAGGCAAACCGCATGAGCGAATCCGGCATCCATATTTTAAAACTGAACATCGGAAATCCGGCGCCCTTCGGCTTCCGCGCGCCGGAGGAGGTCGTCTATGATTTCCGTCAGCAGGTTGCCGACTGTGAGGGCTACTCCGATTCCAGAGGACTTTTTTCCACACGGAAAGCGATCATGCAATACGCCCAGCTGAAAAATATTCCCAATGTCGAGATCAACGATATCTACACCGGAAACGGCGTCAGCGAACTGATCACCATCTGCATGCAGGCGCTCTTAGACGACGGCGACGAGATTCTCATCCCATCGCCCGATTATCCGCTCTGGACAGCCAGCGCCACGCTGGCCGGCGGCAAAGCCGTCCACTATATCTGTGACGAGAAATCCGACTGGAATCCGGATCTGGCAGATATGGAGAAAAAGATCACGGACCGCACAAAAGCGATTGTTATCATCAACCCGAACAACCCGACCGGTGCGCTGTATCCGAAAGAAATTCTGGAGAAGATTGTTGAACTTGCCCGAAGACACCAGCTGATCATCTTCTCCGATGAAATTTATGACCGTCTGGTCATGGACGGCGAGGAGCATATCTCCATCGCCTCTCTTGCCCCGGATCTGTTCTGCGTCACCTTCAGCGGTCTGTCGAAATCACACATGATCGCAGGCTTCCGCGTCGGCTGGATGATTCTAAGCGGCAACAAGACGATTGCCAGAGATTACATCGAGGGATTGAACATGCTCTCCAATATGCGCCTGTGCTCTAACGTCCCGGCTCAGTCCATCGTACAAACCGCGTTGGGCGGGTATCAGAGCGTCAAAAACTATATTGTTCCCGGAGGCAGAGTATACGAACAGCGCAATTATGTATATCAGGCACTGAATGATATCCCCGGTATCAGTGCGGTAAAACCGAAGGCAGGATTTTATATCTTCCCGAAGATTGATATCAAAAAGTTCAATATCACAAATGATGAACAATTTGCCCTGGATTTTCTGAAACAGAAACACGTCCTGATCGTGCAGGGAACAGGCTTCAACTGGAAACGGCCGGATCATTTCCGTGTCGTCTACCTGCCGCGAGTTGAGGTACTGGAGGAGGCCATGGGCCATCTGGCGGACTTCCTGAAAACCTACCGTCAGTAATACTACTTGCAAAAAATGAAAACCGCTATATAATGTTACAAGAGATAAGAGGAGGCAACCAATATGGCAAAGAAAAAGATTTTCATCGACGGCAGCGAAGGTACGACCGGTTTGCGCATCTTTGAACGTTTCGCAGACAGAGACGATATCGAACTGCTGAAGATTCCGTCCGAATCCAGAAAAGATCCGGCGGTCATAAAACAATTTATTCATGACTCTGACATCACTTTCCTGTGCCTGCCGGACGCTGCCGCACGCGAAGCGGTCGCACTGGCAGAAGATGAAGATGTCATTCTGATCGATACTTCCACCGCGCACCGGACAGAAGCGGGCTGGGCCTACGGCTACCCGGAGCTCTCCCCGGAACACAGGGAAGCGATCCGAACCGGCAATAGGATTGCGGTTCCCGGATGCCACGCCACCGGATTTATCACACTGGTCTATCCGATGATCGCAAGCGGCATCCTCCCGCACACGTATCCCGTCTCCGCCTTTTCCCTGACAGGCTACAGCGGCGGCGGCAAGAAAATGATCGCGGAGTATGAGGACGATGACCGCGGACAGGAGCTTCTCGCTCCGAGACAATACGGTCTTTCCCAGATGCACAAGCATTTAAAAGAGATGAAGGCCGTTACCGGTCTTTCCAAAGCACCGTTGTTTTCCCCCATTGTAGCAGATTACTACAGCGGAATGCTGGTTTCCGTACCTGTATATACCGACATGCTGAACGGGACGCAGACGCCCGAATCTATCCACGCCATGTTTGAAAAACATTTCGCCGGAGAACCGTTTGTAAAAGTCATGCCCTTCGGCGCGGAAGCCGACAGCAGGAATTTCCTCGGAAGCAACAACTGCTCCGGATGGGACGGGATTGAGATCTTTGTCACAGGAAACGAAGAGCGCATCCTTTTATCCTCACGGTTTGATAATCTGGGGAAAGGCGCGTCAGGTGCAGCGATCCAGTGCCTGAATATTGTACTCGGATGCGATGAGGCTAAGGGTCTGAATCTGTGATCCGGCGGGACATTTCATTTCCCCGTATAACAAAACGGCGACAGCACAGCTGTCATATTCATTACGCACTCCTGTGCATATAAACAACCACGCACGATATTCTACCGCCTGTCGGTTTTTGTTTCGTGCGTGGTTGTTCGATATAATGCTATTTTTAGTTAATTTTGACAATTATCATCCGGCTTTTATTTAATCTGAGCAAATCCATTTCATTCCGGCTTAATATCCCACAGCCGAAACACCATATTCGGCCTGTTCTGATGTGAATCCTTCATACTCCAATTGGTTGACTAACTCAGAGCGGGAAAATGAAGAATAATCCAGATATTCCTGCGCCTTAACGGCCGCCTGTTCATTCCAGTCTGCCCCGCAGTTATCTGCACCATAAGCAGCCTCTTCCGCAGTAAAGCCCTCATATTCCAGCTGATCAATCAACCCCGAATATGAAAAAGCAGTAAAACTCAAATAATCCAAAGCCTTCGCCAAAGCCTGTTCATTCCAATCCGCACCACAGTTATCTGCTGCATATGCAGCTTCTTCCGCGGAATATCCTTCATACTCCAGCTGATCAATCAAACCTGAATATGAAAAAGCAGTAAATGCCAGATAACTATCAGCAGCATTCAGTGCATTTTGTTCTCCCATTGTAGCAGAAGTATCAGCAGCCTCCTCCTGTACTGCTTCATCCTCATTTGCCGCCTGACTCATATCAGAATCTTCCTGTCCGTCCATACTTACTTCTATATCGGATATCCCGGTCTCTGACATGCTTACCTCTGTATCGGATGTCTGTTCTGTCCCGTCAGAACCACAGGCCGTAAAAGAAAGTGCAAACACTCCCAACAACAATAGCGTCAATAATTTCTTTTTCATAACATCTGATCCTCCTACTACAATGTATTTATGGGTTAGATACCTTACAGCCAGTAAGGATCT
>JAJQFQ010000061.1 GCA_021201035.1 Clostridiales bacterium
CAAGGCTTGGAGCGATTTCCTGACTGTATCAGCTGTCAAAGACAGGATTATAGTAGTATTCATTTATAAATGTCAACCGGATAAAAAAATCTTTTTTTCAAAAAAATAAGATTTTTTCCTTGCAAAGTTCACAGTTTTGTATCATTCTATATATATCATATTTCAGAAAGGATTTCAGTATGAAAAAGAAATATCTGACGACTCTGTTTGCAGCATTGACAGCAGGAAGTGTTTTATTATTAAGCGGATGCAGCGTTGATCTCACCACAATTAATACAGGAGATACCGATATATTAGCCGAACTCGAGACAGAAAACCTGTCTGACGGTACGATTCGGGTACACAGTGTCTGGTATTCGGCTGACGGAAGTAAACTGTCCGCAGCATCAGTCACCCTTTCATCTGAAGACGGAGAACTGTTCTCCGGAACAACCGACGATTCCGGCAATCTGGAAGAATGTACACTGCCCGGGAATACAACGATCACCTGTGAGATCACTGACAGTTCCGGTGAAGTAATCGTGGAAGCGGAAATTATCTTCAAGCTCTCCTCTGACTATACGGATCTCGCGATCTATACATCTGACAGCGAGGCAGAGGAAAATCCGTGTATTCTTGAGATTCCGACAGATAAAACGGATATCCGGGCTGCCGTCTTTGTGACAGAAGACAGCCATCTCAGCTTTGCGAATCTGACACCCTCCACAGAATCTGATGAAGAGACAGAAGACACGCAGACGGACGATACGACAGATGATTCGGGCGAAAGCACCTCTGCTGATGACACGGCCGGCAGCAGTGATTCCGCTGACACGCAGGACACATCCGGCGACGGCACGGCAACCGAAGCAGATACGGGCACGACAACGGAAGGTGATGCGGCCAACGGAGGCGACAGTACGGCAGCTGGCGGCGGCGAGACAGCAGACGATACAGCCGCACAATAAGAGGAAATATAACTATTCAGGACAGTACTTCGCACTTGCTGCAAAGTGCGTCTGATATAACCGGGAGCAGGGACAGATTCTAAATGAGTCCGGTGAGATCAAACGCGGGGATAAAGCTTTCCTCCGCTGTCTCCCCCTCCTGAATAAACCCCTGCTCCACGCCTATATCAATGGCATAATCTACCACCGCGTCATATTCTTCTGTTGTAACTTTACGGTTCAACTGAGGCCATTTCCCCATCCCCGGCACAGGCGTGTACTGATTCAGTATGCTGATATATATTTTTTCTCTATAAGTTTCATACAGCCAGCGAACCGTCTCTCTGGCAGCATTTACCTGTCCCGGCAGCACCAGATGGCGAACGATCACTCCCTGCGTCATCTGCTCTCCCGAGAATCCCGGTTTACCGGTCTGACGCACCATCTCCGCTATGGCTGCTTTCGCGATCTGAGGATAATCCGGCGCCGCGGAATATTTTTCGGAACAATCTGAATTCACATATTTCAGATCCGGAAGATAAATATCGACCAGTCCATCCAGCATGCGAAGCGTTTCCACCCTCTCGTATCCGCTGCTGTTATAGACAACGGGTATTTGCAGTCCCTGATTTTTTGCGATTTGAAGAGCCAGGACTGTTTGAGGGACAAAATGTCCCGCGGTAACAAGATTAATATTCAGAGCTTTCTGATCCTGCAGTGCAAGGAAAATCTCCGCAAGCCTCTCCTCACTGATTTGCTCTCCCACACTGCCATTCGAAATCTGACGGTTCTGACAGTACACACAACCGAGTGCACATCCGGAAAAGAAAACCGCTCCGGATCCGTTCTCGCCTGAAATACAGGGTTCCTCCCAAAAATGCAAAGCTGCCCGTGCCGCCCGAATACCGGCATTCTGACCGCAATATCCTGTTTCTCCCTGCAGCCGATTGACATGGCAGTTTCTCGGACAAAGCCGGCAATCCGCCATAAGATCCTCCATCCACCGCCGCGTATATTGGTTTTCCAACATTTGATCCTCCGTCTGAGAGTGACTGGTTCCGGTATCCGGTTTACCATTAAACCGCCGGGAATATCTTGTCCAAAAATGCCCCGACCTCTTTCCATGCTTTTTTTGATTCCGGGATCATCAGCATCGCCATCTGAAACACATGAAACATTCCCTCGTAAATACTCAGCCGCACTTTCACGCCGGCCCGTTTTGCCTTTTCCGCCACGCCTTCTGAATCACTGAGCAGCATCTCCTGACTGCCCACCTGAAGCAGCATGGGAGGAAAGCCGGAAAAATCCCCGTACAGAGGCGAAATATACGGGTTCAGCACATCCTCATCCCTCACGTAATCTTTATTATAAATCAGGCTGTCCTTCGTATTTCCGAACACAGGATCAATCCTGAACTTTGTCTGGTAGGAGGAACCGGACTGCGCCAGATCCGTCCAGGGAGACATTCCCACGATACCGGCAGGAAGCGTACGGTTGTGGTCCTTCAGATACATACACAGAGCAAGTGCCAGACCGCCTCCGGCGGAATCTCCCGCCAGAACTATTCGATCCTCTGTCCAGTGATTTGCGAGCAGCCAGTTGTAAGCGTGAAGCGCGTCCTCCAGTGCGGCCGGATACGGATCTTCCGGCGCCACACGGTAATCGGGAGTCAGAACCGACACACCACGCCCCAGTTCACTGTAAAGCCCGGCAAAACTGCGGTATACATTAATCATTTTCCCGACATAACCGCCGCCATGCAGCTGCAGAATAACCATTCGGTCGCTGGCATGCTCCGGTTCCAGAAGCTCCATGGAAAAATGTTTCTGAATGATCACGGACAGTGAATAACCGTGCGGGACTTTCCACTCCGCCTCTTCCATCTTTTTTCGGAGTTCCCCGTTCTTGATTTTTCGTCCGATCAGGTTATCTG
>JAJQFQ010000109.1 GCA_021201035.1 Clostridiales bacterium
AGGACTTATTTCCACCGGGAGTTGAGAGAGTGGAATTTAAAATTTCATTTTTCGCACTGTTTTCGGATCGGGACAATGTCTTGACATTTTGAAAATTGAGATTTAAACTGTTATGCAAACTATGTAAAGATTTTTTATTGAAAGAAGGGATTCGGCATGACAAAGATAGACATTATTTCCGGCTTTCTTGGAGCGGGAAAGACCACATTGATCCGCAAGATGCTGGAGGAGGTTTTTACCGGCGAACAGGTTGTTCTGGTGGAAAATGAGTACGGAGAGGTTGGTATTGACAGCGGATTTTTAAAGGATGCGGGTGTTGAGATCCGGGAGTTGAACTCCGGCTGTATCTGTTGTACGCTGGTGGGTGATTTCAATAAGAGTTTAAGAGAGGTGATTGACACATATCATCCGGATCGGATTCTGATTGAGCCATCGGGGGTCGGCAAACTTTCGGATGTGATGTCTTCTGTTAAATCTATGGAAGAAGAATATCCTGATGTCAGATTAAATGCGCTGGTGACGGTGGCGAATGCCCTGAAAGCGGCAAAGCAGATGAAAGCGTTCGGAGAGTTTTTTAATAATCAGATTGAAAATGCGACGACGGTTGTCTTAAGCCGTACGCAGAATGCGAAGCCGGCACAGCTGGAGCTTTGCGTGAAGATGATTCAGGAACTGAATCCGAAGGCTGCCGTGATCACGACTCCGTGGGATGAGATTGCCGGGGAGCAGATCCTGCAGGTGATCGAGGGACAGGGTTCCCTGATGGAGGAGATGATGGCTGAGTTTGAGGCGGTTCATGAACATGACCATCATCACGAGCATGACCACGATCATGAGCACGAACACGGACATGATCATCATGACCATGATCACGATCATGAGCACTGCCACGATCATGACGATCATGATCACTGTCATGACCATGATCATCATGGCCATCATCATGCGGACGATGTTTTTACCAGCTGGGGGAGAGAGACACCCCATAAATTTACAAAGGAAAGCCTGGATGAGATTCTGAAGTCCTTCTGTGATTCCGAAGAATATGGTACGATCCTTCGAGCGAAAGGCATGGTTCCCGCGGAGGACGGTACATGGATTTATTTTGATATGGTTCCGGGTGAATATGAACTGAGAGGCGGTGAGCCGGATTATACGGGGCGTCTCTGCGTGATCGGGACAGATCTGGATGAGAAGAAGCTGGAAGCGGCTTTCGGACTGTAAACTGTAAACGGACATGTGCAGGAGGAATCAGTATGGATATACCGGTATATTTATTTACGGGTTTTATGGACAGCGGGAAGACATCTCTCATTACACAGACGCTGCTTGAAAATGATTTTGGCGTTGGCGCCAGAACACTCATTATCGCCTGCGAGGACGGAGATGTGGAGTTTGATGAGGAAAAGCTGGCTGAAAAGAAAGCGACCGTTGTCGGCGTGGATTCCGAGGAAGAGTTTACGGCGGAGTTTTTGAAGGACTGTGACACTACCATGAGACCGGATCAGGTTTTTATCGAGTATAATGGTACCTGGGAGGGCGCGAAGATCATTGAGATGCCGCTGCCGAAGGACTGGCAGATCGTGCAGGTGCTGACGACGGTTGATGCTTCTACTTATGAGCTTTATCTGACGAATATGCGCGCGATGATGATGGAACAGGTTTTTGCTTCGGATGTGGTGATTTTCAACCGCTGCACGGATGAGACTCCGAAGGGGAAATTTCGCAGGACGGTCAAGGCGTTGAACCGCAAGGCTCAGATTGTCTATGAGCGGGAGGACGGCACCATTGATCAGAATGATATGGAGGAGCTTCCCTATGATTTAAATCAGGATGTGATTGACATCACGGATGAGGATTACGGTATTTTTTATCTGGATGTACAGGACAATCCGAAGAAGTATGAAGGGAAGACGATTCATTTTCTGGCGCTTGCCTATCACCCGGAAAAACTCGGGAAAAAGCCGATGTTTGTGCCGGGACGGTTTGCCATGACCTGCTGCGCGGAAGACATTCAGTTCATAGGACTGAAGTGTAAGTATGACCGTGCATCGGATATTCCGCACAAGTCGTGGGTGGATCTCACGGCGGAGATTCATTATGAGTTTGCGAAAGAGTATAGGGGAAAAGGACCGGTTTTGTATGCGAAGGCGGCGGAACTGACGGCCGCACCGGCAGAGGAACTGGTTTACTTCACATAAAGATATAAAAGTATATAAAGGTATAAAAAAGAAGTTCCATTAGCCGGAACTTCTTTTTTGATGTGCCCGATGGCACTAATTTCAATCAGTTTTGTTTTTATTTTGCCGGAGGTAAAAGGATAACCACCATCTCAGCGGACTCAGCGCCGACATTTGTTACCATTTTGCCGTAGTTGGAAGCAATATGTACGCTGTCGCCTTCGGTCAGGATCGTCTCTGTACCGTCCTCAGCCGTGAATTTCATCGTACCCTTCTTGATATAATAAATCGACTCTGCCGGATTTTTGCCCATCTCGGTGCCGCCGCCGAAGGGAAGGAAATATGTGATGCCGTTTACCAGACGTCCGCCGTCAACATCCTGAGGATCGTGAAGTCTCTGTGTTTTGCAGTCAAGATGTCCCGGTGCAGTGTAAGTATAGGAATCTTCTTTTTTGGTAATTTTATAGCCTGCCATAATGAAACAAACCACCTTTCTTTTTTATTTCGTTTGTTAGTATACACCCATCCTGAAGAGAAATCAATCATTTTGCACGAAAAAAACATAAATTTTTCATGAGCCTTGTGTGTAATGCCTAAGAAAATTAAGAAGTTACCGCATGGTTACTAAATAACATTATTGTATGTATTGCATAAAAAAGGGGAATGTTTTATAC
>JAJQFQ010000192.1 GCA_021201035.1 Clostridiales bacterium
TCTGGTCATGCAAGCATGCCCATCTGCCTGTCTATTCACGACACTTTCATAGTAAAAAGGCTGTCGTTTCTTTACGACAGCCTCTCGTGTGCATATACTACGGAACTGTTACAAAATTACTTGAGCATCTTGCCCCACCTAATACGCGAATCGCAACCTCTAAAAGCCTCGGCGTAGCTCGCTACGCCTGCGTTTTTATCGGCTGTGCTTCACGCATTATTCGGCACAATCTGCCCAGGTTATTTCGTGACAGTTCCTTAACCCTGAAAACTTCCGATATTCATTGCAGCTGCTCCGGCAAGAAAGATGATCAGCAAAACTCTCGTGACTTTTACCAGAACGCCCTCCATGGAACGGCCTTTGTTCTTGCTCCAGTAGCTGTTGTCTATGGTGGAACCGGAGAGGGAACCGAGTCCCTGACTCTTTCCTTCCTGCATCAGAACGATGATTGTCATAATCACACTCAATATCATAAATACAATCTTTACGATCAGTCTAACTGTGTCCACGAAACACACCTCCCGCGCATCAAATACTTTCCGTGTCTGTCCGACACCCATAACTAGTAAGCATTCTACCACAACCATACGCAAAACGCAAGGGAATTTTAGTTTAAATCTCTCAAATCTCTCAAATCTCTCAAATCCATTCGGAAAACTCAGTCAGACGAACATCAGTCAAAATCAAACTTGTCAAATCTCTGATTCATCGCACGGTAACGGAACCGCACCATCTCATTTTTTGCAAGAACGTCCTCCTCAGTACCGGTGTACTGGCAGCGGATGCAGTAATATTCTCCCTTGTCCTTATCATAAAACATATCAATGTCCAGATCCCTCATAAAACAGGACGGACAACGGTAATTTAATTTGCCTTTTCCAGATTGAGCCATGTCGCAAATACCTCCTTGTCCGAAATTTTCTTCCGATATCCAAGCGTAAACATCGGCGAGAATGCGTAACCCTCTTTGACATATCCTTCAGCCGCGCCGTCTGAAGCAGTAAGTGAAACCTTCGTCTCAATCGCCGGAATCACCGCGCTGACTGCGGACGCACCCGCAAGAGCCGCGTCACGGCAGCGATATTCATAACAGATTTCCTTCTCATCCGCACCCTCACACTTCAAAATAATGCCGGTCATATCCTCAGGATACTCGGTCGTGCCATAGCAGGCCACCATATATTCGTTCAGGATAACCTCCGCATCCTGGTGACTCATCTCAAGAATATTTCTCTCGATTTTAATCGAAGATGAACCCTCTTCAAAATATTCTCTGGTCTGTAATGTCACGGAGAGATCCCGAAACTCAATCGTCACCGGATCCAGTGTCAGAATACGTGTTTTCCCTTCCTGTGAAAAATGCGCTTTCGTACGACACAGCGCCAGATCAACCTCTTCACCTTTATAAGAAAGCTTTGCACTGCGGATCGTTCCTTCTCCGGCGTAATGAGTAAAATATCCTGCCCGGTATTTCTCCTGAATCAGGAACGGATAAGACGCATCCTGCACATGCTTCGTACCGATGCCGACCGGCCATTCCAGCTTCGCCGCATAAGGACGCAGATCCACGATTGCGCCGCCCTGATCCATGTTCACGCAGGCTCTCATATAGGGATCACAGTACCAGAAAAGCTGTTTGTCTGATCCGTACAGAATGTCGCGCCAGAGCGCACACTCCGGTTCCGTATATGATTTTTTCTCCCGATAATAGTCGGCAAATTCCGACATCGTCATATCGATCAGCTTTCCCTCTTTTTTCAGCTGGCCGTAGTATTTGCAGCCATCCGTGTAGGACTTCACCAGCAACTCATAAGGAGCTTCCCAGCGTCCCATCTTATTCATCCAGCCGGGGCCGACAAACATCATGTTGTACGCGTAGCCGTTATTATACTTTTCAAGAGAGCGATACTGGTCGATCAGGTTGTACAGATAGGGATATTCCCATGTCTTCGTGTCATAGATCATGCCGCGGAGCACGTTCTGCGGGTGGGTTCCGAAATTAGAACCGTTTCCGTCATAACACGCGATCAGGTCTCTGGAAAGATGGGGAATCGCAACAATACCGCTGTCCTCCGCCTCATTCGCAGCAGGCGCGTGCGTATTCTGCTTCGACGGAATCCACGGCGCCCACGGACCTCCGTCAAACAGCGTGTACCAGGAGTTGTTGCAGGTATGATAGGCCTTCGGACCCTCCTCCCAACAGGTCGCGATCGCACATTTGACGCTCGGATATGTCTCCTTGATATAATTCGTCAGATCGGCATCCATATAATAGGAGCCGGTGGATTCCGGATAAAAGCCGAACCGGTCATAAAACTTCTCAAACACATCGTTGACGATTGCTTTCTTCTCCTCCATGGAAAACATCCAGATACAGAAATCCTTCGTCTGGTATTTCTCACGGAATTCCTCGCACGGCAGTCCCAGCAGAGAAAGCGCAATCTCATCTCCGTATACCTCATGATCATGCTTTGCGATCTCCACCGCCTCATCGTTAAACAGGGATGCGTATGTCATATGAATGGTGACCTTCAGTCCGTTCTCATGCGCGATCCGCTGCTGCGTCTTAAAAATATCCAGGGACTCCGTCAAAAGTGCAGTATCTCCGATATCCTCTTCCTTCCCCTGTCCGGTTACGGTCGCAGAATACTCCGGCACCATCTCCGGACGGTGGATCACATTTACAATAAATTTGTCCATTATAAACCCTCCCAAATTTAAGTATCATTAATCAGTATATATCATAAATTTTCGCATTGCAAGATTCTTCCGAACATCTGATTTTATTTTTCCCGGACGTTTGACAGTTGCATAGAGTAAAAATCAGTCGCAGACCGCATAAAGTCTG
>JAJQFQ010000118.1 GCA_021201035.1 Clostridiales bacterium
GATCCTTACTGGCTGTAAGGTATCTAACCCATAAATACATTGTAGTAGGAGGATTTATCATGGATATCATGAGTACTTTAGGAGGAGCTTTAGTAATCATCGGTGCGGCTCTGGCAGTTGGTCTTGCGGGCTGCGGTTCTGCGAGAGGCTGCGGTATTGCGGGTCAGGCGGCGGCCGGCGTTACGGCGGAGGATCCGAGTAAGTTCGCAAGAGTTCTGATCATGGAGCTGTTGCCCGGTACACAGGGTATTTACGGTCTGCTGATCGCTTTCCTTGTACTTTCCAGCTCCGGCGTTCTTTCCGGAAACTTTTCAGCGATCGATGTTCATACCGGCGTTGAGGCGGTAGGCGCCTGCCTTCCGATTGCGGTAACAGGTCTTGTGTCCGGTACCTTCCAGGGCAAAGCTTCCGCAGCAGCAATCGGACTTGTGGCAAAGCGTCCGGAGCAGTTTGCAAAGGCTATGCTTTTCCCGGCTATGGTTGAGACATATGCTATTCTTTCTCTGTTAGTATCTATCCTTGTTGTTATTCAGCTTTTCTAGTCTAAAGAAAACGGTGATCAACAGACAATAACAGCAGGAAGGGAGAACAGCGAATATGACAGGACTGGACAAAATCGTTGACCAGATTCTTGCGGAGGCAAAGACACAGGCGCAGACGATTCTGGCAGACGCTGAGGCTGAGGCGAAAAGCATTCGCTCAGAGGCTGACGCTCAGGCGGAGCGTTTGACGCAGTCGATTCAAAAGAATGCCGAGAAGGAAGCAAAGAATCTGGAACAGCGCATGCATTCCGCAAATGACCTGTACCGGCGTACGCAGACACTGGCTGCCAAGCAGGATATCATCGCAAAGGTGATCGATCAGGCCTACGAAAAAGTGTGCAGCATGAATGCGGCGGCATACTTTGGAATGCTGGAAAAATGGATTGAAAAATACGCGCTGGCTCAGTCGGGAGAAATTTATTTCTCCGACGCAGATCTGAAAGCAATGCCGAACGGATTTGAAAACAGGATTCAGGCGGCGGCACAGAAGGCCGGCGGCACATTGAAGCTTTCCGAGACAGGAAAGAATATCGAAAACGGTTTTATACTGGTTTACGGCGGCATAGAGGAAAATTGTACCGTGCGTGCGATTTTTGATGCGAACCGTGAACAGATGCAGGATACCGTTCATGCACTTCTTTACGGAAAGGAGGCATGACGATGTCTGAAGTGGAATATACCTTTGCGGTCGCGCATATACGGGGACTGGAAGGCAGACTGTTTTCACAGGCCACGATCGATCAGCTGATGGCGTGCAGAGATTACGACGCCGCGCTGGATTTTATCATTGACAAGGGCTGGGGAGGACTGGATGTCGAACGGGATGCCGACGCGATTCTGGCGGCGGAGCGCAGTAAGATCTGGGAGACGATCCGGAGTCTGAGCGTGCCGATGGAGACCTTTGACGTTCTCTCCTATCCGAATGTATTCCATAATCTGAAAACTGCCATCAAGGAGGTCTATACCGGACAGAAAAACGACGACTTCTTTTATGAGGGGACTGATCCCTCAAGAGAGGAGCTGCGGGATATTATCTCCCGCAAGGATTTCTTACGGTTGCCGGGGAATATGGGCGCGGCGGCGCAGGACGCCTTCGAAACCATTTTCCATTCAAATGACGGCCAGCTTTGTGATGTGATCATTGACAAAGCCTGCCTGGAGGCCATTGATAAGGCGGGAAAAGAATCAGATTCTGGAGCTATTCAGCGATATGCCGAGACAGTCGTGGCGGTGACCGATATCAAAATCGCGGTTCGCTGTCAGAAAACAGGCAAATCCATTGAGTTTATGCGGCGTGCCCTGCAGCCATGCGGTGATGTCGATGTGGAGCGTCTGGCGAAAGCGGCGGCATCCGGCTTTGAGGCAATTCTGGAATATCTCTCCGGCGGCAGATTCCGCGAAGCGGCGGAAGCGCTGCGCGAGTCACCCTCCGCGTTTGAGCGCTGGTGCGATAATTATCTGATGGAGATACTTCGTCCGGAAAAATACGAAGTGTTCTCGGTCGGACCGCTCGTGGCCTATGTGCTGGCGAGAGAGAACGAGATCAAGACAGTTGGAATTATCCTCTCCGGTAAGTTAAACGGACTGACGGATGACTCCATCCGGGAAAGGATAAGGGAAATGTATGTATAAGATAGCAGTGCTCGGACCATATGACAGCATTTACGGTTTCGCGACGCTGGGCCTTGACATTTTCCCGACGGATAACCCGGAGGACGGAAAAGCCAAGCTTCGGAGGCTGGCGGCGGATAAATACGCTGTCGTTTATGTAACAGAAGGTCTTGCGGCGTCGATGCAGCAGGAAATTGACAAATATAAGGAGCAGCTGCTCCCGGCCATCATCCTGATCCCGGGTATCACCGGAAATACCGGAGAGGGAGTTCGCGGGGTGAAGACATCCGTGGAGAAGGCGGTTGGCTCTGACATTATCTTTGGCGAATAAGAGGTGACAAGATTAATGAGCAAAGGAACGATTAAAAAGATTGCAGGCCCGCTGGTCGTTGCGACCGGTATGCGGGATGCGAATATGGCAGATATGGTCCGCGTCGGCGACCAGCGTCTGATCGGTGAAGTTCTGGAGATCCACGGGGATGAGGCGTCGCTTCAGGTTTACGAGGAGACATCCGGTCTGAAGCCGGGCGGCGTGGTAGAATCCCTCGGTGTACCCATGTCTGTGGAACTGGGACCGGGACTGATCACCAGTATCTACGACGGAATCCAGAGACCGTTGGATGATATCCTGAAGATCTCCGGCAACAATTTGCAGCGTGGTGTGGAAGTGGCTTCTCTGAAAAGAGATAAGAAGTGGACGTTCGTGCCGGTTGCAAAGGTTGGTGACGAAGTAGAGGGCGGAGACGTGCTCGGTACCGTTCAGGAGACTGAAGTCGTACAGCAGAAGATCATGGTTCCCATCGGACTGTCCGGACAGATCAAGTCTATCCGCTCCGGTGATTTCACCGTGGAGGAGGTTGTGGCGGTTCTGTCTACAGAAGACGGCGACAAAGAACTTACCATGATGCAGAGATGGCCGGTTCGTAAGGGACGTCCCTACAAGCAGAAACTGGCGCCGTCTAAGCCGCTGATCACGGGACAGCGTGTCATCGACACCTTCTTCCCAATCGCAAAGGGCGGCGTGGCAGCCGTACCGGGACCGTTCGGAAGCGGCAAGACCGTTATTCAGCATCAGCTGGCCAAGTGGGCGGAAGCAGACATCGTTGTTTACATCGGCTGCGGCGAGCGCGGCAACGAGATGACGGACGTTCTGAACGAGTTTCCGGAACTGAAGGATCCGAAGACCGGGAAATCCCTGATGGAACGTACCGTTCTGATCGCGAATACATCAGATATGCCGGTGGCTGCCCGTGAGGCATCCATCTATACCGGAATCACTATCGCGGAGTATTTCCGTGATATGGGTTACTCCGTAGCCCTGATGGCAGACTCCACCTCCCGTTGGGCCGAGGCTCTTCGTGAGATGTGCGGACGTCTGGAGGAGATGCCGGGTGAAGAGGGATACCCTGCTTATCTGGGTTCCAGACTGGCACAGTTTTATGAGCGTGCCGGACATGTGGTTGCGCTTGGTAAGGAAGGCCGTGAGGGAGCACTCTCCGTAATCGGAGCTGTATCGCCGCCCGGCGGTGATATTTCCGAGCCGGTATCACAGGCGACCCTGCGTATCGTAAAGGTATTTTGGGGACTGGATTCTGCACTGGCTTATAAGAGACACTTCCCCGCGATTAACTGGCTGACCAGTTATTCTCTGTATCTGGATAACATCGGTCCGTGGTTTGATGAGAATGTTTCTCCTGAGTGGCTGCAGTGTCGTCAGAAAATGATGAGTCTGCTCCAGGATGAAGCGAAGCTGGATGAGATTGTGCAGATGGTTGGTATGGATGCCCTTTCCGCGGGCGACCGCCTGAAGATGGAAGCGGCGCGTTCTATTCGTGAGGATTTCCTGCACCAGAACTCCTTCCATGAGATTGATACCTATACTTCCCTGCGCAAGCAGCTGCTGCTGATGAAGCTGGTAGTGGCTTATTATGAGCAGTGCAGCGAAGCGTTAGACAGCCATGCCAATATCCGTGACCTGCTTAATATGGATGTCCGCGAGAGAATCGGACGTTATAAATATACGCAGGAGAAAGATATCGAGGAAGAGTATAATCATATCTGTGAGGAATTAAAGGCAGAGATCGCATCTGTTATCGAAAAGGGGGAAGAGTAAATGCCGAAAGAGTATAGAACCATACAGGAAGTGGCAGGTCCTCTGATGCTGGTAAAAGGTGTGGAGGATGTTGCCTATGATGAGTTGGGAGAGATCGAGCTTTCAAACGGCGAGAAGCGCCGCTGCAAGGTTCTGGAGATCGATGGTGGAAATGCGCTGGTTCAGCTGTATGAGTCCAACACCGGAATCAACCTCTCCGACAGTAAAGTACGTTTCCTGGGCAGAAGTATGGAACTGGGTGTTTCCGGCGACATGCTCGGCCGTGTCTTTGACGGTGTAGGAAACCCCATCGACGGCGGCCCGGAGATCCTGCCGGAGCAGCGCCGCGATATCAACGGCTTGCCGATGAACCCGGCGGCTCGTGTATACCCGGAGGAGTTCATCCAGACCGGTGTATCCGCAATTGACGGACTGAACACGCTGGTCCGCGGCCAGAAGCTGCCGATCTTTTCGTGTTCCGGTCTGCCGCATTCCCAGCTGGCTGCGCAGATTGCGAGACAGGCGAAGGTTCGCGGCAAGGATGAGCAGTTCGCCGTTGTATTTGCGGCTATGGGTATCACGTTTGAGGAGTCTGATTACTTCATCCAGTCCTTTACGGAGACCGGAGCCATCGACCGTACCGTCCTGTTTATCAACCTGGCGAACGATCCGGCTGTAGAGCGTATTTCTACGCCGCGTATGGCGCTGACCGCTGCCGAGTACCTTGCTTTTGAAAAGGGAATGCACGTATTGGTTATCCTTACCGATATCACGAACTACGCGGATGCGCTTCGTGAGATCTCTGCGGCTAAGAAAGAGGTTCCGGGACGACGCGGTTATCCGGGTTATATGTATACGGACCTGGCTACACTGTATGAGCGTGCCGGCCGCCAGAGAGGCAAAGAGGGATCCGTGACCATGATTCCGATCCTGACCATGCCCGAGGATGATAAGACCCACCCGATTCCTGACCTTACGGGATATATCACCGAGGGTCAGATTATCCTGAGCCGTGACCTTTACAATAAGGGCGTTACGCCGCCGATCGATGTTCTGCCGTCCCTGTCCCGTCTGAAGGATAAGGGTATCGGCGAGGGCAAGACCCGTGCAGATCACTCCAACACGATGAACCAGCTGTTCGCGGCTTACTCCCGCGGTAAGGACGCAAAAGAGCTGATGACCATTCTGGGTGAGGCGGCTCTTTCCGAGACTGACCTGATTTATGCGAAGTTCGCGGATGAGTTTGAGGCGAGATATGTATCTCAGGGTTATAATGCAAACCGTGATATCATGGAGACGCTTGATCTGGGCTGGGATCTGCTGAGAATTCTGCCGAGATCCGAGCTGAAGCGTATCGATGATAAATTCCTTGATGAGTATTATGATAACACCAGGGGATAAAAGTCAGAAATCGAATGCTTGCATTCGCATTTCTGACTTTGAGACCCGCCGAAAACACGAGGAAGTAGCCCGATAGGGCGGATTCCGAGTGGTTTCAGGATTGCGGCAGCACGAAGGGCGGAGCAATCCGTGTGTTATCAAACGTGGAGGGATGCGATTAGTAATCGAATGCTTGCATTCGCATTTCTGACTTTGAGACCCGCCGAAAACACGAGGAAGTAGCCCGACAGGGCGGATTCCGAGTGGTTTCAGGATTGCGGGATAAGTGAGATAGAAAATCTTTGATTTTCGTTATCGAACTTATGCAGAGCAGCACGAAGTGCGGAGCAATCCGTGTGTTATCAAACGTATAGGGATGCGAACAGAAATCGGATGCTCGCATTCGTATTTCTGACTTTGAGACCCGCATTTAATCGTATATTCAGAAAGGAAGGTGAGAGCGCTGGCTTCAACACAGGTAAATCCTACCCGTATGGAATTGACCAAGCAGAAGAAAAAGCTGGTCACAGCCGTGCGGGGACACAAACTTTTAAAAGATAAGCGTGATGAGCTGATGCGCCAGTTCCTGGAGCTCGTTCGCGAGAACATGGAGCTGCGTCTGAAGGTGGAGGAAGGCATCAAAGCCGCCAACACGAACTTTGTTATCGCGCGGTCGGCCATGTCAGAGCAGGGTCTTCATACCGCTCTGATGGCGCCGAAGCAGGGTGTCTATCTGGATGTAAGCAAGAAGAATGTCATGAGTGTCAATACGCCGGTTTTCGAGTATAAGACCCGGACGGCAGATGAGAATGATATTTATTCTTACGGCTTCGCCTACACCTCCAGCGATCTGGACGGAGCGGTGAAATCGCTGGCGGATATCCTGCCGGATATGCTTCGTCTCGCTGAGACGGAGAAGGCCTGCCAGCTCATGGCAGCCGAGATTGAGAAGACGAGACGCCGCGTAAACGCTCTGGAGCATGTGGTAATTCCCAATGCTCAGGAGAACATCAAGTATATCTCGATGAAACTGGACGAGAATGAGCGGAGCACGCAGATTCGTCTGATGAAGGTGAAAGACATGCTGCTTGAGGAAGCACATGGCTACAGCCAGAAGTAAAGACAAGTAAACAAGAGACGTAAAAATCCCCGGTTCGGTTATGGACCGGGGATTTTACTGTTTATTAAAAATGATATTGACAATATCGGATAAATCCGATAAAGTAAAATTGAATAAGACACATTGCATCGGATAAAATAACAGAATGGGGAAAATTGAAGTTGTTTTTTATAGCACACCGGATGGAAAAGAACCGGCACTGGAGTTTTTGAATCATCTCGACAGGAAAATGCGAGCAAAAATGGTGCGGACAATCGGATTATTGCAGGATAACGGCACGGAATTGAGGGAACCGATGTCGAAGCCGTTAGGTGATGGAATATTTGAATTGAGAGCACAGATGGGAAATAATATATCGAGAGTGTTATATTTTTTCTTTGTCGGTAATAAAGCAATTTTGACAAATGGATTTGTTAAGAAAACACGCAAAACACTGGACAATGAAATAGAAAGAGCAAAGCGGTATCGGGCAGAGTTTTTAGAAAGGATGAAAAACAGATCATGACAAATTTTAAGGATTATCTGCAGGAACAATTACAAGACCCGGAATTTAGGGAAGAATATGATGCTTTGGACCCGGAATTTTCTTTCATACAGGCAATGATTGACGCGCGGCGGGAAACCGGTATGACGCAGAAACAGCTTGCGGAAAAGACAGGCATATCTCAAAGCGATATAAGTAAGTTTGAAAGCGGCAGCGGGAACCCGTCAATTAAAACTTTGAGGCGTTTAGCCGCGGGATTAGGTATGAAGGTAAAGATAGAATTTCAACCGATTACGCGAGTTTAGATAACAGGATATAATCATATTATTTGGCGGGCAGTTTGCAAACTGTCTGCTTTTTTGTATCCTGAGAAATGTATCTGATTTTAAACATCACAGACTCTTTTCTTTTATACTTAGATAATGTATAATGTATACAACGAAATGTTAAAAATTTAACAATATAGAAGGGGATGACTGATGATGGCTGCAGATGAAAATGTAATCCGGATTAAACATGATGTCTTATATGAGGTGGCAAAACTCGCTTTTGACGGTACACTGGATGAGAAGCGCGATCAGATACCATATGAAATGATCCCCGGTCCGACGCCGAGATTTCGGTGCTGTATTTACAGGGAGCGGGAGATTATCCGCCAGCGTATTCGGCTCGCGGAGGGCAAGGTACCCGGAGCGGAGGATGACGGGAATATCATTCAGGTGATCAGTTCGGCATGCGAGGATTGTCCGATTTCCAGTTATACTGTGACGGAGAACTGTCAGAATTGTATGGGGAAAGCATGTATACATGCATGTAAGTTTCAGGCGATCACTCCGGGCAAATACAGATCGCATATTGAGGCTTCCAAATGTAAGGAGTGCGGCCAGTGTGCGAAGGCATGTCCTTATAACGCGATTGCGCATCTGGTGCGCCCCTGTAAATTTGCCTGTCCCGTAGACGCGATTACATATAATGAATATGGTTTATCCGTGATTGATAAGGATAAGTGCATTCGGTGCGGCCAGTGTATTCACAGCTGTCCGTTCGGGGCAATCGGGACAAAGAGTTCTATTGTGCCTGTGATTGAGGCTTTAAAATCCGAAAAGCGTGTATACGCGATGGCTGCGCCTGCCACCGAGGGTCAGTATGGGGAGGACATTACCATGGCGAGTTGGAAACAGGCCATGAAGGAACTGGGATTTCTCGATTTTTACGATGTCGGTTTGGGAGGAGATATGACGGCGGCCGGTGAGGCAAAGGAGTGGAGCGAGGCTTATCAAAACGGAGAAAAAAAGGTCACTTCCTGCTGCCCTGCTTTTGTGAATCTGGTAAACATGCATTATCCGCCATTGAGGGAATACATTTCAGGTACCGTTTCACCGATGTGTGCGGTGTCACGAATGATCAAAGCCGCTGATCCGGATGCGATTACGGTCTTTATCGGCCCCTGTACGGCCAAAAAGTCCGAGATCACAGACCGGCAGATTGAGGGAAACGCTGATTATGTGCTTACGTACAGTGAGATTCACGCAATCATGAAGGCAAAGGGGATTGAGTTAAAACCCTGTGCCAATACGGATCAGATGGCGTCTATATACGGGAAACGCTTCGCGAATGCCGGCGGAGTGAGTGAGGCTGTCCTGCAGAGTATGCGGGAAGCCGGTGAAACGGCGCAGGTGAAGGTGTGCAAGGCGAATGGCGCGGCGGAGTGTAAAAAGATGCTGACGCTTTTGAAGATCGGACGTCTTCCGGGAGATTTTATTGAGGGAATGGCCTGTGAAGGGGGATGTGTGGGCGGACCCAGCGCTCATCAGGATCAGGTGTCCGCCAGACGCGGCCGGGAAAAGCTGCTGGGAGATGCAGACGACAGGAGTATACATGAGAATCTGAAGAATTATGATATGGGTAGTTTTTCCATGCAGGCGGATATATAGTATGGCTTCGGATATGAGGTGTGCCCTGTCAATGTTGTGACTGTTTTTTGAGACGGGAGGCGCAGGTATTCCGTATACACAGCAGAGAAATCAAAGCCGCGAAAATCTGGCTGACAAGCATCCCCCACAGATAGGCTTTCAGTCCGATAGCCGGGATGCCCAGCCCGATGAATGCGATGCGGATCAGGGATGCTGACAGGTTGATTGCCAGTGTCGCAGTTGCTTTGCCCAATCCGTGCAGGATACTTCCGAGCGTGCTGCCCAGAAAAATGAAAGGGCAGATCCAGCAAAGTGTTTTCAGATAAACGCCGGCAAGTGTATTGTCAAACAGATGGCTGCCGATCCAGTCTCCGCAAAACAGGAAACCGAAGGTGCACAGGAAACCCAGTATCGTACAGATCTCGACTGTCCGCCGTACAGCCTGACGGATGAGGAACAGGTTTTTCTTTGCGCAGGCATCGGAGATAGAAGGAAGCAGCATGACGGACAGCGAGTTGCTTAGGACTGCCGGAAACATAATCGTTGAGAAGACCATGCCGGTCAGAATGCCGTAGACACTCAGCGCGTCTGTGCTTGTGTAGCCGAATTGCCGCAGGGTGAACGGGATCAACAGAGATTCTGCGTTGGCAAACAGACTGCTGATGAGACGATTTGCGGTCAGGGGAATCGCCATAGACAGGAGATTTTTGTAATATGTAATCAGGGAGAGCAAACCTTTTTGAAGGCAGAGGCTCTCTTTTTGTTTGGTATATTTTTTCCCTTTTTCCGTTTCTGCCTGAATGGGAATAGCTTTCCTGTATCCTGATCGATGCGATTGTCCGTTTTCACAATCTCGTGACTGATGAAATGATTTGTTTGTACGGAAAAGACAGAATGCGGTCACACAGTAAAGCACGGCGCCGATTTCACCGATTAAAATTCCCCATACAGCGTCAGAGACAGACGGAATCCGTCCCTGTGATAAGGCAATCTGCATAAACAGCCACACACCGGCAACACGAACAATCTGTTCGAATAGCTGGGAAAAGGCGGGAACCAGGGCCTTTTTTCTTCCGAAGTAATAGCCGTTGATACAGGAGTGGATGGAGGCCAGGGGAATAGCCCAAGTCATAATCAGAAGCAGGTTTTCGGCGTCCATGCCCTCCATCATAATCTGACAGAACCAGTCCGCTTTCGCACGGATCAGGAGCATGCAGCAGGCGGAGAGCGTGACGGATACGGATAATCCGGCTGCCAGATATCCCTTTGCTTCCCGGTCTGTCTGGCAGGAAGCACAGAACCGGGAGATGGATGTCTGGATGCCGGCGGAGGATACGGCGAGAAACAGTGCGAAAATCGGAAAGATCAGCTGATACATGCCGAGTCCGTCCGCACCAATTTCCCTTGAGAGGAATATTTTATAATAAAAACCGATGCATCTGCTGATGATTCCCGTCACCGTCAGGATCATGGTGCCTGAAATCAGGCTGCTTTTGAATAGATTTTTCTTTTTCAATGGTTTGATCTCCCGGCAAAGATTGTAATAGCCTGATATTAGAATATATGAGCAGAAATGTCGGTGAGAACTGAGAATAAAAGGAAAACTTTGATGAGGCAGATCATATATTTTGACCACGCGGCGACCACAAGGCCATTTCCGGAGGTTTTGGAAGCGATGCTCCCATATTACAGTGCCAGTTTTGGGAACCCATCGTCCGCTTATGAATTGGGTGAGGAGAGCAAGCAGGCTGTAGAACAGGCGAGAAATACAATCGCTGCGACGCTGAACGTGGAACCGGAAACAATCTATTTTACTTCTGGGGGAACAGAGGCCGATAACTGGGCTCTTCGTTATGCCGTGAACGAAACAGGAAGGAAACGTGCATATGAATACGCAGAAGGAAACGTGAAATGGGATGGCATGAGCCGAAAGCACGCGGGCCTGAATCAAACAGGGAAATGGGAAAATCGCCGGCCGCATATCATCACAACCGTAATAGAACATCATGCCATCCTCCGTACCTGCGAAGCATTAGAACAGGATGGCATTCGTGTGACATATCTTCCGGTTGACCGAAGCGGAGTTGTGAATCTGGATGCTCTGGAACGGGCGGTCTGCCCGGAAACCGTACTGATTTCCGTGATGTATGCGAATAATGAAATTGGAACCATTCAGCCGGTGGCGCAGGCGGCGCGGATTGCCGGGCGAAACGGTATTTTATTTCACTGTGACGCCGTGCAGGCGTACGGACAGATACCGGTAGACCCTAAACGGCTGGGCATTGATCTGATGTCTGTCAGCGGTCACAAGCTGAACGGACCGAAGGGGATCGGTTTTTTGTATGCACGGCAGGGAATTGATTTAAAACCGATGTTGCGCGGCGGCAGCCAGGAAAAGAAAATGCGTGCCGGTACGGAGAACGTACCGGGTATCGTCGGTATGGCGGCAGCCGCAGAGATTTCTCACAGGATCCTCCGGGAAAAAATATACCGGGAGACGGAGCTTCGCAATTATTTTTTCAAACGTCTTCTGACTGAGATACCTGGAGTGAAAATAAACGGATCCACACAGACTCGGCTGCCGAATAATATGAACTGCAGTATCAGCGGCGTTAACGGCGGCGCGCTGGTGGCCCTGCTGGATCTGGAAGGAATCTGTATTTCGGCCGCTTCCGCCTGTTCGGCCGGCAGCGATGAACTCTCCCATGTACAGCTTGCCATCGGCAATTCCCCTGCGGAAGCCCGGAGTGCTATACGTATTACACTGGGACCGGAGAACACGCGGGAGGAAGCAGATTTCGCAGCAGATACGATCAGGCGGCTGGTGAAGAAGCTTCGGGAAGCAGATTAAAGGGAACTCGAAAACGTATCAAGAGACAGCACCGAAAATATATCCCGCAGCGGGTCGTGTTTCGTCCGATGAGGGATATATTTTCGGTGCTGTCATTTTACAGGTCAGTTGTTTAATTTTTCTTATATTTTGTCTCGCAGTATTTGCATCGGTAAACTTCCTTTTCCGGATCGGTCAGATAGAAGACCTGATCCAGCTCCTGTTCAATGGAGGAAATACACCGGGGATTTTTGCAGCGGATAACGTTTTTGATCTGCTTCGGCAGTTCAAGGTCTTTCTTCTCGACAATCTCCTGATCCCGGACAATGTTTACCGTGATATTGTGATCGATGAAGCCGAGGATGTCAAGATCGATGAGTGATGGGTCGCATTCAATCTTAAGAATGTCCTTTTTGCCCATTTTGTTGCTGCGGGCATTCATGATCATGGCTACAGTGCAGTCCAACTCATCGAGTTTCATATAATGGTAGATGGAGAGGCTGGTGCCTGCCTTGATATGGTCGAGCACATAGCCCTCTCTGATTGCGCCTACATTTAACATATCATACCTCCGGTTGTTTAAGGATCATAACTATTGTGAAATCATTGTGCATGCTGTTCAGGCTGCAGGGCATTTTCATACAGGAACAATATCCAATAATGTGAGAATTAACGCCATGCGTACATATACGCCGTACTGTGTCTGCTTAAAATAAACAGCCCGCGGATCGTCGTCTACATCGACAGAGATCTCGTTGACGCGGGGCAGAGGATGAAGAACCAGCATGTCTTCCGGTGCCAGGTCCATTTTTGCTTTGTTCAGAATATAGAAATCCTTCATGCGGATATAGTCTTCCTCGTTGAAGAAACGCTCCCGCTGTACTCTCGTCATGTACAGGATGTCCAGTTCCGGAATGGCGTCTTCGAGACGGACGGTTTCCCTGAAAGGAATGTTGTTTCGAACCAGAACCTCATCGTGAAGATTGCTGGGGATTCGCAGCTCCTCCGGGGAGATCAGTACAAACCGGATATTCGGGTAGCGGATCAGCGCGTGGATCAGGGAGTGGACGGTACGTCCGAATTTCAGATCGCCGCAGAGACCGATCGTCAGATTGTCGAGTCTGCCTTTCAGGCTGTAAATTGTCAGCAGGTCGGTCAGTGTCTGGGTGGGATGCTGGTGGCCGCCGTCCCCCGCGTTGATGACGGGGATGGTTGATTTCTCAGAGGCGACCAGTGGTGCGCCCTCCTTCGGATGGCGCATGGCACAGATATCCGCGTAACAGGAGATGACGCGCATCGTGTCGGCGACACTCTCTCCCTTGGCAGCGGAAGAATTCGCCTCATCGGCAAATCCGAGTACCCGTCCGCCGAGATTCAGCATGGCGGCTTCGAAGCTCAGCCGTGTCCGTGTGCTTGGCTCGTAAAAACAGGTGGCAAGTGTCTTCCCGTCACATGCGTGCGCATATTTTGCCGGATTTTTCTCGATATCATTGGCCAGATGAAGAAGCTGATCCAGTTCTTCGACTGAAAAATCCAGGGGACTGATCAGATGTCTCATGAATACCTCCTCTTCTTGTCTATACTCGTCCGGGCATAAAAACCGGGAGTATGCTGCTTAAGATATGTAATAAATTTCATGTTTATTTATCATATCTATCATAGCCCAGCGGATTTTAAAATTCAATAGGAACTTCTGCTTTTCGCACGAGGTATCTGAAAAGAGACAATCGGTTTCTTCGCGGATGCTTTTTGGCAATGCAAAGAAATGTGCATATTCGACTCCGATATTAGCGATTGAAATCTTTCTTTTTCCGGTATCTTGTAATCATTTTTCAGACCGTTTATTATATATAAAAATAAAACGGCAGTTCGTATTATGAGTCCATACGCATTCTGAACATTTTGCGCATGTTCTTCAGAATACGCTCTGCTCATAAACGGAGGAGGTACCCATGATTATACCGAAATATTATGAGGATATTACGACGCTGAATGTGAATGCGGAGCCGAACCGCGCCTATTACATTCCGACTTCTCCCGATCAGGATCTGACCTGGCGAAAACGGCGGGAGACGGATCGTTTTTATCTGCTGAACGGAGACTGGAAATTCCTGTATTTCAGCAGTATTTACGATTGCCAGGAGATTTTTTACGAGGAAGGATACTGTACGGATGAGTTTGATACGATCCCGGTTCCGTCAAACTGGCAGGATCACGGTTACGGGCTGCATCAGTACACGAACACTCGTTATCCTTTTCCGTTTGATCCGCCATATGTACCCCATGAGAATCCCTGCGGCGCTTATGTGAGGACATTTGACTATCACAAGGCGGAGGGAACCGCTACCTACCATCTGAATTTCGAGGGTGTGGATTCCTGTTACTATGTGTGGCTGAACGGCGTATTTATCGGATACCATCAGGTTTCTCATTCGACCGGAGAGTTTGATATCACTGCTCAGCTTCGTGAGGGAGAGAATACGCTGGCAGTTCTCGTACTTCAGTGGTGCGACGGCAGTTACCTGGAGGATCAGGACAAATTCCGCAATTCCGGTATTTTCCGCGATGTTTATATTCTGGCGCGGCCGGAGAACTATATTCGGGATTATTTTACGACGACGGCATTGAAAAACAATTATCAGGATGCGGATGTGACGATCCGGCTGTCCTTTGCCGGTGAAAAAATGCCGGTTTCCTATAAGCTGCTGACGCCCTGCGGCTGTACGGTTGCGGAGGGGAGCGCGGCAGGACCGGAGATTAACTTTTCCGTATCGGATGTAACGCTCTGGAACGCGGAGGCGCCGTATCTGTATACTCTGGTTCTCTCTACACCAAAAGAGATCATCCGTGACCGCATCGGTTTCAGGGAGATTATGATCAGGGATTCGGTCGTGTACCTGAACGGAGAGAAGCTGCGTTTCCGCGGTACAAACCGTCACGACAGCGATCCGTTTGTCGGCTCAGCGGTAAATATGCATCATGTAAAAAAAGACATGGCGCTCATGAAGCAGCATAATTTTAATGCGATCCGCACCAGTCATTATCCGAATGCGCCTGAGTTCTATGAGCTTTGCGATGAGTATGGTTTTTATGTGATCGATGAGACTGACCTGGAGGTTCACGGCGTCGTTGATCTGTATAATGTTAACATTTATGAGGAGAGAGGCGAGCATCCGTTTCCACCGTTTATCTGCGACAATCCGGATTGGAAACAGCCGATTCTGGATCGCGTGCAGAAGTGTGTACTCCGGGACAAGAACCGCCCCTGCGTGTTGGTCTGGTCCATGGGAAATGAGTCCGGCTACGGATGTACATTTGAGGATGCCCTCGCGTGGACGAAATCCTTTGATACCACCCGGCTGACTCATTATGAGGGTTCCCTGCATCGCCCGAGAAACCCGATCGGCGGCAAAAATGATTACTCGAACATCGATCTGCGCAGCCGCATGTACGCGTCTATTCCGGAGATGCATGCTTACCTGCAGAACAATCCGGATAAGCCGTTTATTCAGTGCGAATTTATCCATGCCATGGGCAACGGCCCCGGAGATATCGAGGATTATTACGAGCTGGAAGAGATGTATGACTCCTTTGTCGGCGGCTTTGTCTGGGAGTGGTGCGATCACGGCGTTTACATGGGCACGACAAATGACGGACACCGGAAGTTTTATTACGGCGGAGATTCCGGCGAATTCCCGCATGACGGCAACTTCTGCATGGACGGACTCGTATATCCGGACCGCACGCCGACGCCGGGACTGAAGGAGTATAAGAATGTTCATCGTCCCGTCCGCGTGAAAGCGAAGGATGCAGCTGCCGGCAGATATATCCTGCAGAACAATTTTGACTTCCTGAATCTGAAGGATGCCGTGTACCTGACCTGGTCCGTATACTGTGATGGGGATTTGATCTCTACCGGTGAAGTGCGGGATACAGAGATTCTGGATGTCGCTCCGAGAACCAAAAAGACGGTCACGCTTCCAATTGAGGTGCCGCAGTGCGAGGGCAAATCTTATGTTATGATCTGTTCACATCAGCTGAAAGCGGATGCTTTCCGCGAGGAAGGGCTGGAGCGCGGTTTTGACCAGATCTTCTTTAACGATGCGCCGACAAAGAAGCTGAACGGTTTCCTCGCGTCCGAGACAGCGGAAAAGCAGCCGGTACGTTATCATGAGGATGAGCGCTACGTTTATATTGACGGAGAGGAGTTTTCCTACACGTTCAATAAACTGACGGGTGTGATCGGCAGGATTGTTTATAAAAACCACAGCTTCCTGGATGAGCCGATGGAGCTGAATGTCTGGCGCGCTCCCACGGACAATGACCGCGTGATTAAGACAGAGTGGTATAAGGCGGGTTATGACTGCCTGCAGACGAGAACATACAGCAATGAGTTCAAATCGCTGCCGGACGGCAGCCTGCAGATTGTCACGAGATCCGCGATGGCGCCTGTATACCGCCAGAAGTTCCTTGATTTTGAGATTACCTGGACGATTCGTCCGGACGGTACGATCCACGCGCAGTTCGAGGTGGAGCGCGATGCAGTGATGCGCGGAAAATACGCCCTGTATTTCAATCATCCGACAGAGCGGAAGGATATGCACGGCATAGAGGATCGATTCGAGCTGATTGAGACCTATCTGCCGCGGCTGGGCATTCGTCTGCGTCTGCCGAAGAATATGTGCAAGGTAGAATATTACGGATACGGTCCGTATGAGAGCTACATTGATAAGCATCAGGCGAGCTGGATGGGACAGTTTGACGCCCATGTGTCTGCGATGCATGAGGATTACATTCGTCCGCAGGAGAACGGCAGCCATTACAACTGTGAGTATGTGACGGTGGCTGACCGGACGCATCGGCTGAATGTTTACAATGAGACGCCGTTTTCTTTCAACCTGTCCGAGTATACGGCGGAGGAACTGACGAAAAAGGCGCACAATTATGAACTGGAGAAGTCCGGACATACGATTCTCTGCCTCGATTACCGGCAGAGCGGCATCGGTTCCGGCAGCTGCGGTCCGCAGCTGGATCAGAAGTATCAGCTGAACGCGACGCATTTCTCCTTCGGGTTGCATATCAAGCCGGAAGAGCTGTAAGACAGAGATATAAGATAAGGACAGAAAGGGTTTGCTTAGTCAGACCCTTTCTTATTTTTTTATATATTCTTCTTATTCTGTTTATTGTTGTTTGGTTAAAAATAAGGTATATTTTATATATAGTATCTGAGAATCTTTTTAGCAGTCTGGTGTTCTGAGCGTTTGTGCGGCTGTTGTATTTCTATATTCATAGTTTACCACAAATAAAATGTTTACTTTATAGAATATGAAACAATAAAAGAAAAATTATGTGGATTATCATCATTGACAGTGTGTAATAAATGCGTATGATGCAAAAGGAGAAGATACCCAGACACAAGGAAATAAATGAGCAGCTGGCAAAAGCCATATTGAAAAAATGGGGATTATAATTATAATAAAACTGTCCGGCGCAATGTAACCTTGCCGAATTGGCTGAATCGGGAGGCTGAAAAAGCTCAGATTAATGTGTCCCGGGTTTTGCAGGAGGCACTAATGGCAAAATTGGGCATTACATCCCGTTGACAGACGGTGTTCGAATGAACCGGATTATATACGGTTTATAACGAGCTGCCGGACAGGAGCTCAGTTGAGATAATCCAGTATTTTCAGCGACAGCATCAGATCCAGCCGTTCTTCCGGCGTGTCAGTATGGATCTGAAATTCTTCACTCATTTGCTTCAGGTGATAGATGATACTGTTCCTGTGCATATGAGCTTAATTGGCCGTATCGGTGATGTTACAGTTTTTATTTAAATAAGTTTTCAGAATCATCAGGTTGTCCTGCTGGTCGCTCCTGTTTTTCAGATTGACGATATGAGGATTCAGAAAATTTCCGGCAGGGATTGTACTGTTGCATATATTGATAATATGAACAATGCGAAAATCTTCATAATGGTAAAACACGGATGCGGACGATTCCGTGTATTTGTCGCTGTTCAGATAGCTGATCACAAATGAGGTCTGCAGATAAGCTTTGCGCAGGCGGCTCATGGAGGAAAACGTCATGCTGGAAGCGCATTTTCCGGTATAACGGATAAGCGTATTTTTCAGCAGAGACTGCAGGCCGGCAAAATAATCCTCATCAACGTCTGTTTTTTCTGAAGACAGCAGAATAAAAATATGACCGCGGTATATGGTAATATGGTTTGTTCCCATCAGAGAACTCATTTCATGTGTCAGAATTTCCATGGGAATCTTTCTGTTAGATGAAAAATCCAGACATAAAAGCTGAAACGATTTTTCATCTGCGATGTTCAGATGTACGATTTTGTCTTGAATATCAGCTTCATTCAGGCTGGTGTTCTCTACGAGCTCCGCGAACAGGTAGTCGAAAATCTGATGCCGGATCAGGTCGGATTGCCGATGAAGTTCAAAACAATGTATTACTTTGGATTCCAGAAGAAAAAGCAGTTCTTTTGTCCAGGACACGTCTTCCCGGCGGATGCACATGGCGGTCAAATGACCGATGGTGCTGTTTTTGGTTGATAACAGCAGATAAATGTTTTTTAATTCCTGTTGAAACACATCGTTTTCAATGCTGCAGCCGTCTTTATAGAGTTTGGAAAAGGTGCCGCCATCAATAAAAGTGTCCATTGCATGTGAGAACAGGTAGCCTTTTTCCACGACATTTTTGAAAAAAGTGTCTTTCGGAGACTGCGGATACAGATGGCGGGTACTGGCTAATACTTTCTGCGCTCCGTCATAGAGAATCACGGGGCAGCCGATGATATCTTCAGAAAGATCAATCAGTGTCTGCAGATTTCCGTTTTGGATAATCTCCATATCCAGGTCCCGTTCCCAGTCGCGCAGATGGTTATAAATTTTCCACAATTCATTTAAGATGAAAGATGAGTTGACATCCGTATACAGCAAGATCTCTTTTTCGTAAGCCGGAACAGGATCTTTTGATATATATAAAATATTTGAGGCGGTTATCGAAACCGGCCCGGTCGGATCATTTGAAGCGTCACAGACATAAAGACAGTCAGGATCCATCTCGTGTTCGTCGGATGACAGCATGCGGATTCCCTGTATGCGGGATTCGGGGACGGACTTTCCCTTGATACAATTGTATTCCGGATGTGACAGCAGCAGCTTGTTTAATAAGATATTAAATGATATAAACATATGTAGAACCTCCGGGCAACTTTTATATGTGACGGCGGCCGCAGGGCAATCGGCTGCGTGGTTTCGGGTATTTGTATGACTATACAATTTCCTGTGGATTAATATTGTATCATACTCCGATGAAAAAATCTTCAGTAAAAAATAAAATATGTATATCACAATGAATATCATTTACTGAGAGGAGAAAAAAGGCGGGTGCCGGTAATGAGGCGCGGGAGTTTGACAGTTGAATATCCTCAAAACATTCTTTAGGCCGCAGAAAGC
>JAJQFQ010000098.1 GCA_021201035.1 Clostridiales bacterium
TTCAGGTTCTGCTTCCGCCGCAGACTCTTCCTCCGGTGCCGACTCAGGCTCCGCATTTGCCTCTTCTTCCGGTTCTGACTCTTCCTCTGTCGTTTCTTCCGGTATCAGCGTCGCTGCGACCGTGTCCGGTTTCTCGGGAATATCCTCCCCCGGCGTAGCGGAAAGAAGCGGAAACAATGCCTGCAGACGCTCCATGATATCATTCGCCTCGGAGAGTGCCTGTTCCTTTGCCATATCCAGCTTCTTCTGCTCCGCGGCCGCAATGGCTGCCTCCGCGGCATGTTTGGTTTTTTCCCACTCGGCAAGTACATCCTCGATGCTCATCTGTCCGGCAATCTGCTGTTCACGTATCGTATTCTCCGGAATCTGCAGACTGATCTGACCATCCGCATCCTCTTCCAGAAGTTCTTTAAAATCCTCCTTCAACCCCTCATCCACCTGTTCATTAATCATATCACGATCAAAAACTGCTCCTGCCTCCTCTCCCGGGTCAGCATTCAGATACGGAATATCCTGAACAATCTTCTTTATATTATCCATGGAATCCCTGACTGTTTCCTTTTCGGTAGCAGCCATAATCTGCTGCATACTCTTCGCAAGCTCCTCCTGAAGATTCTGTGTATTAAACTGGCTCGCTGTCACCGTAATCTCGGGCAATCCGCTGTCTTCGGAGATTTTTGCCTCAACTTTCTTCGGAACATTAACTTCAACCATTCCTCTGCGGGAACGAAACTTCTGGTATTTTTCCTCCTGGGCGGCTGTCAGCGGCTGAAAACTGCGTTTCAGATTCAACGCCTTCTCAACATATTCTCCATCACCAAACCAGAGAATCAGCTCGTCGCAGGTCGCCACACACTTCTCCCTCATATCAGCCTGACCGTACAGCGCGGCAAGCTCATAAGCCCATATCTCGGTATATTCTTTTTCCTTAAACTCTTCCAGAATCGCTATTCGGTCGCTTAAAGGGGTATCCTTTAAACAGCTGATCTTGTAGGCAAATATATAGCGCTGGTTATCTCTCGGCGAAGCCGCCAGAAATTCCTGATAATACTCCTCCGCCTCCGCCACATTTTTTGATTTGATGGCAATGTCCACCAGACGGCTGACGATATTTCTCCCGATAGAAGAATGATCGTAAGCCTGCAGCAGGACCTCCTTGCATGCATCATACTGTTTTGTATTTTCATAAATCTCAGACACCATGATCAGTGTCTTGGAATTGCGTACTTTTTTCCAGTTTATCGTATTGGCGATCTCCGCCGCCATCTCATAATCCTCCGCTTCCACCAGGTTCTTCAACTGGTCAAGTTTTAATTTATATTCGTATTTATCCACGTTTCCACCTCATGTATATAATCATAACTGTTCAGGAATCTTCTCCGTCTTTCTTTTGTATTCTTCTGCTGGATTTCTCCGGCTGCCGGATCGCTCTTTCTGATTTCTCCCGCTCGATAATCTGATTTGTGCTCACATCCACACGCGCCAGCCTTACATAAGCCATCGTATCCTGCGGCAGCTGCCTTTTCCCGAGGAAATGCTCCGCCACGCGCTTAATAATATAATAAATGAGTGCAAAAACAGGTACACCGAAAATCATGCCGGACACTCCAAAACTACCGCCAAATAAGAGAATGGCAAACATGACCCAGAACGGGGTAAGCCCCGTAGAGTTGCCCAGAATTTTCGGTCCGATGATATTCCCATCCACCTGTTGTAAAATTACGATAAGAATCAGAAAATATACGGTCTGTACCGGATTCACCAGGAAAATCAGAATCGCGCTGGGAATCGCTCCGATAAACGGTCCGAATACCGGTATGATATTCGTCACACCGATGATTACACTGATCAGAACCGAATACGGCAGCCTCATAATATACATCGCCACAAAACAGATACAGCCGATGATCAGTGAATCAATAATCTTGCCGATCAGAAACCCGCCGAAAACCTCATTCGCCCTGTGAAGCACTTCCATGACAATATTACCGGTTCTCGGTCGGAAAACGGCATAGACCAGCTTCTTAGACTGTCCTAAAAAACGCTCCTTCGTCATCAGCACGTAAACCGCAACGATGATTCCAACGAAAATATTAAAGACCAGCTTCACTGCGTTGTACACGCCTTCATAAAGCGTCGTCATAAACTCTCCGCCGTTGTTCTGGACATTTTCCTCAATCCAGTTTTCAATCCATTCAAAGATCTGTTCTGCCAGATTCTCCATCTGTCCGGCCAGCTGCGTATTTCTGGTCAGACGATTGATCCAATCCGTCAGGGCTGTCAGTTTATCCTCCAGCGTAGAAGCCAGTTCCTGAATACTGCCAACCAGTTGGGGCACAATCATCATCAGAAGCACAGTCACAATCGCCAGGAAAAGAACCATGGCGCAGGCAACCGCAAGTCCCCGGATCGTCCGGTCCTGCTTCTGTGTCCGTTCCTTACCTGCAAAAAAACGCCTCTGAATACGACGTTCGAAAAACTTCATAACCGGATTCAGAAGATATGCCAGTATCAATCCGAAGATAATCCCCTGCAGACTGTTGAGAATCTTCCCGACCCCATTGGAAAAACCGTCAAATCGAAACAGAAAAAAGAAAATAAGCAGAGAGATAAAAATAACCAGCACCGCTGTAAGACCGACAGCCAGATACGGACGAATATCCCACGGTTTCTTTTCTTTTGAAGATTTTACATGTGATGATTCTCCCTGTTTTCTGCTCTCCTGATCGGTTATCATATAACTAAAAAACCTCCCGATTGACCCCGTCAAGTTCTCATAATCTTTCATGAAATCAATTTTTCATTAAGTATAACATACTTCCCCCCCGCTATGACAGAC
>JAJQFQ010000177.1 GCA_021201035.1 Clostridiales bacterium
CGGTCGGGCTGAAAATGATAGAATGAACTGCTCCGTTTCCCATCTGTTGTATCTTACTCATGTTACATTTCCCCGCTTTCGGATTCTTCAAACCTCTTCTTACTATTTAGATACTCATTGTACACCGCATTGCTATGTTCCAGTTGCTTCTTCTGCATAATCATTTTCCGGTCACTCAAAATCGCCAGCATTTCATCCACGATCTCTCCCTCCGGAAGTTCACTGTAATGGGAAAGATAAAATATCATTCTCTGTGCCGTGAAGTCCGTGTTCAGGTTCTGCGTGACCAGATCACAGAATCTTTCCTGGTATCCTCTGTCCAACAGTTTCTGATACAGTTCCATGCTTACTTTCGACTTTGGTTTCATAAAACACACCCGCTTTTATAATCATCCATAATCACTTCGGCTATTATCTCTGCCGCCAGTCTGGATCCCGCCTCATTCGGATGGCTTCCATCATCCGCATATAAATTTCGATTCACGCTATGCTGATAAAACGCTGTACCTACATCTGCAAGCAACGCATCACCGGAAACCGCTGCCTTGCAGTATGCATCCTGCAGACCTTGATACATTTCATCATAATCCAGACCAGACTTTTTCATCTGGGCACCATTCTTCTGATATGCCCATGTCAAATACAAAACCGGCTTCGCACCTGCTGCATGAATCTGTTTACAGAGCGCCACGGCAGATTGGAGAAATTTTTCTCTGGATGTCACCGGCGCATTGCTCATCTCCTGCAGCACCACATAATCCCAATGTTCTTCTGATAATGCCTTCTGCGTCTTTGCGCCCAGCTTTGTTTCCGGATTTAGCTGTTCTGCCAGGCGGGCACCGCCGCGCGTGTGATGTACGACCTCCGCACCGGTTAGTTCCGCCAGCATCTGCGGCATATCATTTGTAAAAATATAACTGTTTCCCAGCATTAAAATTCTCATTCTCTTTCGCTCCTCCGATTCTGCGCTCGCAAAAGCCACAAAATCCCTTTCACAAGCCGTGCATCCGCATCCGCAAAATGCCCACCCTTATTCCACTGCAGAACTGTTTTTTCACAGCCGGATTTTTCTTCAACAGCTCATATGTTTCTCTCGTACAGTCACCGACCGTTGACATCAACGGATTTTTTGCCCGCTCTTCTTTACTCCCAAGGCTCAGATAGATATATGCATCTCTCATCAGTTTCTTGCTTCGGATATACTCCATCCAGCCAATCCGCATTCTCGCCTGTTTTTTCAGATTCTCCCACATAGATACAGGCACCGTTATCACCGTGGTGATATATGTTTATCTGCACTCCATCAATCTGCATTGACACCGTTGCACCTCACATATATGGTTCTTTACTTTCCTATCACAAGTGACCCATCCGGTCGCTTCACATACAATTCCTCTTTCGATGATGTGCAGCGTGGAGCAATGGAGCAAAAATGCACCCTTACCTCCTTGTCTGTCATCTTCAACCCGGCAAATTCTAAGCGACGCCGGTCAAACTCTTCCCAAGTCTCAATTTTTAAAAATTCTTCTTTCTTTTCTTCCAACGTCATATTAGTGCCTCATTACTCGATTATAATTTTTTCAATTTTCATTTCACCATTACGACGTTTTTCTATACCGTCGCAGACCATCTTGACAACCTCAAAATAACCGAAAGGCCGAAAACACCTCTTTTCTTCTTCCGGATGTTCTTCTTTCAAAAACTGCACAATGTCGTCTCTGAGCTGTAGCCATTCATCATCATCCTTGATTTTTCCTTGCCGTATCCGTTCAACAACTTCATATGCGTTCATTGGACCCTCCTGAAATTTTCTCATCATTTCCGGATGCCAAGCCAATCTGTTATCTCATCATCACTCTGATCACTAATGCGGATGGCGGAGCCAACTTTCGCACCTTTGCAAATCTCAGCAACCATTTTCCGGGACTTCTCCGGGCCTGATGAGCCGCTGGTGCAGAAAACATATACTTCTTTGCCTGAAAAATCGTACTCACGCGCAAATGTCCGGATCAGGCGCGGGCAGGTGCCATACCAAACCGGGAAGCCGAGCAGAATACGATCATAAGAATCAAAATTTTCTACGTGAGTGATTACTTCCGGCAATTCCCTTGTCGCAATCTCCTTGCCGCCGATGGCAATGGCTTTTGCGTAGCTGCCATAATTCTTTTTTCCTTTGATTTCGAAAAGGTCGCCGTCAGTCAGAGATTGTATTCTCTCCGCTGCCGCTTTTGTTGCTCCAGAAAGTGAAAAATATGCGATTAGTGTCTTCATGGATTGATACCTCCTGCCTGTAGATTTAAAAAGTTTGCCAACCGCTAACGAATTTCCTGACTGGGTAAGTTTCAAATAATAATCCCGCCGTTCAAATTCACTCGCCTGTTATTTTGATCACTACCTGTGTATCGTCGGAGACTCCTTTTTTAAATACATCCGCGTCCTGCATTTTCCCGACAATGCTCCCGTAATGGACTGGCACAACCACGACCGGTTTTATTGTATTAACCCATTCCGCCGCATCACAGGCATTCGTCGTATATGTGCCACCGATTGGAATAAATGCCACGTCGCAGTCCACTGCTTTCGCTTCCTTCGTCGCATCAGAATCCCCTGAGTAATAATAACGGATTCCATCCATACAGACGATGTAACCCACCCAGGCATTCCGCTTCGGATGGAACGGCTTCACAACATTGTAAGCCGCGATGGCTTCTGTCTGTATTCCGCAGACGGATACCTGATCACCTGGTCTTACAGCATACTGCCTTTCTGCAGGAATCCCTGTTTTGGCAATCTCTTTTTCCA
>JAJQFQ010000131.1 GCA_021201035.1 Clostridiales bacterium
GATCATGTCGATGTAATTTGCCCCGCGCAGATATGAAATGTCGAAGGTCGGCAGATATAAATTTAACAAAAAGCTGATGTTGCGCAACCGTATTAACGGTCAGATTCTGGCGGAAGATGTGGTGGATCCATTTACCGGAGAAGTGATTGCGGAGGCCGGCGTTAAGGTTGACCGCGAACTGGCGGATCGCATCCAGAATACGGCGACAACGTATGTATTGATTCAGACGGAGGAACGCAATGTCAAAGTGCTTTCTAATCTGATGGTGGATATTACCAGCTTTGTCGATGTGGACCCGAAAGAGGTCGGTGTGACGGAACTGGTTTATTATCCGATTCTGGCACAGATTTTGAAGGAGCATGACGATCCGGAGGATATCAAAGACGCGATTCGCCGGAATATTCATGACCTGATTCCGAAACATATTACCAGAGAGGATATTCTGGCCTCCATTAACTATAATATGCATCTGGAGTACGGAATCGGAAACGATGATGATATTGATCATCTGGGAAACCGCCGTATCCGTGCGGTCGGGGAACTGCTGCAGAATCAGTATCGGATTGGTCTGTCCAGACTTGAGAGAGTTGTCCGGGAACGAATGACGACGCAGGACCTGGAGACGGTCAGCCCCCAGAGTCTGATCAATATTAAACCGGTGACGGCTGCGGTGAAGGAGTTCTTTGGCTCTTCCCAGCTTTCCCAGTTTATGGATCAGAACAACCCGCTGGGCGAACTGACGCACAAACGGCGTCTTTCAGCATTGGGACCGGGCGGTCTGTCCAGAGACCGTGCGGGATTTGAAGTGCGTGATATCCATTATTCTCATTACGGCAGGATGTGCCCGATCGAGACTCCTGAGGGACCGAACATCGGACTGATCAACTCGCTGGCATGCTATGCGAGAATCAATCAGTATGGATTTGTGGAAGCACCGTATCGTAAAATAGATAAAACTGATCCGAAAAATCCGCGTGTTACAGAGGAAGTTGTTTATATGACGGCGGATGAGGAGGATAACTGCCATGTGGCTCAGGCCAATGAGCAGCTGGATGAAAACGGTTATTTTGTTCGCCGGATGGTTTCCGGCCGTTATCGTGAGGAAACACAGGAGTATGAGCGCAGCCTGTTTGATTATATGGATGTGTCTCCGCAGATGGTATTTTCCGTTGCGACGGCCCTGATTCCGTTTTTGCAGAATGATGACGCAAACCGTGCTCTGATGGGCGCCAACATGCAGCGTCAGGCAGTTCCGCTTTTGACGACAGAGGCGCCGGTGGTTGGTACGGGCATGGAGGCAAAGGCAGCTGTTGACTCCGGTGTATGTGTTCTTGCGAAACGCGCCGGCGTTGTGGAGCGGGCCTGCTCCAGTGAGATTCATATCAAATATGACGACGATGGATCCAGAGAGATTTATAAACTGACAAAGTTTTCCAGAAGCAACCAGTCCAACTGCTATAACCAGACCCCGATTGTCTATAAGGGCGATCATGTGGAAGCGGGACAGGTGATCGCGGACGGTCCGTCCACATCAAATGGTGAGCTTGGTCTCGGAAAGAATCCTCTGATCGGCTTTATGACATGGGAAGGTTATAATTATGAGGATGCCGTGCTGCTCTCGGAACGCCTGGTACAGGATGATGTCTATACTTCTATTCATATAGAAGAATATGAAGCGGAAGCCCGTGATACAAAGCTGGGACCGGAGGAGATCACACGGGATGTTCCGGGTGTCGGAGATGACGCGCTGAAGGATCTGGATGAGAGGGGAATTATCCGGATCGGAGCAGAGGTTCGCGCAGGGGACATTCTGGTTGGCAAAGTGACTCCGAAGGGTGAGACGGAGCTGACCGCGGAAGAGCGGCTGCTGCGTGCTATTTTCGGTGAGAAAGCGCGCGAGGTGCGGGATACATCTTTGAAAGTGCCGCACGGTGAGTACGGTATTGTGGTTGATGCCAAGGTATTTACGCGGGACAACGGAGATGAGCTGTCTCCCGGTGTCAATCAGGCTGTTCGTATTTACATTGCGCAGAAAAGAAAGATCTCAGTGGGAGATAAGATGGCGGGCCGACACGGAAATAAGGGTGTTGTTTCCCGCGTACTTCCGATTGAGGATATGCCGTTTCTGCCGAACGGGCGTCCGCTGGATATCGTGCTGAATCCGCTGGGTGTTCCGTCCCGTATGAATATCGGACAGGTACTGGAGATACATCTGTCTCTCGCTGCGAAAGCACTTGGTTTTAATATTTCGACGCCTATTTTTGACGGTGCGAATGAGAAGGATATCATGGATACGCTGGATCTGGCAAACGACTATGTCAATCTGCCGTTTGATACGGATGAGGCAGAAGAAGGCGAAGAGAATTTCTATGATAAATATAAGGATGTCCTGGATCAGGATGTGCTGGACTATCTGGATGTGAACCGTGACCACAGAAGTCTGTGGAAGGGCGTTCCGATTTCCAGTGACGGCAAAGTATGGCTGCGTGACGGAAGGACGGGTGAGTATTTTGACAGCCCGGTAACCATTGGCCATATGCATTATCTGAAGCTCCACCATCTGGTAGATGATAAGATTCATGCGCGCTCTACGGGTCCGTATTCGCTTGTTACACAGCAGCCGCTGGGCGGTAAGGCGCAGTTTGGCGGCCAGCGTTTCGGTGAGATGGAGGTTTGGGCTCTGGAGGCTTATGGCGCGGCTTATACCCTGCAGGAGATCCTGACGGTCAAATCAGATGATGTGATCGGTCGTGTGAAGACCTATGAGGCGATTATCAAGGGAGATAATATCCCGGAACCCGGCATTCCCGAGTCTTTCAAGGTATTGCTGAAAGAACTGCAGGCTCTCGGCCTGGATATCACGCTGGAAGATGAGAATGGCGAGGAAGTGACGCTGCTGGAAACCAGTGAATACGGCGACACCAGTTTGAATTCCATTATTTCAGGTGATCGTGATTTTAATTATGAAGAAAAGGAATCTTTCGGCGCCATGGGCTTTTCCAAACAGGAGTTTGATGAAAATGAGGAGCTTGTGGACGTCGAAGAGGAAGAAAATGTAACGACGGATGATTTCGATAATCTGCAGAGTGAAAGCTTTGGTGAAGAATCTGATGAACAGTTATAACTACGTTTGATCAGGAAGGGAGTGTCGTAATGCCGGAAACAAAGAAAAACGAGACAAATCAGGTTGTAGCATTTGACAGGATCCGTATAGGCCTGGCTTCACCGGAGAAAATACTGGAATGGTCGCGGGGTGAGGTGAAAAAACCCGAAACCATCAATTACAGAACCCTGAAACCCGAAAAAGACGGACTGTTCTGTGAACGCATTTTCGGTCCGAGCAAGGACTGGGAGTGCCATTGCGGTAAATATAAAAAAATTCGCTATAAAGGCGTAGTTTGTGACCGCTGCGGAGTGGAGATTACAAAATCTAATGTGCGGCGGGAGCGCATGGGCCATATTCAACTGGCGGCTCCGGTCTCTCACATCTGGTATTTTAAGGGCATACCGAGCCGGATGGGACTGATTCTGGATCTGCCGCCGAGAGTGCTTGAGCGGGTATTATACTTTGCTTCCTATATTGTTCTGGATAAGGGCAGTACAGATCTGCAGTATAAACAGGTGCTGTCAGAGATCGAGTATCAGGATGCCCGCGAAAAATACGGCAGTGATTTTCGCGTCGGTATGGGCGCAGAATCGATTATGGAGCTTTTAAAAGCCATCGATTTAGAGAAAGATTCAGCCGAATTAAAGGAGGCTCTGAAGAGCGCGACGGGGCAGAAGCGCGCGCGTATCATTAAGCGGTTGGAGGTTGTTGAATCCTTCCGTGAATCCGGAAACAAGCCTGAGTGGATGATTATGACGGTGATCCCTGTGATTCCGCCTGATCTCCGTCCGATGGTACAGCTGGACGGCGGACGTTTCGCGACTTCTGATCTGAATGATTTATACCGGCGGATCATTAACCGGAATAACCGTCTGAGCCGGCTTTTGGAGCTGGGCGCTCCGGATATCATTGTCCGTAATGAAAAACGTATGCTGCAGGAGGCAGTGGATGCGCTGATTGACAACGGCCGCCGCGGCCGGCCGGTGACCGGGCCGGGAAACCGTGCGCTCAAATCCCTTTCCGACATGCTGAAAGGTAAATCCGGCCGTTTTCGTCAGAACCTTCTGGGAAAACGTGTGGATTATTCCGGACGTTCGGTTATTGTTGACGGGCCGGAACTCAAAATATATCAGTGCGGCCTTCCGAAAGAGATGGCAATCGAGCTGTTTAAGCCTTTTGTCATGAAGGAGCTGGTCGCCAACGGTACGGCGCACAATATCAAGAGCGCGAAGAAGATGGTAGAGAAGCTTCAGCCGGAAGTGTGGGATGTCCTGGAGGATGTGATCAAGGAACATCCGGTGATGCTGAACCGTGCGCCGACACTGCACCGACTCGGCATCCAGGCGTTTGAACCGATTCTGGTTGAAGGCAAAGCCATCAAGCTTCATCCGCTTGTTTGTACCGCGTTCAATGCGGACTTTGACGGTGATCAGATGGCTGTGCATCTTCCGTTATCCGTGGAAGCGCAGGCGGAGTGCAGATTTATGCTGCTCTCTCCGAACAACCTGTTAAAGCCGTCGGATGGCGGACCGGTTGCCGTTCCTTCTCAGGATATGGTGCTGGGAATTTATTATCTGACGATGCATAAAGTCCCGGATTATACAGGTACGGATAAAGAGGCGTTGGTTGCAGCGGAGTTCGGTGTTGATGAGACCGAAGTTGACGCAGTTCCTGAGGAGGAGCGGTCAAAATCTTATTTTGAAAATCAGGCAATTCGTGCCTTTGAAGCGTCTCAGTCCGAATTGGCGAAGATTGCGGCGCAGTATGACAGTTTGTCTGAGGCGCAGAATGCACTGAAAGAATATAAAGAAAATAATCGCGTCCTGACTGAGGAGTCTTTTGTTCGTGTAAACATTGATCCGGAGCGGAGACGAATTGTTGTTTGCACGATTGAGGATTTGCTGGGACATCGTTTTGACAGTATTAATAAAGCGATTCTGGCATATGAGAATGGATATATTTCCCTTCATCAGAAGCTGTTTGTACGGCGTGAGGGAGAGTTTGAGGGCAGACATATTTCCGCCATGATCGAGACGACGCTCGGCCGGATGCTGTTTAATGAGATTTTACCGCAGGATCTGGGTCTGATCGATCGGACTGTCGAGGAGAACGCACTGAAATTCGAAGTGGATTTCCACGTCGGCAAAAAGGGCCTGAAGCAGATTCTGGAGAAAGTCATCAATATCCATGGCGTGACGCGTACGGCGGAGGTTCTGGATGATATTAAGGCGATGGGATATAAATATTCCACGCAGGCAGCTATGACTGTATCCATTTCCGACATGACGGTTCCGGCGAAGAAACCGGAGCTGATCAAACAGGCACAGGATACTGTGGATGTGATTACAAAGAACTATAAGCGCGGACTGATCACGGAGGAGGAGCGTTATAAAGAAGTCATTGAGACATGGAAGGAAACGGACGATGAGCTGACACATGAGCTGCTTTCCGGGCTTGATAAGTATAACAATATCTTTATGATGGCAGATTCCGGAGCCCGTGGTTCGGATAAACAGATCAAACAGCTTGCCGGCATGCGCGGATTGATGGCGGACACGACCGGACGGACGATCGAGCTGCCGATCAAGTCGAATTTCCGTGAAGGTCTGGATGTATTGGAATACTTTATGTCTGCGCACGGTGCCCGGAAAGGACTGTCCGATACCGCGCTTCGTACCGCCGACTCCGGATATCTGACGCGCCGTCTGGTTGACGTATCGCAGGATCAGATCATCCGTGAGATCGACTGCAGCGCCGGCCATGATGAGATACCCGGCATGTATGTATACTCCTTTATGGACGGAAAAGAAGAGATTGAGAGCCTGCAGGAGCGTATTACTGGCCGTTTCTCCTGTGAGAATATTTATGACAAGGACGGCAATATCCTGATTGAGGCGGATCATATGATTACGCCGCGGCGTGCGTCCCTGATCATGAGCAAGGGTGTGGATGAGAATGGAGAACCGCTCACAAGGATCAAGATTCGTACCGTCCTGAGCTGCCGTTCCCATGTCGGCATCTGTGCAAAGTGCTACGGCGCCAATATGGCGACCGGTCAGGCCGTACAGGTAGGCGAGGCAGTCGGTATTATCGCAGCGCAGTCTATCGGTGAGCCGGGTACACAGCTGACGATGCGTACCTTCCATACCGGAGGTGTTGCCGGAAACGATATCACGCAGGGTCTTCCCCGTGTGGAGGAGCTGTTTGAGGCAAGAAAGCCGAAAGGTCTGGCAATTATCACAGAGATAGCAGGTGTTGCCTCTATCCGGGATACGAAGAAAAAACGCGAGATCGTTGTTACAAATGCAGAAACAGGCGACTCGAAAACCTATCTGATTCCTTATGGATCAAGAATTAAAATCGCTGATGAGGCGGTACTGGAGGCAGGCGATGTGCTGACAGAAGGAAGCGTGAACCCGCATGATATTCTGAAGGTAAAGGGTGTTCGCGCTGTTCAGGATTATCTGCTTCGTGAGGTACAGCGGGTATACCGCCTGCAGGGTGTGGAGATTAATGACAAGCACGTGGAGGTGATTGTCCGTCAGATGATGAAGAATGTCCGTATTGAGAACAATGGGGATTCGGATTTCCTGCCCGGAACGCTGGTTGATGTGCTGGAGTATGATGATACGAACGAGAGGCTTAAGGAGGAAGGCAAAGAGCCTGTAGAGGCTAAGCAGGTGCTGCTTGGCATCACGAAGGCTTCTCTTGCAAAGAAGTCCTGGCTGTCCGCGGCTTCCTTCCAGGAGACTACCAAGGTTCTGACGGATGCTGCGATCAAAGGTAAAGCGGATCCGCTGATCGGCCTGAAAGAAAATGTGATTATCGGTCAGCTGATTCCGGCCGGAACCGGTATGAAGCGCTATCGCTCGATTCGTCTGGATTCCGATATCAACGCGAATGATGAGATTGATTTCGGCGATCTTGATTTTGAGGATGGCGAGGATTCCGAAATGGGAGGAGATTTCGCGGAGGATGCCGTTCTCATACAGGCAGGAAATGAACCGGATCCTGCGGAACAACCGGATGAGGAGGCAGGTGTAGATATTTTTGCCTTGAAGGATGTATTTGAAGCGGATGAGCAGGAATCGGAGGACGCGGCAACAGAGGCTGCGGGTGAGACCGGAGAAGATTCGGAGGAAGAGTAATCCTCAGAAAAGAGCCTCTCAGGATCTTTTCTGATAAAAGTAAAAATAGTATCGACGGCGAAGCCGTCGGCTTCGCCTGGATAGAATCGGGTTCTGCTATATAACAGCGGAACCCGATTTTCGTTCTTATGATTGTGGGAGCACGAAGTGCGGAACAATCCGTAGTATCATACATTTTTATAGCTCAAATCATGATATAATACAGAGGTATTTTTTGACGGAAATGAAATTTATCTGGAATTAATACATGAATAATAGTATGATGATGTTGATATCAGGATCAAAAATCCGTGAATGGAAACTGCACATTAAGAGTATGAAGAGAATCGGGGATGCTTTATGAAAGTGGTAATATTGGCAGGCGGTTTTGGAACCCGTATAAGTGAAGAGAGTGAGATAATGCCGAAACCTATGATTGAAATCGGCGGAATGCCGATTTTGTGGCATATTATGAAGGGATATGCCTGGTACGGATACACAGATTTTATCATATGCGCAGGATATAAGCAGGCTTATATTAAACAATGGTTTGCTGATTATTATCTGAATACCAGTGATGTTACCTTTGATTTTTCGGACGGACAGAGCAGGATGACGATTGAATCCAGTTCCGTGGAGCCGTGGAAAGTGACGGTGGCGGATACAGGGTTATATACCATGACCGGCGGACGGGTAAAGCGGATTCAGAAATACATCGGAAATAATCGGTTCATGCTGACCTATGGTGACGCTGTCTGTGATGTGGATGTCGGCAGACTGGTTGATTATCACAAAACGCACGGTAAAATCGCAACGCTGACTTCTGTTGTCCGGAGTCAGGATTGAATCCAGTTCCGTGGAGCCGTGGAAAGTGACGGTGGCGGATACAGGGTTATATACCATGACCGGCGGACGGGTAAAGCGGATTCAGAAATACATCGGAAATAATCGGTTCATGCTGACCTATGGTGACGCTGTCTGTGATGTGGATGTCGGCAGACTGGTTGATTATCACAAAACGCACGGTAAAATCGCAACGCTGACTTCTGTTGTCCGGAGTCAGGATAAAGGAATACTGGATATCAGTGAATTCGGTGCGGTGAGATCATTCCGGGAAAAACACTCCTCAGACGGAGTGGCAATCAATGCCGGCTATATGGTTTTTGAACCGGAGATCTTTGATTATCTGGAAGATGATGATACGGTTCTTGAAAATGTGGCGCTGGAGATGCTGGCAAAAGATGAACAGCTGATGAGTTATAAACATGACGGTTATTGGCAGTGTATGGATTCTGCCCGTGAGAAACAGATATTAGAAAAAATCTGGGCTAAGGGAAACGCACCGTGGAAATTATGGGTATAATATATGAAAACAAAGCCGATCAGCAGTATAAATGTAAAAGAAATGTTGGCTGACTGAAAAAATTTGGGGCAGGTGAAAAATATGCTTGACAACAATATTTGTATTTAATATAATAACCAAGCGTGCATTTCTTTGTACGTGTTTTCTGATGTGGAAGTTTTATTTCATATCAGAGTTATAATAAATACAGGAGGTGAATAGAATGCCAACATTTAACCAGTTAGTAAGAAAAGGTCGTCAGACATCGGTTAAGAAATCGACGGCGCCGGCACTGCAGAAGGGTTACAATTCCCTGCAGAAGAAGACCACGGACACTTCTTCTCCGCAGAAGAGAGGTGTGTGTACAGCAGTGAAGACCGCTACGCCTAAGAAACCTAACTCGGCTCTCCGGAAAATCGCCAGAGTTCGTCTTTCAAACGGAATTGAAGTAACGAGTTATATTCCGGGCGAGGGACACAATCTGCAGGAGCATAGTGTAGTGCTGATCCGCGGCGGACGTGTGAAGGACCTGCCCGGTACCAGATACCACATTATCCGCGGTACACTGGATACGGCAGGCGTTGCGAACCGCCATCAGGCCCGCTCCAAGTATGGCGCTAAGAAACCGAAAGCAGCGAAAAAATAATGCTGCGAAACCAATAGTATCACAGACAGACCTATTGTAAGTGTTGGAATTCTATTTAAAATATATCATGATTCCGGCATGTACACATTAGAGAATGATATGTGAGTACCGTTGATTTAATCTAAAAAATGGTTAAGGAGGGAAGGACCGTGCCACGTAGAGGACATACTCAGAAAAGAGAAGTATTAGCAGATCCTGTGTACAATGACGTAGTGGTTACCAAGCTGATCAACAATATCATGTTGGACGGCAAAAAGGGTGTAGCACAGAAAATTGTATACAAAGCGTTTGACCGTGTTGCAGACAAGACCGGCAAGCCGGCGCTCGAGGTGTTTGAGGAGGCTATGAACAATATCATGCCCGTACTCGAGGTGAAGGCGAGACGTATCGGCGGCGCCACCTATCAGGTGCCGATCGAAGTCAGACCGGAACGCCGCCAGACACTGGCGTTGCGCTGGCTGACCATGTTTTCCAGAAAGAGATCTGAGAAGACGATGGCGGAGAGACTGGCCAATGAGATCATGGATGCGGCAAACAATACAGGTGCATCTGTAAAGAGAAAAGAAGATATGCACAAGATGGCGGAAGCGAACAAAGCTTTCTCCCATTACAGATTCTAAGAGGAGGAATTCATCATGGCTGGAAGAGAATATCCGCTTGAGAGAACCAGGAATATTGGTATTATGGCTCATATCGATGCGGGTAAGACCACATTGACTGAGCGAATTCTTTATTATACCGGAATTAATTACAAAATCGGTGATACCCATGAAGGTACTGCGACCATGGACTGGATGGAGCAGGAGCAGGAGAGAGGTATCACGATCACGTCCGCGGCAACGACCTGCCACTGGACCCTGCAGAAGGAGTGCAAGCCTGCACCGGGCGCCCTGGAGCATCGTATCAACATTATTGATACACCCGGTCACGTAGACTTTACGGTAGAGGTGGAGCGTTCCCTTCGTGTACTGGACGGTGCGGTCGGTGTGTTCTGTGCCAAAGGCGGTGTTGAGCCTCAGTCAGAGAACGTTTGGCGTCAGGCTGACACATATAACGTACCCCGTATGGCATTTATCAACAAGATGGATATCATGGGTGCGGATTTTTACGCGGCAGTAGATCAGATTCGTACCAGACTGGGTAAAAATGCGATCTGTCTTCAGCTTCCGATCGGAAAAGAAGACGAGTTTAAAGGTATCATAGACCTGTTTGAGATGCAGGCTTATATCTATAACGATGAGAAGGGCGAGGACATCTCTATTGTTCCGATTCCGGAGGATATGGCGGATGAAGCGGAGCTTTACCGCGATGAGATGATCGAGAAGATCTGCGAACTGGATGACGACCTTACCCTGAAGTATCTGGAGGGCGAGGAACCCACCGAGGCGGAGTTAAAAGCAGTACTGCGCAAGGCTACCTGTGAGTGCACCGCTGTTCCGGTATGCTGCGGTTCCGCTTATCGCAACAAGGGTGTTCAGAAGATGCTCGACGCGGTTGTGGAGTATATGCCGGCTCCGACCGACATCCCGTCGATCAAGGGAACGGATCTGGACGGCAATGAGATTGAGAGACATTCTTCTGATGAAGAGCCGTTCTCCGCTCTCGCATTCAAGATCATGACAGACCCGTTCGTTGGAAAACTTGCGTTTTTCCGTGTTTACTCCGGAACCATGAATTCCGGTTCCTATGTGCTGAATGCGACAAAGGGCAAGAAAGAGCGTGTGGGACGTATTCTGCAGATGCACGCGAACAAGAGACAGGAGCTTGATAAGGTTTATTCCGGAGATATTGCTGCGGCTGTCGGCTTTAAGCTTACGACGACAGGCGATACGATCTGCGATGAGCAGCATCCGGTAATTCTCGAGTCCATGGAGTTCCCGGATCCGGTTATTGAGCTCGCGATTGAGCCGAAGACCAAGGCCGGTCAGGGCAAGATGGGTGAGGCTCTTGCGAAGCTTGCGGAGGAGGATCCTACCTTCCGCGCACATACCAATCCGGAGACAGGCCAGACGATTATCGCAGGTATGGGCGAGCTCCATCTGGAGATCATTGTTGACCGTTTGCTCCGTGAGTTCAAGGTTGAGGCGAACGTAGGCGCACCTCAGGTTGCCTACAAAGAGTCCTTTACCAAGGCAGTGGATCAGGAATACAAGTATGCGAAGCAGTCCGGCGGCCGCGGACAGTACGGTCATTGTAAAGTACGCTTTGAGCCTATGGACGCGAACGCAGAGGAGCTGTTTAAGTTCGAGTCCGAAGTGGTCGGTGGAGCGATTCCGAAGGAATATATCCCGGCGGTCGGCGAAGGTATCGAGGAGGCTGCCCAGGCAGGTATTCTTGCGGGATTCCCGGTACTCGGTGTGAAAGCTACCGTTTACGATGGTTCCTATCACGAAGTCGATTCATCAGAGATGGCATTCCACATTGCCGGTTCCATGTGCTTCAAAGAGGCCATGCGCAAGGCAGATCCGGTTCTGCTTGAGCCGATCATGAAGGTGGAAGTGACCATGCCGGAAGAGTATATGGGCGATGTTATCGGCGATATCAATTCCCGTCGCGGACGCATCGAGAGCATGGATGACATCGGCGGCGGCAAGATTGTCAGAGGATATGTACCGCTGGCGGAGATGTTCGGCTACTCGACGGATCTGAGATCCAGAACACAGGGCCGCGGAAACTACTCCATGTTCTTTGAGAAGTATGAACAGGTGCCGAAATCCGTTCAGGAGAAAATTATTTCTAATAAGGCAAAATAAAACTTGAAATACTCTGCCGTTTCTAATATAATCGGTTTATGCGAGTGTTTTAACGAAATCGAGATGATTGCCGGAAGGCAAAATTTTAAGGAGGATCTGAAAATGGCAAAAGCAAAATTTGACAGAACAAAACCCCATTGTAATATTGGTACCATCGGTCACGTAGACCATGGTAAGACAACTCTGACAGCAGCAATCACAAAGGTACTGGCTGAGAGAGTTGCAGGCAACGAGTTTACGGAGTTCGATAACATCGATAAGGCTCCGGAGGAGAGAGAGCGTGGTATCACTATCTCTACCGCTCACGTTGAGTATCAGACAGAGAAGCGTCACTATGCACACGTTGACTGCCCCGGCCATGCTGACTATGTAAAGAACATGATCACCGGTGCTGCACAGATGGACGGTGCCATCCTCGTAGTTGCTGCTACTGACGGTGTTATGGCTCAGACGAAGGAGCACATCCTTCTGTCCCGTCAGGTAGGCGTACCGTATATCGTAGTATTCATGAACAAGTGCGATATGGTAGATGATGAGGAACTGCTTGAACTGGTTGAGATGGAGATCGTAGAGCAGCTTGAGGAGTATGGCTTCACAGATTGCCCGATTATTCAGGGCTCCGCTCTGAAGGCTCTGGAGGATTCCAGCAGCCCGTGGGCTGACAAGATCATGGAGCTGATGGATACTGTTGATGAGTACATTCCGGATCCGCAGCGTGCGACTGATCAGCCGTTCCTGATGCCTGTCGAGGATGTATTTACCATCACCGGTCGTGGTACTGTTGCTACTGGTAGAGTAGAGCGTGGTACACTTCATCTGAACGAGGAAGTTGAGATCGTTGGTATTAAAGAAGAGGTTCAGAAGACTACCGTTACCGGTATCGAGATGTTCCGTAAGCTGCTTGACGAGGCTCAGGCCGGCGACAACATCGGCGCACTGCTTCGTGGTATCAGAAGAACCGACATCGAACGTGGACAGGTTCTTGCAAAACCGGGCAGCGTAACCTGCCACACCAAGTTTACCGCTCAGGTATACGTACTGACCAAGGATGAGGGCGGCCGTCATACACCGTTCTTCAACAATTATCGTCCGCAGTTCTATTTCAGAACAACAGACGTGACCGGCGTTACCTATCTGCCGGAAGGCACTGAGATGTGCATGCCTGGCGATAACGTTGAGATGACCATCGAGCTGATTCATCCGATCGCTATGGAGCAGGGTCTTACTTTCGCTATCCGTGAGGGTGGACGTACCGTTGGTTCCGGCCGTGTTGCTACCATCATCGAGTAATTGAAAATTGTAAGTAAAATCAAGGCTTCCGAGGTTTTCCTCGGAAGCCTTTTTACGTTTGTAGATTTTTTGATTTTATGTAGTGGCTCCAAAATGGCTCCATTTTAAAAAAACAAAAAAATACGGAAACAATGCAGGCACCATCTCCGCGGAAAAAACAAAAGCCAATGTTTTTTTGTTCGACAAAACTATTATATGCAAATACCACCAGAAATGCAAGTGTTATTTGCGATATTTATTGCAGAAATAATTTACAGCTTTGGTTACGAATCTGTAACTTTCTATGATTGTGTCATTTTTAATAAAATATTCTTTGTGTTCCGGCATACGTTTATTGAAAAGCCAATGTAATTGATCAATGCCTTTCTGCTTAATTCCATTGCTTTTAATCAGTTTTAGAAATACTAATACCAATGCAATAAAATCATGTATGACAGGATTTGTCATTCACTTTTCTCGTACGTTGGGTGAAATTGTTTTGATTTTAGATATTTCAAACTGAATTTCTTTCGTTTTATGGATTGCGACATGGTAAGGTGCTTTTAAGCTGTTTAACAAACAATTATTATGAGCTGCTGCATTCCGTAAAAATTTTATAGATAATAAAAAGCTGCTATAGTCGTTGTGTTTGGATGGGTAGGTAGAATAATAGAGATTATATAAATCTATAAACTCGCCAAAAGACATAACCTCTACGATCTCCCATAGAGCATAGTTGTCATCATTCTCCTGCCTTTTTCGTATAAGATCGCTGGCAGCTGATTTTCCTGCTTTGTCATGTAGTGATTTGATACGCAGATAATCAGCAGTTAAATATTGTTGGACAATCTGGTATCCGTCTTCATCTTCGTTATTGCTCAGATCATATAAGAGTTGAGTTTTTAAGGCGTGCTCCACATCTAGCGCCATAGAAAGAATCGTTTTTCTTAAATACATATCCAGCGTGGAGAGCTCCTGCAAATATGCGAAATCAAGATTTATGTATTGCCCTTTTTTGCTTGTTGCTGCATATTTATCATAATTTTTCCCATAAGACTTGAGCTTAAAATAATAATTATTATATTTTAAAAAATTTTCTGCATCCTTTAGGTCAACGTATGTGAAAGTAATTCCCTTATTTTGCATATCCTGAATCTGTTCAGGAATGGATAATTTTGCCTTTGCCATGTATATCTCCCATATCGAGGCGAACAGAAAATCAATTTATTTTTTCCCGTATCGTTGCTCCAATAACTCATTTCTCCTTTTTAGAATCGTTTCCTTATCCAATTCAGGATAGTTCTTTTTGGTCAGTAAAGAGTTAGAATAATATTTCAACTGCTGTTCCTTCCAAAGATCAAATAAGTCTTTTGATGTGAAATAAGATTCAAAGCTATCCCGATTTTCTTCCAGATCACTTAATATCTGACATATTTCCTGATTAGCTGGGTGCCCCTTTGAATTCCCGTAAAATTTGAGGGAGCAGTACCATCTGTTCGCTTCTGTTTCCGTATCATTCGCAAGATGGTCATTTATCTCTAATTCATATCGCACTTCATTTAAGTCATTCATTTGAAAAAAGAAGTTTGCAATATCAGAGACAGATGAAACACTGAATTTTGATTCGGATATCCCAACCAACCAATCTAACGAAACATGAAAATTTGCGGTTATCGATGTCAGAACATCCAAGGATGGAGTAGCATTGCCTTTTTCATAGCTGGATAGTGTAGATTGGGTAATACCTATATTCTCCGCAAATGTAGTTTGATTAAGACCGAGATTTGAACGCAGTAAGCGGATTCGCCGTCCAAGTTCTTTTATATTCATGACGATTCCTCCTTTCAAAAATATTATGGTAACAGTATAGCACAGAGCATGAATATTGACAATATAAATATTTATAGATAAAATATTGACATAATAAATATAATGGTATAAAATAACGATAATATCAATAACAAGTGAATATAAAAATAAGGAGGCGATAATTATGGATAAGATAAATTATATGATGACTGCGGATGAGGTGGCGGAAGAGTTGGGAATTTCAAAAGGACATGCCTATAAACTGATTCGTACTTTAAATGAGGAACTTGATCAGGCGGGATATCTGACGGTAGCGGGGAAAGTTCCGAGAGCTTATTGGGAAAAGAAAATTTTTGGATATGGAGACTAAAAGGAGGAAAAGAAAATGTCGGTAACAAAAGATAAGAAAACAAATACGTGGATGGTTCAATGCTACTACACCGATTGGACAGGAGCCAGAAAACGAAAGAAAAAGCGTGGATTTTCAACAAAGAAAGATGGTCAGGAATGGGAGCGGCAGTTTCTTCAGGATCAGAGCTCTGATCTTAATATGTCGATGGAATCATTTGTAGATGTTTATTTTCGTGACAAGGAACTGCAGACGGATCTTGAAAAGATAGAGTACAGTCTGCAATGCCAGGAAAATCAAGACAAATATGCAAATCAAACCGGAGAATATAATCGATATATTGAGCGAAGGTGCTTTATTGTAGAAGAGTATTTCGGCGATATGAGTGCAATATCACAGTTTGGTATGCTATCAACCAATCTTTTTGAATATGCTCAAAACAAGGACTTTTCGGTAACACTTCCAACAGGCTTTATGTTTTCTGTGGATGGTGATGCGGTAAGACAGTTTGTGTATTATGAGGTGATAAATCCTGCAAAGGAAGACGAGAAGATTATCAGTATTCCAAAAGGAAAATATTCCTGCAGACAGGTCGAATTTGACCCGAAGCAGGAATATCTTCAAATAAGCTATATAAAATCACATTACAGTAATGCAGAACACCGATTGATTATCATATCGAACCTCATGAGAGATCGATTGCCAGCCAATAGCAGATATAATGAAATACAGGTGCTGGATGGATACTCAATCCCCGGATTATAGTTTCATTATTTTTTCTGCGCAGAAATTGCACGAAAGACAGCTATTGAACAAATAAGCGCAGAAACTGCAAACACAACAAGTAAATAAAAGGCATGTTGGCTTCCAACTTGCGTTCCGGTAACGATGTCATTTGCATAAGTGCTCTGAGATGAAGCAACGATGGTTGTGGCAAAGATGAAGCAAATGAAACCAGCCGCAAGGAGTATATAGTCAGGTATTTGGAATGGAATCTTTTCTGTAGGAGATACTTGTCGAATGCTAAATGTACCGCAGAACAATGCAATTAAAAGAACTGGAATTAATACGATAAAAATCATTCTCCAACCAAAGGCATTTACAAGCATACCGCCAAGAGAAGGACCAACAGCGGGAGCTAAAGCAGTTATTAAGGCGCCGATGCCCATCATCATACCCATCTTATCGTAAGGCGCTTGCTCCAGAACAATGTTAAACATAAGCGGAAGAGCAATTCCTGTTCCAATACCTTGGATTAATCTTCCTGCAAGAAGAATTGCAAATGTTGGTGCGATAGCGTCAATGATAGTTCCCAGCAGAAATAGTGTTAATGCTGCGGTGAATAAGGTTCTTGTTTTAAATCGTCGCTTTAACCATGAGGAAGCAGGGATAATGATGGAAAGGATAAGAAGATATCCTGTAGTAATCCATTGTACAGTTCCTGTTCCGATATTAAACTCTGACATGAGAGTCGGAAAAGTTATGTTCATTGCAGTTTCAACAACAACGCCAGCAAATGACATGATACCAGTTGCAATGACTGATAAAATCAGCTTTGCATCGAGTTTTCGCTCAGAATCACTCATTATAAAAACTCCTTTGTTTTATTATATCTTGACTCTTAGATGATAAACCCCACCATAATAATGGAGTCAAGGAGCAAAATTGTATAATGATTATTTTGAAAAAAACTATTTCAGATACAAGTCGGAATTGGAGGATAAAATGAAAAAAATAATTGCAATTAATGCCGGACCAAGCATTGAGAGAATTCCTTTCTATAAAACTTTGAATACTACGAAAATTGATACAACATGGAAAACAATAGATCAGGTCGCCAGAGAAATAATCAGCTGTTAGATGTGGCTGCAAGAGGAGCGGCGGAAAAGCAAATTTACAGTTTATAGATGAGTTGGATGGAATGAAAAAGAAATTGATGGAGGTGTTGTATGGCTGAGACATTAGTGAGCGATGCAAGGGTGATGTCCAAGAAGCAGGTAACCATACCTAAAAATATACGTGTTGCGCTTGGTGTTACCACAGGCGATCGGGTAACTTTTATTGTGGATGGAAATTCTGTAAGGGTTATGAACTCTGCGGTGTATGCAATGGAAAAATTCCAGCAACAAATGGCTGGTGAAGCGGAAAAAGCTGGTTTTCTTACGGAGGATGATGTCACTGACTGGATTACGGCTTCCAGACAAGAGTAGAATGAGGGCAGTTGAGCTGCTTTTTAATAGAGGATAAGGACTTTTAGAGGCTTGCGTAACAGTACCGGGATTATTTACAAGTGAATAGAAAGTTATTTTTTACATATAATAAAGTATCTGGCAGGGACTTGACTTTCTGAGAGATTTAAAGTACTATATTGCCAGTGAATGCGTTGCAGACACCTGTGAGGCCTGTGACCGGAGGAGAACCTGCGGGGGCTCCTCTTTTTTTGATGGGTGGAGGGTTTATGGCAAAACGTTTCTTGACATATGAGCAACAGATAGACAAGCTGGTAAATGAAAAAGGTCTGTTGATAACGAATCGAAACTATGCAGAAGATATCTTAAAACAAACCAGTTATTATTCTTTGATCAGCGGATATAAGGATTTGTTTAAAAACCCCACAACAAAGGCATACAGAGATGGTATCCGTCTGGAAGACATTGTTGCGCTATATGAATTTGATCGTATGCTTAGGGAGCTTTTTCTGAGTTATATCTTACGAGTGGAAAATCATATCAAGTCTTTGTTGTCTTATGCGTTTTGCGAGAAATATGGAGAGTCTCAGAATGCGTATTTAAACAAACAAAATTATAATTATTCCGGCAAGCGAAACAGAGCAGATGTTGATAGACTGGTTGATCATGTATTGATAAAGTATGTTACACGAAAAACGGAGTTTCATTATATTAATCATGCGCAAGCAACTCATGGAAATGTTCCGCTCTGGATTTTAAAGAATGCATTGACTTTTGGAAATATTTCAGTCATGTATTCAGTACTTCCACAGGATATACAGTTCAAAATAAGTAGCGAGTTTCGGGGAATCAATGAAAGCCAGTTGAAACAGGTGCTGCGATATCTTGTACGTTTTCGCAATGTCTGCGCCCATGGCGAACGCCTGTTTTCATACAGAAATGTGGAGAGTATCCCCGATTTTCCTATTCATAACAAACTGCAGATTCCTAAAAATGGTAATCAATATATTTATGGAAAGCATGATTTGTTTGCTGTAGTAATTACATTAAGGTATCTATTGAAAAGAGAAGATTTTCGGGAGTTAAAACGCAGATTGACACGTTTAATAGAGAATCATTCAAAAAATCAACAGGGAATAACACAGGCTGAATTGTTGAAAAAAATGGGGTTTCCGGAAAACTGGAAGAAAATAACCAGATATAAGTTGTAAGTTCTTTTCAAAACTTTTTGAAATCATTTCGAGTGGCAAGAATATTGTGATTCTATTTTGATTCTAAAAATTTTGGAAACCATGTGGATAAGGTGTAATTTTGGAGAATATGGTCACAAGAATGCAGAAATTACAACGAAAATAACTGGAATTATTCCCCGGACGAACCGTGAGGGTGGACGTACCGTTGGTTCCGGCCGTGTTGCTACCATCATTGAGTAATTTATAATTTAGAATCATAATAGTCTGATTATATTCCGCAATCCCTGAGAAATTCAGGGGTTGCGGTTTCTTTTTGTTTAAAAAGGACTAGCGAGTGGGCGAAGGAGCATGGAATGAAAGCTGAATTGAAAAAGTAAATTCTAGTGCAAGAGTAAATTCCACATGCCCTTT
>JAJQFQ010000023.1 GCA_021201035.1 Clostridiales bacterium
TGGAGTAACAGATTTTGTTTTACGGTGATTTGTTAAATAAACTGACATTGCCGTTATGTATGGTGTAACCGAATAATTCATCGATCGTATCCATCTTTCCTCTGCTCCACGCCACCTCGATCGCATGACGGATCGCGCGTTCTACCCTGCTCGGAGTCGTCTGATATTGTTTCGCTATCGTCGGATACAGTATCTTCGTAATGGAATTCAGCATATCTATATCGTTAACTGACATGATAATCGCTTCCCTCAGATACTGGTATCCCTTAATGTGAGCAGGCACGCCGATCTCATGAATAATGTCTGTGACGTCTTTCTCCAGATCATGCTTTTGCTGCCCGATGACATTTGCATAAACGCCGCCCTTCCCCGCATCGACCGATTTTTTATTAATATGATTCTTCATAAACCGGAGCCGGCTGACCAGCGTTTCCTGATCAAACGGCTTCATCAGATAATAAGTCGCACCCAGACGAAAAGCATCCTCCGTCACATTCTCCTGCCCGATCGCACTGATAATAATATAGTTCGGCTGCTTCCTGATTGTCTTATCCTTATTCGTTCGATCCATGACGCCGAGCCCGTCCAGTTTCGGCATGACAATATCCAGAAGTACAATATCCGGTTCTTTTGTTCGTATCACCTCACAGGCTTCCTCACCGTTTTTTGCCGTTCCGACCACATTTAATTCTTCCTCTCTGGAAACAAGATCGGTCAGTATCCGAAGCATATTTTCATTATCATCGGCAATCGCAATCTTAATCAATTTACCCAACACCCCTATCTAAGCTAACATTTTTTGAGCGGACAATAGAAGTATAGACAAATTGACCTGCTTATTTTGTCGAATCCTGTCGACAAAAAGTAACTATTCTCTATCTGTGTAATTAAGACGCAAAAAAATGATCAATGAAATGATCAGAGCAGCGGAACAGTCGATCATAACATCCGTAAACCGGCCGGCCCGGCCGGCGACAAACAACTGATGAAATTCATCGGAACAGGCATACAAAAAAACGGTCAGCACAGACGCGCCGACCCACTTTCTTTTGCGAAGTCCGGTCACATGCCATGCTGCCAGTAATGTAAAATAAAACAATGTATATTCCGTTATATGCGCCGCCTTTCGGATTGGTGTACTCACCCTGTCCAGAAAAGCAGCAGAATCTATCGCCGGATCCCATCGAGTCAGAAAATCCAGCAGCCGCAGCGATAATCCGCCGCTTAAGCGTGCGGATTCATCACCCGGCTGCGCCGAAAAACAAAAAATCATGACGGCAACGGCCGTCGGTAAGATCCAGATGAGGTATCGCTTAAATTTCATGTTGACTTCCTCTTGTTTTTCAGGGTTCCAAAACATTTGGCCCCTATGATACCTACGGATTGTTCCGCACTTTTTGACCCTGGTATCATATCATACAACACAAAACCGGCATCTGTCAAACAGACACGGTATTTGCCTGTTCTTACTTTATCCTTCTTTCAGCATATCTTCGATAAAGATAGCATATCCCTCCAGAGGATCTGATACAAACACATGGGTGACCGCGCCGATGATCTTCCCATTCTGCAGAATGGGTGCTCCCGAAAAGCCCTGTATGATTCCGCCTGTCTGTTCAATCAGTTCCTCATCGACAACACGGATCCGAATACTCTGATTCGCCTGTGCGGCATTCAGATCTACGCTTTCTATCTCAATATCACAGTATTTCAGTTCCCCGTCCAGTTCCACAAGCATCTGAGCGGAACCTTCTTCCGCTTCCTGTTTATAGCCGACAGAAACAGGCTCAACATCATTCAGTTCATCCGGCAGGCCTGTCAGTGTCCCGAAAATACCGTTTTCGAGATTTTCTTCTATATTTCCGAGTTCTCTGCTCTCCGCATAGCTGATCTGACCCACCAGTTCCCCCGGAGTACCCTTTTCTCCGCGAATAATACTCAGTATGTCTGCCAGATACAATGTTCCGTTTTCCATCTCGATCCGGCTGTCCGTATCTGCGTCGCTGATACTGTGTCCCAGCGCCCCGAACTCTCCGTTCTCCGTCACATAAGTCAGCGTTCCGATTCCCGCCATGTCGTCCCACACCCACACGCCGATCTGATACCGGCCGTCCGTATTCTGAGCCGGTGTCACCTCACATTCCGTTATTTCCCCGTTCCGCCTGACTGACAGCGTCAGCGCCGTTCCGTTCGAAGCGGATACCGCCCCGACCAGTTCCTCCTTCGTCTGTATCTCCGTTCCGTTAACCGCAACAATATAATCACCCGCTTTTAACGCGCGTTTTGCGGGGCTGACCGTTTTGCCCTGAGACATCTCCACCTCTGCCAGATCTACCACATATACACCCGCCGTCTGCACATAAATTCCGACCGGAATACCGCAGGGAATCACCTGCTGCTCATCCACAATGTGAACTGTCACATGTTTCACTGGAATCACGCCGAGCAGACGGCATTCCAGTTCATAGGAGCCGGATTCACCCGTTCCGACAGTTCCGGAGGACGTCACCGCCCCGCTCCCGCTCATTACCGTTTTCGTCACAGGCAGAAAGCTTCCCAGTGAAACAGAATCTCCGCGCGCCACCGAAACGGAGTCCGGAATATATGCCCGCACAGAACACAGGGAAAAAGCAAAGATACAGAAAAGATAAAGATAAAAAAACTTTTTTCGCTGCCTTCTGTAAAAATAAAACATACGCAGTCCCCGCATATCGCCTGCCTCCATTTCTTTCATAATCACTTTCAGAAATCATCCGGTCTCCCCGCGGAGCGTTTATATTTCACAG
>JAJQFQ010000112.1 GCA_021201035.1 Clostridiales bacterium
CCTTAAAATCGCCATTCCTGAGCCATTTTTTATCTTCTAAGTGTCAAAGATCGGAATTTTAGACCGGCACCCCTTTCGGCGCAACCCTCCCCCGGGGATATTATGATGATACCAGGGTCAAAAAGTCATGAATCGAATGCTCGCATTCGAATTCATGACTTTGGAACCCGCCAAAATACGAGGAAGTAGCCATTTTAGCCGAGTTTCAGGCTAAAATGAGCGGATTCCGAGTGTTTTGAGGATTGCGGGAGCACAACGTGCGGAGCAATCCGTGGGTATCATGATACCAGGGTCAAAATAAGTCAGATACTTCCCACCAGCAACTGATTGATCAGCGCACAGATCCGGTCTACCGGATACTCACACCGCAGGCCTTCCCCCGTACTGTAACAGGTAGCCGCCGACTCAAACAGACAATATGTGTATGCGCCGTCGCTGACCATCTCTTCCGCCATAGGCGGCATCTCTATCTTTGCCGCCGGAGACAGCACGGCTTTCTCGTCACTGATTGTCTCCTCATACAGATAGTAATATGAACTCTTATTTCTTCCGTGCGAAGTGCTCAGCAGCAGATAATCCTTTCCATCCTCTGAGAAAAAAGCAATTCCCTGCGCATGATCCGGAATGGTCATCGTAAACTGACGGATCCATGCTGTGTCCTTTGCCCCTGTCCGACGGTTTGCTGCCGCGTAATTCCCGTCCTCAGCTCTTCGGAAAACAGTCAGCGTCCCCTGCCGGCTGACAATGGAATGGCTTGTTCCTACCCACAGCCGCCCGTCCTGATAACTGACAAAAGACGCCGTCACTCCGCAGTTAAATCCGCCGTCATACTCTTCCAGTTCGTACACGCTCTGATTCGAAAGCACAGCCGCCTCAACCTGTTCATAAAAAAATCTCGCTGAGACGCCTGCTGCTGCTCTTCGCCACCCACAGGCTGCTTCCGTCAAAAGCGATCCCGCCCACATGATTTTTATCCGGAAGCACAATCGTGGTCAGCAGTTCCCTGTTCGCGGGGTTCTCATTGGAAAGTACATATAACACGGATTTCTCTGTCCCGCTCTTGTCATAGGCACTGATCAGCATATAATCCCCGGCCACACAGATTCCCTGCGGCACCATCTGATCAGAACTCGACGCGGAAAAACAGGTGTTTTCCAGACCCGGAATCGCCGTGCTGTAATCATGAAAATATAACTGTCGAAGAGATTCATAGTTCCACAGAGTATGGACAAATTCCTGCTGATAACGGTAGGAAGCGGATGTCGTATCATAGGAAAGCGTTTCTGTTTCGGAATTATTTCCGCGTAAAAGGGAAGCGGCATGCCCTCCCCGGTTACTCATAAAAACCGCAAAAAAACATGCCGCCGCTATCACTCCCGCGAGAATCAGGCAGTTCTGGACTTTTTTTCTGTTGTCTTTTTCAGAAACTGTAATCCTTTTTCTTATCATATACCCAAAAACGCTTTCTCATCCGCCTGACTTACTTGGCATTGGCCGGCTCCACATTGATCTGGCGTCCCCGTATTTTGACATTTTTCATCGCCTTCAGAACGGCCGCACCATACTCACGCGGCACCTCTACAAACGTATAGCTGTCAAACATATCGATCGCTCCGACCAGATTGCCGGGCATACCGGACTCTCCCGCCACGGCGCCGAGAATGTCACCCGGACGCGCGTGCTGTTTCTTTCCGATATTCACGAAGAGACGAACCATTCCCTCCTCTTCCGCACCGGTATCCGCAAATTCATAGTTCTCCTGACGTGCGCGTTCCTGCTCCGATTTGCCGAGCGCCTGATACAAAAAGGCCGCCGCCAGATCCATGGCGGTATAATCCCCGCTGTTGATCTGTGTCTCCAGCAGATTGACCATCTTCGTCAGATCTACCTCCTCGATGATCTGATCCAGCTGATCCATGATCTTCTCACACTTCGCTTCCTCCACATCCCGCTGGGAGGGAATCGGCCTCGCATAGATCTTCGTCTTGCAATAACGCATGATCTCCTTCAGTTTATAGACCTCTTTACCCTTGACAAAGGAAAATGCCTTGCCGGTCTTGCCCGCACGGCCCGTCCTGCCGATCCGGTGGACATAATACTCATCGTCCTGCGGCAGGTCATAGTTAAAGACAGCCTCCACGTCATCCACGTCGATGCCGCGCGCCGCGACATCCGTGGCGACAAGAATCTCCGTTTTTCCGGAACGGAAATTCTTCATCACGCGGTCTCTCTGCTGCTGTTTCATATCGCCGTGCAGCCCCTCGGCAAAATAACCGCGGTTCTGCAGCTCATTGGCCAGCTCATCCACCATATGCTTCGTATTGCAGAAAATCAGAGACAGCTTCGGATCCTCCACATCCAGCAGACGGGTCAGTACATCCAGCTTGTCTTTCCGGCGCACATCATAATAATACTGCTCGATATTTTTTACCGTCAGTTCCTTCTTCACCACTTTTATCGTGAGCGCATCCGTCTGATACTGCTTCGTGATCTCCAGAATCTCTTTCGGCATCGTAGCGGAAAACAGCACCGTCTGATGCTCACCCGGAATGTATCCGAGCACCGTCTCTATATCCTCCCGAAAACCCATGTTGAGCATCTCGTCCGCCTCATCCAGGACAACCGTGCGCACCTCATCACAGCGAATCGTCTTCCGGCGCAGATGATCCATCACACGCCCCGGCGTCCCCACAATGATCTGGATACCGCCTTTCAGGGAACGGATCTGTCTGCCGATATCCTGTCCGCCGTAGATCGGCAGAATACGGATACCGTGCATATACTTTGCCAGATCATGCAGATCGTTTGACACCTGGATCGCCAGTTCCCTGGTCGGACAGAGGATGATCGCCTGCGTGCCCCTGTCATCCGGATCCACCTTATGTAACAGCAGAATCCCGAAAGACGCCGTCTTCCCCGTGCCGGTCTGCGCCTGTCCGATCACATCCCTGCCGCTCATCACCGCGGGAATGGACTGTGCCTGAATCGGTGTGGCTTCCTCAAATCCCAGTTCCTTTATCGCCCGCAAAATCCGCGGGTCAAGATCCAACTCTTCAAATAACATTGTTTATCTGTTTCCTTTCTCATTCTCTTTTACTGAAAACGGCGTCGGCCATTTCCTCCGCGCTCTCATGATCATCCCGGGGTTCGTTCAGTCTCCGTCTGTTCCTGTCACCCTCAGTCTCTCCAGATGCCACTCCGACAGATGCTCCTCCCAGTCGCACATCTGAATCAGCGCCAGCTTTTCGATCCGGCTCATTTTCTTAATATATGCCTCCCGTTGCATCGCCTCGGACTGAGAATCCAGCACCTCCAGATAAACCAGTCTCAGCGGCCCGCGCCCGCGGGTGTATTTTGCCCCGTTTCCGCTTCGGTGAGCAGCCAGACGTTTCTCTATATCGTTGGTCCATCCGGTATAAAGACTGCCGTCCCCGCATTCCAGCATATACGTATAATTCATAAAACAGCCTCCCGATACATTCATAAACGCCCGAAATCTTGCGCGCAGCGCATGCCTGAATCAAGGCATATCAAACACAGCATTCCCATCTGATCCATGTCCGCTGTACGGATTACGTTTTATGTAACCGGCAGCCTGCACGGCCGCCGGATGAATCCTCCGGCTGCAGCTCCCGTGAACTCATCTATGTCAACGCAATCGTGAGAAATGTGTATCTTACCTATCGCAGATCCGATATCCGCCTGCGTGAAAAATGATGCCTGCGCAGCAGTCATTTCCGCAGATATAAAAACAAGTCTTTCTCCGGATAAGAGCTCCGGTAATCCGGTTTGTCATGAAGCAACGATTGCTATTACCACCGCAATATATAGTATTATACACATTTCCGTTAAAATTGCTACAAAAAATTATAATCAAAAAAATTTCCGGAACGCCGCACCCGTTACTCGAGATAATTTAACGGATTCACCGGCGCACCGTTTTTCGTCATCGCAAAATAAAGATTACTGCCTTCCACGCTGTAATACTTTGTCGGCTCGCTGATATAGCCGATGAGATCACCTGCTTTTACAAAATCCCCCTCCGCCACCTGCAAATCCTTCATCTGTCCGTAAATCAGCTGATAGTCACTCCCGATATCCATCGTGACAGTCTCGCCGGTCTCTGCCGTTGTCTCAATGCCGACAACCTGTCCGGCCGCAGCTGCCGACACCTGTGCATTGACATCTCCCCGGATAATCAGCGCCGGATTATACTTATACTGATCCAACGTTGCAAAATAAACACTTTCATCCATGCTGTAATTGATCAGAATGTCGCCCTGCAGCGGCCAGCGCAGCGCATCTGATTCGGAAAAAGACAGGCTGTCCGCCAATACCATCGTCTCCGTGACTTCCTCTGTTGCTCCCTCGATGACGATCGTCCCCCGCATGCTGTCATCTGCTGATGACGCATCCGTCAAATCCGTACCGGCAGGAGCTATCGTATCCTCACCTGCCTCCGTATCGGCCCCGGGTTCCTCCGGCACATCTTCGCTGCCCTCGTCCTCTGCATCAGATAATACTGTCTCCTCATCGCTGCCCTCTGCGTCTTCTGTCCATTCCGATTCCGCCATGATCACGGCTTCCTGTTCATCCGCCGCCTGATCTGTCGATTGTCTGTAAGAAATTCCTGCCAGCACAATGACAGCCACCAGCGTAATCACCCCGATTGTGAGATACGATTTCTGATTTTTTTTAATTTATTCATCTCTTTCCTCCTTCCGGACCGGCACACTTCGTTTTATCTTAGTTTTGCCATAAGCGCAAAGATTATTCAGCATCTCTCTATTCTCTCTCAACTCCTGTAAAATAATATTGCAAAAGCTCCGCACAGGAATATCCTTTTTCCGCCAGCTGCTCTGCCCCGTACTGGCTGAATCCCAGACCGTGTCCGATACCCTTTGTGACAATGCGTATCTTCCCTTCCAACCCGGAAAAATAAAAGCAGGCAGAAGAAAGCCCCAGCGCGGCGCGCACTGCCTCGCCATTTACAACCGTAGAACCATACTGTACCCGCGTCACGTAATCCGCAGAGTCGCGCTCCGTGATCTGCAGCGCGTCCGGCAGTTGCTGCGCGTCAATCTCCTCATCCGGAAACAATTCCGCAAGAAGCCCGGCGAATTCTGATTTTTCCATATAACCGACATACAGAAACCCATCCGCCAGAATATCATCCGCACTCTCCACGCTCTGCAGATAGATACACGCTTCCTGTCCGGGAACCTCCGCCGTGTTCCGCGTTTTCGCGTTGCATGCGGTATGATACGCCGCCTGTATCAGTTCTCCCTCACAGGTTAATACCATTCCCTTTGTCTCCTCAGCCGCTGTCTGAATCTTTCTCAGATTCTTCTCATAATTTTCTCCCCACGCCTGCCGCATGGCTGCCTCGTCCCAGCCGGACTCCGAGTCCGTTCCCTCCCGGGTCAGGTTTGTCCGGACAATGACCGCCTGTGCCTTCAGACATTCCAGTTCATAGTCAGCCGGGATCTCGGAAGCAAGCACGGAAACAACCTGCGCTTCCAGCTGCCCGTCCGCTTCCGAAACAGAAAAAAAAGCCGGACATACCGCCATGCAGATATACCGTACACAGCCAGGGAATAAAAATAATTAAAATCAAAACAGAGCCGTAAAGCTTTACTTTTTCCTTCATAGTAAAACTTTATGACTCTGATTTCTGTTTCATTCCGGAATATAATGAGGACTTTTTCTGCTTTTACCTGCCGCACTCCCCGGTTAGGTAATCTGCCAGCGCAACAAACTCCTCCAGCGTCAGCGTCTCGCCCCGAACCGTCAGCGGCTTCCCGATTGCCGCGACCGCCGTTTCAATCTCTTCTCTGGAAAATTGCAGCTCCGGCGAATTTTTAAGTCCGTTCACCAATGTTTTCCTGCGCTGATTAAAAGAGGCGCGGATCAGCCGGAACAACAGCGCCTCATCCTGTACGATCACGCGCGGTTCGGTGTACGCAGTCAGTCTCACGACCGCGGATCCGACCTTCGGCTGCGGCATAAAGCAGTCCGGTGAAACCTCCGTCACAATCTCAGGCCGCGCAAAATACTGCACCGCCAGCGACAATGCTCCGTAATCCTTCGTCCCCGGTCCGCTCTGCATCCGGTCAGCGACCTCCTTCTGCACCATAACCGTAATACTCTCAATCGGCACATGGCTCTCCAGCAGATTCATAATAATCGGCGTTGTAATATAATACGGAAGGTTTGCAACAACTTTGATCGGATTCCCCTGATTCTTCTCCTGCGCAAGCTTCCGGATGTCAACCTTCAGGATATCCTGATTGATCACCTCCACATTGTGATAACCCTGCAGCGTATCCTCCAGAACCGGTATCAGCATCCGGTCGATCTCTACAGCCGTCACCTCCCGGGCATTCGCGCCGAGATACTGCGTCATCGTGCCGATCCCCGGTCCGATCTCGAGGACATAATCATGCTCCGTAATACCTGCCGCACAGATGATATCCTCCAGCACATGCGGAGCAATCAGAAAATTCTGTCCGTATTTTTTCTGTATGGTAAATTTATGTCTGTCCAGAACCGCTCTCGTAATCTGAGGGTTCGCCAGATATGGTCTGGGTACAGGTCTGCTCATATGTTTCGTTTCCTCTGTTTTTATTGATTGCCGTTCAAAAATCCAAGCATAAAGAGAGCAGGAAAATCAGGAGCAACAGCCCATCGAATCATAATCGGAACAGGCGCTTTGCGTTTTCCTCCGTCACGGCAATCACCTCTTCCGCGGAAATCCCTTTGATCCTCGCAATCTCCTCTGCAACATAAGCAATGAGGTCAGATGAGTTGCGTTTACCGCGGTACGGTGTCGGCGCCATGTAGGGGCAATCCGTCTCTAATACTATATGCTCAAGCGGCACTGTTTTTGCCGTTTCCTTCGCTTTTTTCGCATTCTTAAATGTCACCACACCGCCAAGGCCGATATGATAGCCCTGCTTCACATACGCCGCCGCCATCTCCGGCGAATAGGAAAAACAATGCAGAATGCCCGGCAAATCCCGTCCATATCGGGAAATCAGGTCAAACGTATCCTGCGCCGCGTCTCTGCTGTGAACCACGATCGGCAGCGAGAGCTCCCGCGCCAGCTCCATCTGACGGACAAACCACGCCTTCTGTACCTCGCGCGGCTCCACATCCCAGTGGTAATCCAGCCCGATCTCTCCGATGGCGACCACCTTCGGATTCGACCGGGCCTCACTGCGCATCCATGAGAAAAAATCCTCATCCATGCTGCCCACCTCATCCGGATGGACGCCCAGCGCCGCGTACAAAAAATCATATTGTTCTGCCAGCCGCACGCTCGCACGGCAGCCGTCAGTCGACGCGCCTGCATTGACAATATATCCCACGCCCCGGTCACGCATACTTCGCAGCAGCTCATCCCGGTCAGTGTCAAACTGTTCGTCATCATAATGCGCATGTGTATCGAATATCATCTAAATCCCTCTGTGACACACAGTTCAACCCACTGTGTTAGCTGATCTCTGCTCCGGACGGCATCATGCGCTCCGGCGCCATAAGCGCCAGATTTCCTTCTGCGTCCTCCGCACAAAGAAGCATACCCTCAGAAAGCACACCGGCCAGCTTTGCCGGCTTTAAGTTCACCAGCACCATAACCTTCTTTCCGACCATCTCTTCCGCGGAATAATACTTCTTGATTCCTGATACGATCTGTTTTACCTGACTGCCGATCTTCACCTGGGAGCAGAGAAGCTTTTTCGACTTCTTTACCTCCTCGCAGGCAATGATCTCACCCACCTGAAACTGCATCTTTCCGAAATCCTCGAAGGTAATCTCATCCTTCGGATCTATGTCAATGACGGCCTCACCGGCACCTGTCCGGTCAGCGCCATATGCCCCCGCATCAACTCCTGCATTTTTCTGTCCGTCAGCTGCCGCCTCATTACCTGTCGAACTCGAAGCTGTTCCTCCTGCAGCCGGATGCAGCGCCTCCGCCTTCGCAAGAACCTCATCCAGTTTCAGACGCTCAAACAAAATCTCCGGCGCGTCCGTCACCTTTTTGCCATCCTCGCGAAGTCCGAAGGAAGCCAGTTCATCAAATTCCCTCACCCGGTCATTTAACATGGTCAGAATCTTCTGTGCCGTATCCGGCATAAAGCCGGAAATCAGATTCGCACCGATGCTGATGCTTTCCACCAGATTGTAGAGAACCGTCGCGAGCCGCGGCTGTTTTGCTTCATCCTTCGCCAGAACCCACGGCTCCGTCTCGTCAATATATTTATTACACCGCTTGAACAGCGCCATAACCTCCGTGATCGCATCCGCCACCCGCAAATCCGCCATCTTCGCGGACACCTTATCGCGGGTCGAAGTAACCACATCTTTTAACGAGTCATCCACCGGCTCCGCCGCCCCGGCATTAACAACCACACCATCAAAATATTTATTGCTCATGGAAATGGTGCGGTTCACCAGATTGCCCAGTGTATTCGCCAGATCGGAATTCATACGCTCCACCAGAAGCTCCCAGGATATCACGCCGTCATTGTCAAACGGCATCTCATGCAGAACAAAATACCGGACCGCGTCCACGCCGAACATATCCACCAGCTCATCCGCGTAAAGCACATTGCCCTTGGATTTGCTCATCTTGCCCTCGCCCTGCAGCAGCCACGGATGACCGAACACCTGCTTCGGCAGCGGCAGATCCAGCGCCATCAGGAATATCGGCCAGTAAATCGTGTGGAAACGAATAATATCCTTGCCGATCAGATGCAGATCCGCCGGCCAGTTCTTCTGAAAAAGCTCCGATGAATTCCCGTCCGCGTCGTACCCGATCTTTGTAATATAGTTTGTCAGCGCATCCAGCCACACATACACGACATGCTTCGGATCAAAATCCACCGGTATACCCCAGGAAAAGGACGTCCTCGAAACGCAGAGATCCTGCAATCCCGGCAGCAGGAAATTGTTCATCATCTCATTTTTACGCGCAACCGGCTGAATAAACTCCGGATGCGTATTAATATGCTCGATCAGACGATCCGCATATTTGCTCATTTTAAAGAAATAAGCCTCCTCCTTCGCCGGCTGCACCTCGCCGCCGCAATCAGGACATTTGCCGTCCACCAGCTGCGACTCCGTAAAAAACGACTCGCAGGGCGTACAGTAAAGCCCCTCATAATATCCTTTGTAAATATCACCCTGCTCATACAGCTTTTTAAAAATCTTCTGCACCTGAGCCTCATGATCCGCGTCAGTTGTGCGGACAAAATTGTCATAGGAGGTGTTCATCATATCCCAGATCGCCTTTACCTCACCCGCAACCTGATCTACATATTCCTTCGGCGTAATCCCCGCCGCTTCCGCTTTCAGCTCGATCTTCTGTCCGTGCTCGTCCGTACCGGTCTGGAAGTAAACGTCATATCCCTCCTGCCGTTTATATCTGGCAATCGCGTCCGCCAGCACAATCTCATAGGTGTTGCCGATATGAGGCTTGCCGGAGGTATACGCGATCGCGGTCGTCATATAAAACTTTCCTTTAAATGCCTTGCACATTATATCTGTATCCTCTTTTCTTATATTATCGCCCAACACATTTCCCCTTCTTTGTCTGAACGGAAATGTCAGGGAACTTTTTCCTTTAAAAACATACCATAAACAGGCTGTATTTTCAATGGATATTTCCGCGATGCCGGTGAAACGAAAAAATCGACAGATTCCTTTTACGGAACCTGCCGATCTGTTCATCGGTAAACGGACATGCCCGCTGACGCGCACACCACCATGTATGAAAGTCGATTACACTGATTCAGTATCAGCATCTGTGTCTTCTGTCTCTGCCGCAGTATCCGCCGCTTCTTCCGCATCTTCTGCGGCTCCTTCCGTCTCCTCTGCAGATTCAACCGTTTCCTCAACAGGCTCCTCCGTCTCGTCCTCAACAACCTCGCACTCAACAACCTCTTCCTCGCATTTCTCTCCGCAGCTCGCGCAGAACTTCGCCTCCGGGGAAATCACTTTCCCGCAATTCGGACATCTCCGGACACCGCGGACATCATCCAGATTCGATTTCAACTCACCGATCTCCTCGAATGCTGCCTTAATCGACGCAATCCGATCGCTGTACTCCGGAGAAATATCATCTTTATGATCCTGATAATATGCTTTTCCGAGCTCACGGTACATCTTCTGAATCGAATTCTCACGATCCCTGATATCAAGCGAAATCTTCGCTGTATCCTTCATCTCTTTCGCCTTGTTGAGACCGTCCTTGCCTGCTGATGAAATTGAACTGCCCAGTTTGTTAAAAAAATCCCTGCCTGCCATGTTAAAACCCCTCCCTTTTGTTGCTTTCCGCAATATCTGAATCCCGATTATCTCTGATTCATAACGATTCGCATTAATTAATTTTATTATAACTCATTTACCATATTCAGCCAAGTTCCTGAATCTAAAAAAAATATAAATTATCATGAACTTCAAAACAGAGAAAGCCCGGTGTCCCTCAAACAGATATACACCATATACGCTGCATAGATGACCAGCATACTGATCCCTCCGCCCCGGCGCAGCTCCTGCCGTTTCCAGACCAGCAGAAGCATATACGCGCTGATGGCGATAAGAAAAACCAGATCAATCAGATTGTTCTGCGTAACAGCGATCGGACTGATGGCTGTCGCCAGTCCGCCCACAAGCAGCACATTAAAAATATTGGATCCGATCACATTTCCGAGCGCCATATCCGCCTGATTTTTTCTGGCCGCCACAATCGATGTCACCAGCTCCGGCAACGATGTCCCGATCGAACAGATCGTCAGACCGACCAGCGTCTCGCTCATGCCGAACCGCAAAGCAATGGTTTCAGCGGAATTCACCACCATCTGCCCTCCGATCACAATTGCCGCAATACCTCCGACCACATACAAAACACAGCGGAGATTCGACAGTTCCTTTATCTCGTCCGAACTCTCTTCGTGCCCGGCCCTCATAGCCTTAACAGCAGATAAAACCATCCAGATCAGGAAAATCACAAACACAACCAGCAGAATGATGCCCTCCACATGGTTTACGGACATACCAATCGCTCCGAAAACAAGCAGTATAACAGCCGCCAGAATGGAAAACGGAAATTCTCTCTTCAACGTGTTTTTTTTGATAACCAACGGCGAAAACAATGCGCACATACCGCAGACCACCAGCAGGTTAAACACATTGGAACCGATCACATTACTGATCGCCATGGCGTTGCTCCCTCTCACGGACGCCGTGATCGAAACGGCACATTCCGGAGCGCTGGTACCCATCGCGACCACCGTCATACCGATAATAAATCCGGGCACCTTCAGCTTCTGCGCCACCGACGCCGCGCCGTCCACAAAAAAATCAGCTCCCTTTATCAAAAGTACAAAACCGACCACCAAAATGATATATGCTGCCATGAATCAATCTCCTTTTTCATATATTCCCTATGCACCCCATCAAAATAAAGTGTCGCTTGCGACACTTCGCGCGCGAGCGGTTGCGTCAGCAATAATTTCACTGCCGCGAGCTGCGCTTCCTCGCGGAGCGTTTTATATCATAGGACGAATTTTCCTATGATATAAAAAAGACCCATGCATGCCAAAAGCACACATGAGTCTCATTTTTTAAGATTTGCCAGGTTTCTTAACCGAGATTGTTGACAAATCACGTCTGTACGCAAACTACTCCCTCATGAAGTTTCTTTACTATACTCCAGAATCTTTTTCTTGTCAAATATTTTATCTCTGTGCCGACATGCATTTAAAAAGGATTAAAAAACAAAATGTTTGTCAACTGTCACGCCATATGGATTTTACCGCAAAAGAAACAGATGGATCCGTCATACAACGGAAAACACCCGGCCTTCCGGCCGGGTGTCCTCCTGTCATAGCCCCATGTACCATGACGTGTCAGTATATATCAGATTTCATGTAATATTTCCTCGTATATCTTCTGTGTCCCCACACAGCGTACCGTTCACACCTTCTCTATTTGAAAGAGCGGCCGATCTCGAGTCCCTTCTCGAACGCCTGCTTATTCAGCGGAAGCAGCTTTGCCTTTTTCGCGAGCTTGTGCTCGATGGTTCCCCATACAACCTCCGGAGAAACCACCTCGGTATAACCCACATACACGCCGAGCATGATAACATTCAGCACCTTCGCGTTGCCGAGCTCATAAGCCATCTCCGTCACCGGTGCTTTTACCACCTTCACATCGTCACGCGTAATCTCGCTTTCATCTACGATCGAGCTGTTGATGAACAGCGTTCCGCCCGGCTTCAGAGTGGGCAGGAACTTCACAAGGGAAGGTCCGTTCATCACGATCAGATCGTCCATCACGTCACCGAGAGGCGCACCGACCATCTCATCCGAGATAACTACGAAGCAGTTCGCGGTACCGCCGCGCTGCTCTGCGCCGTAAGACGGGAAGAACGTAACGTTTTTGTCTGTGGAATCACAGGTAGCGGTCGCAAGGAATTTGCCGAGAGTCATAACGCCCTGTCCGCCGAATCCGCCAACACATAAATTTGTTTCCATAAAATTCTTCCTCCTCCTTCTTATTTATCTCTCACTACGCCGAGCGGAAACTCCGGCAGCATCTTCTGCTCAATGAAATCAAGCGCGTCAAGCGGTTCAAGACCCCAGTTCGTCGGACAGCTTGTAACGATCTCAACCATGGAAAATCCCTTGCCGTCGATCTGATTCTGGATAGCTTTCTTGATCGCCTTCTTTGTCTTAATGCAGTTCTGCGGCGTATTGCAGCTGGTTCTCTCCAGATAAGCCGGAGCAGTCAGCTGATTTAAAATCTCACACATATGCATCGGATAGCCGTGCTCCTCGGCAATACGTCCTTTCGGAGCAGTAGAAGCCTTCATACCGATCAGCGTGGTCGGCGCCATCTGTCCGCCGGTCATGCCGTAGATACCGTTGTTGATAAAGATAACGGTGATATTCTCGCCGCGGTTCGCCGCGGAGACAGACTCCGCCAGACCGATGGAGGCAAAGTCGCCGTCACCCTGATAAGTAATGTAAACGGAATCCGGATTGCTTCTCTTCATACCGGTAGCCACGGCACAGGCACGTCCGTGCGGCGCGGTGATCGTATCATACGCAATATAGTCCATATGAAGTCCGCAGCATCCGATACCGGTGATCAGAACGCTCTTATCTACAATATTCAACTCTTCGAGAACCTCTCCGAGCAGCTTTATCACGGTGCTGTGCATACAGCCCGGGCAAAATCCGGATACTTTATCTTCCTGAATTGTTTTTGTTCTAGAGTAAACTAATTCCACTGACGTACCCTCCTAATCTATCTAAAATTTTTCTTGCAGATTTGATCACTGCCTCGCGGCTCATCACGTTTCCGCCAGAGCACAGGCATGTCTCGATAACCGCGCGGTTCTTCACGCCGATCGCCACATCCTCATAATACTGTGCCGGGATGGACATCTCCACGTCGAGAACTGCCTTGCAGATATTGTAATCAATGTTGTCAAACGATGTATACGGGAACGGGCTGACCGTGATCGGACGAATCAGGCCGACTCTGTATCCCTGCCTGCGAAGAATGTCCACAACGGATTTGCAGATACGTCCGCAGATACCGTAAGCGGTCAGGATGAGCTCTGCGTCTTCTACCAGATACTCCTCAACCTGAATATCCTTCACCCAACTGTCATACATACGCGCCGCGTTTTCATTCCACGCCTGCATCTTAAAGGTATCCCACTGTCCGGGCTGAATCCAGGAACGATTCGCATAATCAAGCTCATGTCCGATGCAGGCCCATTTTTTCTTGCTCTCCCTGATCGCAGCGATCTCCTCGTCGCTCTTCATCTCCGGAAGCTCCACCGGCTCCATCATCGTGCCGATCACGCCGTCCGCAAGAACGAGTACCGGGTTCATATCCCTGTCCGCATAGTCAAAGGCCGCGTATGTAAGGTCAACAGCCTCCTGTACCGTGGACGGAGCCAGAACGATCATCTTGAAGCCGCCGTTACCGGAAGCCTTCGTCGCCTGAAAATAATCCTGCTGTGCCGGCTGGATCGCGCCTACACCCGGGCCCCCGCGCGCCACATTGCAATATACCAGGGGCATACGTGCCGCAGCAGCATAGGAAATGCCCTCGCTCTTTAACGCAATACCCGGACTGGACGAGGATGTCATCGCTCTGGTCCCTGCCGATACCGCACCGTAAACCATGTTCACAGATGCCACTTCTGACTCACCCTGTACGAACGCGCCGCCTACCTCCGGAAGTCTCCGTGCGAAATACTCCGGGATCTCATTCTGCGGTGTAATAGGATATCCGGCGAAAAATCTACAGCCGGCTCTTACTGCTGCTTCGGCAATCGCTTCGCAGCCTTTCATCAATACTCTTGCCATAATCTTTCAACCTCCTTATTTGTAGATCTCGATCGCGCCGTCCGGACAGATGCGTCCACACATGCAACAGGCGATACATTCATCCATTTTGACCGGTTCCACATACTCGTAACCCTTGGAGTTCACTTTCGTTCCAATCGCCAGAACCCCCTTTGGACAAAACTTGATGCAGTAACCACAACTCTTACAGCGTTCTGATCTTACTACGATTTTTGCCATTTCAGTTATTACCTCCTCTTGTCTAAACTGATTTATTTACGCAACACAAATCCTTTTGTGTTAAGCACATGTAGTGATGATACCAGGGTCAAAATAAGTGAGATATAAGTGAGATAGGAAATCTCTGATTTCCGTTATCGAACTTATACAACGTAGGAAATCTATGATTTCCGTTATCGAACTTATGCAAAGCTGGTCAGCCATTCCCCGGCAGCGGCGGCCCGCCCGGACTATACTCTTCAAACTTCAGCCATTCATAGGTCAGGTAGAGATGCACGGGCATCACCGGCACATCGGACTGATCCCGCACGGCTTCAAAAAGCTCCTCCCGCACACAGGCAAAATCCACGGCGATATACGGAGTCACCATTTCTGCCATCTTCCGGCTGCCTTCGACAAACTCCCGCTCCGTCGTCGTGAGTCCGTTGTTCGGGTTGTTGACCATATGCAGCTTGCCCAGCTGAATGTGAGACACACCCAGAATCTTCGCCAGCGTTTCATCAATATGGTCAATGTCATTGGACCACGGACGATAGGCATTCAGCACATAGTAAACTATCGTCTGATCCTTATTGATCTGCGGCGCGTAGCCGCCGACCGCGCGGGCGCCGATATGATCCCCTCCGATATCCAGAATGACATAACAGTCCGGATCCTTCAGAAGCCGGTTCACACCGCCCACCTGTGTCGGCGCGTCCATGAACTGCTCTTCATAATGAAAAATTACACCCAGAGACTCAATCTCCGAAACCGCATCCCTGGAACGAAAAAGCGGCTTTGTCATATCCAGATCAAAATAATGAACCGGCCGGTCTCCAAGTTCATTCAGATATTTTGCAAAATTGAGAGAAACCTCGCTCTTGCCGCTTCCCGCCTCTCCCAGAAAAACAAAATTCACATGATCTCCGATCAACGATCGCAGCGCATCAAACATATCTATAACTCCAAAAATAAATATATATGTGTCATCGTACCTTATCCTGTCCCATTGCCTGTCCGATTATGACACAGACAACTTCATAGCAGTCATCGAAACAAACAATATAAAATGCACGATTTCCGTTATTGTGTATATGATACTACACTTTTACGGATTAGTCACTACTTATTTTTAACAAAAATATATTAAATATCGTGCATGATATATGATTAGAAGGTTAAAATTCATAAAAACATACAAAATTTGAATTTTTATCCCAAATTTAGCTTGCATTTTACAGCATTGTGATATATAATCGTTTTTGCGTTGTAAAACAGATGCATCGCTGATAAATGAATATGCGCCTTTAGCTCAGTTGGTAGAGCAGTAGACTCTTAATCTATTTGTCCAGGGTTCGAGCCCCTGAAGGCGTACGCACCGACAGATCTTCGGGTTTGTCGGTTTTTTATTTTATAGGAAAGTTCGTCCAATGAAGCAAAAGTGATAACACTCTTTTTGCTTGTGAAAATGATAACACTCTTTTTGCTTGAATTTTAGTCGAAAAGAGGTACAATAGAAACATAAAATATATTATATGGAGGTAACAAACCAATGTTCAACGCTTTAATTCAGAAATTAAAAGACGATCCTAAAACCATCGTCTTTACAGAAGGCACCGATCCCCGAATTCTGGAGGCAGCCTCCCGTCTGCTGGCCGGATACTTTTTAAAACCGATCCTGATCGGTAATGTTGATGAAGTGAAAGCTGCCGCAGAGGAAGTCGGCTACAATATCAACGGTGCCGATATCATTGATCCCGAAATATATGACAAAATGGATGAGATGGTTGATGCCATGGTCGAACTGCGCAAGGGCAAGATGACCGCAGACGACTGCCGGGCAGCCCTGCAGAAGGGTAATTACTTCGGTACTATGCTGGTAAAGATGGGCGTAGCTGACTGCCTGCTGGGCGGTGCTACATATTCCACCGCCGACACGGTCCGCCCCGCACTTCAGCTGATCAAAACGAAACCCGGCAATAAGATCGTTTCCTCCTGCTTCATTCTGGTTCGTGCAGCTGCGACCGGTGCAAATGAGGTATTAGCAATGGGTGACTGCGCCATCAATATCAAGCCTACTGAGGATGATCTCGTAGAGATCGCGACCGAGACCGCAGCCTGCGCGAAGATCTTCGGCATTGACCCGAAGATCGCATTCTTAAGCTATTCCACACTTGGTTCCGGCAAAGGCGAGGACGTAGACAAGATGCGCAACGCCTGTGCGAAGACAAAAGCAGCCGCTCCGGATCTTGTGATCGAGGGCGAGCTTCAGTTTGACGCGGCCGTTTCCCCGAATGTAGCAAAGATCAAATGCCCCGGTTCCGAAGTGGCCGGTCATGCCAACACCTTCATCTTCCCGGATATCAACGCCGGCAACATCGGTTACAAGATCGCACAGCGTCTCGGTAACTTCGACGCATACGGCCCGATCCTGCTGGGATTGAACGCTCCGATCAACGATCTGTCCAGAGGCTGCAACGCGATGGAAGTCTATTCCATGGCAATCATTACAGCAGCGCTGAGCTAAGACAATCAGCAACTGTAACTGACGCGGTTTTCTTTGATTTATTTGTCACCAAACACTTTCTTATAATACTTATCCGCCTGATACAGCGCTGCCACAGTATTGTGTCCCAGCACGCGGTCCTTCGCCACCAGCGTCGTCACCAGCGCGTCAGAATATTTATAAAACATGCTGTCATGTCCCACGCAGAGACCAACCAGAATGTTCAGGTCTGTATGCCGTGCATTCAAAGACTTCGCCTGCAGAATGGGGTTGCACATATTAAAACCGACCGCGTCGCAGCGCTCCGGGATACCCGCATCCGCCTTCTTCTGCATACCGCCCTTGCAGGCTGCCCCGTATATCTCAAAGCCATGGCTGCGCAGCACCTTCGCCAGCATCCGCGCCTCGGAAAGCAGACCCACACAGTTCGCGATCCCGATTCGTTTCGCGCCAATCTTCTTCGCAAACTCTACAGTCTCTTCAAGGCGGGTCATTTTACAGTAATTGTCCGCCTCCACCTCCGCGGCAGCGATCGTCACCCGGCGGATGTCCTTCTTCTCATACTCTGCCATCGCGTCCGCCAGAAGATCCGGATCCATATGCGTAGACGGGCAGAACGGCGGATACTTGCCATCCTCCCAGTTACAGTTTCCCACGGTACAGTCTATACAGCTCTTTTCAATCTCTTCCATGTAAAACACCTTTCCGTCCTCAGACTAATGACGTGCCTGACAGATTCTAATTTCTCTGTTTCCGATGATCGGCAACTCACCGGATCACCCGTTCGCTTTCCCGGAAATGATCCACGGCGTCGGCTCCTGCTCAAAGGAATTCTTATGATTCAAGTGTGAAACAGCAACCTGTATCGTCTCTATATCTCCGATCCCATACTTTTCAAACAGCTTTGCCATACCGGCCGCAACACAGAAATCCAACGTATACACCACCACGCTGATCTGCGGGTTCAGCTTCACCAGACAGGCAATCTCCTGCTCCATGTTGGCGGAAGCCACCAGAAATACCAGCGACGGCACGGCATGTCCGCGCATGGTCTCCTCATCCACATGATCGATCACATGGATATTGTTGAGTCCGAAATGCTCGATATTCTCCTCAATCGTCATGAGGTCGTCTTTATTATATTCTACCGCCAGCACGGAGCCCTCATTCGCAATAATACCCGCCTCGATCGCAATGCTCTCCCCGCTGATAACACAGATATCGTCCTGCTGCCCTACATGCATCTTATTGAAGATCACGGAACGGATCTCGCTGCCCACATAGTGGATGGAGCCGCGGCGGAAATTGTGGTTGTCCATGCCGATCTTATATGTATTGCACATATTCTCATTCACGATCAGCATACCGGCGGATGCGTTGATCCCGCGGTTGATCATGTCGCTGATCTTATCATGCCTGACCTCTCCCACCGGCTCGGAGCCCTCATTGTACCAGACCTCGCAGTCGCCCAGCCCGGCATTCCACATGCGATAAAAAATATCCGGATTGCCTGCCTCGGTAAAAACAAGCACCGCCTTGTGTGATTCCACCGTCGGGATCACGTTCTTGTTTTTCCGGGTGATATCCAGCATCTTCACCTTCTCTAAGTCGATCGGCGTATTTTTCGCAAAATACTGAAGCCAGGATAAAATAATCTCATTTGTAAAAATCTGTTGTGCCATCGCTTTAACCTCCGTCATATCACAGCGCTATGCGCACGGTTCTGTTTTCGTTAAAAATTTTAAGCTGCATTTATTATACTATCTTTATTGCAGGAACGCTACAGGAAATATAAAATGGCATAAAAAATCGCTCCGGCACCTGTATTTCAAGATCCGAAGCGATTTTCTGACTATTTCAGGCAAAAGCCGTATCCGTCATTCTGAGAATTTATTTCTGCCATGTTCCCGCGTAAACATCGTCTGTCGATTTGCCGTAGGCAATCACCTGATCC
>JAJQFQ010000120.1 GCA_021201035.1 Clostridiales bacterium
CCACAGGTACACAACATCGCTCGCATGATCCGCATCATCTGTGCTGTGGTCTGCCCGGGGGTGCTGCTGTTGGGCGAGGGTGTGATGGAACCGGACAAGGTGGCGCCGTATTTCGGGACGGTGGAAAAGCCGGAATGCCATATGCTCTATAATGTGACGACGATGGCCTCTCTCTGGCATACGGTGGCGACAAAGGATGTTCGTCTGCTCCGCCGGCAGATGGATATTATGCATGCGCTGCCGAAAGAATATGTATTCCAGAATTATCTGCGGTGTCATGATGACCTTGGCTGGGGACTGGATTATGACTTCCTGCGAAAATTCGGTATGGAGGAGGTTCCTCATAAGAAATTCCTGAATGACTTTTTTACCGGGAAATTTGAAGGTTCTTTCGCAAGAGGTGAGCTTTACAATGACAGCGAGGAGCTGGGAGATGCCAGACTGTGCGGCACGACGGCTTCTTTGTGCGGGGTGGAGAAGGCCGCAGAGACATACGCTGATGATATGGCACGACGAAAAGCGGAAGTAAATGCTGATAGTATGACAGGATGCGTATCCGGGAAAATGAGGAAAGCCGCGTCAGAAGCGGCGGGCGAGAATACAGTTAATGACGCTCTGGATCAGGCGATTCGATATGACCTGACGCTTCATGCCTTTATGCTGGCGCAGTCCGGGATTCCCGTGATCTACAGCGGAGATGAGATCGGGGAAGTGAATGATTATTCCTATCATGGCGATCCGAAAAAACAGGACGACTCGCGCTATCTTCATCGCGGCGCTTTCCACTGGGATCTGGAAGCGGCACGTCACAGAGAAGGCACGGTTCAGCAGAGGATTTTCGACGGTCTGCGAAAGATGGAGCAGATTCGGGGCAGCCACGATGTTTTTCGGTCTTCCGCTGATGTACGGACAGCGGATACGCGGGAGGATTCCGTCCTTTGCATCATCCGCAGCGGAGAGGGTCAGAAGCTTGTGACTCTTTATAATTTCAGTGATCAGGAGAGGACGGCATGGATTCATGAGGATGACGGCATGTATATCGATCTGCTGTCCGGCTGCCGGATGGAGACGAAGGGTGTGCGGCTGCTGTCTTTCGGCTGCCGTTGGCTGCTGAGAGATGAATGAATCAGGATTTATATATGGTTTTTATAATTTGTGTGATGTAAACAGAAACAGAACAGTCAGATGGGCAGGGATGTCGGTCTGATCTGATTATTTATGGAAGGAAAGAACAAAACTATGGGAGGCTTTTTCGGAGTAGCATCAAAGGAGAACTGTACATTTGACCTGTTTTTCGGAACAGATTATCATTCACATCTCGGAACACGCCGTGCCAGTATGGCGGTATATGGTGAAAAGGGGTTCAGCAAAGCGATACACAGCATTGAAGGTTCTCCGTTCCGGACGAAGTTTGAGAAAGAACTGGGTGATCTGGAGGGACATTACGGCATCGGATGTATTTCCGATTTTGAGGCGCAGCCGGTTCTGGTACGCTCTCATCACGGGACTTTTGCAATCAGTACGATCAGCAAGATTAACAATGCTGATGAGATCGTGAACGAGATTCTGGACGGGAACACACATTTTTTTGAGATGAGCAACGGAGAGATCAATCCGACAGAACTGGTGGCGGCCATGATCAACCAGAAGGAGAATTTTATTGACGGGATTAAATATGCACTGGATAAGGTTGACGGTTCCCTGTCCCTGTTGATCCTGACGCCGAAGGGGATATACGCGGCCCGGGACAGGCTGGGGCGCACACCGGTTGTTCTGGGGAAGAAGGACGGCGCCAGATGCGCGTGCTTCGAGAGCTTTTCATATCTGAATCTCGGCTATGAGGATGATCGTGAACTGGGTCCGGGAGAGGTTGTGGTATTTGATGAAAATCAGGTTAAAACCCTGGTGGCGCCGGGGGATCAGATGCGGATCTGTACATTCCTCTGGGTTTATTATGGTTATCCGTCCGCCAGCTATGAGGGCGTCAGTGTGGAGAAGATGCGCTATAATTGCGGACGTTTTCTGGCAAAAAGGGATAATGTCGAGGTGGATGTAGTAGCCGGTGTGCCTGATTCGGGAACGGCTCACGCAATCGGATATGCGAATGAGACGGGGATTCCTTTTTCGCGTCCCTTTATCAAATACACGCCGACCTGGCCGCGTTCTTTTATGCCGACCATGCAGACGCAGCGCAATCTGATCGCACATATGAAGCTGATTCCGGTGCATGACCTGATCCGTGGACAGCGTCTGCTGCTGATAGACGACTCGATCGTCCGGGGGACACAGCTGCGTGAAACGACGGAATTTTTATATGAGAGCGGGGCGAAGGAAGTTCATATCCGTCCAGCCTGTCCGCCGCTTTTGTTCGGATGCAGGTATCTGAACTTTTCCCGGTCGACGTCTGAACTGGAGCTGATCGGACGCAAGGTGATCGAGGAACTGGAAGACGGAGAAGTGAGCCGTGAGACATTGGAGGAGTATGCAGATCCTGATTCAGAAAAATATCAGGCCATGGTTGATGCTATCTGTAAAAAGCTGAATTTTACTTCCCTGCGCTATCACCGGCTGGACGATATGCTGGAGTCGGTCGGTATTGATAAAGATAAGCTTTGTACTTATTGCTGGAACGGCAGGGAATAAACCGAATGGCTGTGCGGGGCAGTTTTTTCGGGATATCGGTTGCGGCGAAAAGACATTGATGCGGGAAATAAGAACTGCCGTAATCCTGTTGACTTAAGATAATGG
>JAJQFQ010000138.1 GCA_021201035.1 Clostridiales bacterium
AAGACAAACACGAATTTTCTGAAGCATATAATCTGTTCTGCCTGAAATCTTGCGCAGAGCAGGAACCGCAACCAGATGAAATGTCGTCATGGCGGCGGACGGATTACCTGACAATCCGAACACCGGCACCCCCTTTAATATTGCAAGACAGCAGGACGATCCCGGTTTTATCCGGATCTTATCGACAAGAATCTCCGCTCCCGCCCGTTTCAGAGCATCCTTTGTATAATCATAGGTTCCGACAGAGACACCCCCTGTCATGATTACGGCATCATACATGCTGACCGCAGTCTGCAAAAACTCTGCGATGCGTTCCATCTGATCCGGCACAATCCCTAGATAGATTGAAGGAAGTCCTTCCCGTTTCAAAGCTGAATGAAGCATATAGCGATTAGAATTATAAATTTTTCCTGATTGAAGTGTCTCGCCCGGATCCAGGAGCTCGTTTCCCTGAGAGATTATGCCGATCAGAGGAATCCTGTAAACCTCAACTGCGGCAATCCCCTGCGAAGCAATCATGCCGTGAATAGCTTCATCCACAACCGTTCCCTTCGGTGCGATCACCTCACCGAACTGAACATCCTCTCCTTTGTGTACAACATTATCTCCCGCACGGAAAGTCTCAAATATAGTCACATATCCATCCGAAGCAATGGTATCCTCATATTTTACGATGGCATCTGCACCTTCCGGAATCGGCGCTCCGGTCAATATTTTTACAGCATAACCGTGTTTTAATGTCTTATGAGATACAGAACCAGCCGGAATCTCTTCCGCGACTGCCAATCGAACCGGTTTATCTCTGGATACAGACTGTGTATCAGAAGCATAGAACGCATATCCGTCCAAAGGTGATTTGTCAAAAAGCGGCACATCATATCGTGCTTTCACATCTGCAGCCAGAACACGACCTGACACCTTATCTACAGGTACCATCTCTGTGTCCAGACATTTACAGTGTTCGAGTATCAATGCAAGTGCTTCATCCAGGTCAAAGATATAATTTTTCATTTGTCTCTATTCTCCATTTGTCAGCGAACGGCCAACATCATAAGCATATCTTTTTAATTCCTGATTGTTCTCCGCGGACTCAGGATCATTTCCTTTCACACAGACAATCCGCTCCTCATCCACAAACCCGAATCCCGGAAACATGGCAGCCAGATAATCAAAATACATGGAAAACATATTCGGATCCTCATTGTCCTGAGTGTAGACCGTGACAATCTTCTTCTGTCCGTATCTCGGTCTGCCGTCCTGTCCGATCAGAGGGAAGAATCGGTCATACAGGTTCTTTACCATTCCATTCACCTGCATAAAGTAGATCGGCGATCCGATCACAACGGCATCCGCATCCTTGACATCCTCCAGAGCCTTCTTCAACTCATCATTCACCAGACAATCATCCTGCATACGACAGGCAAAACAGCCCTGACAGGCCATAAAACGCATTTTAAACAACGTATAGCTCTTCACGTTCGCATGATGCTCTTTTGCACCGCGCTCGATCATCTGTAAAATCGTGGCCGTGTTGCCGTCCATCCGCGGACTTCCGTTAAAAATCACTACTTTTTTCATGTGCTGTCTCCTTCATAAAAATTGAATAAACCGGATGCCGGGTGCCGCCAGCAATAACAGTTCCCGGTAAATATCCCTTTATAAAGCAAACAAATGTCAGTAAGGCTGCATACAAATAAACATGCACCCCTCCCCGACACTTTGTTTACAAATTGCGCCCATGCCTCTGACAGCATGGGCGCAAACTTAAGAGCATTTTCAGAAATCGATAAAATCAAGATTCAGGGATTTACCCGCAACCTCTACATCTATATCCTTCTTCGCGCCTTCTACATCAATGGAGATGACATATTTACCATCATCCAATCCGTCAAACTTGAAATCTCCAAAGAAATTGGTTGTCTGTGTCTCGATCAGCTTTCCATCTTTTCTGATTTCAATGGAAGCACCCTCGAAGCAGTCCATATCTTTACGAACTCCGGCAGCAACAAAATTCTTCGTGAACTTATGAAGATTCTTATAAAATACATGCGGCTTCAGACCAAGCTCTTGTCTGTAAACGGAAAGACCCTCTGATTCGATCATAGCTTCCATCTCAAGCGGCTCAATGTGATATGCCTGCAGACACTTGGTCGGGCAGGAATGAACGCATCTCGGAACACCAGGGGTCCAGTCCGGATCATCTAACAAATGCGCACACATTGTACACTTCTGTGCAATGCATTTTTCCTCATTATAGTAAACCGCGCCGTAAGGACACATGGAAGCGACTTCTTTCTTGCCTCTCGCCTTGTCCATATCGATCAGAACGATACCATCGTCTCTTCTGTATGCATATCCGGCTTCAACAAGCGGACATTTCTCACAATGCTGGCAGGGCATTGAGAGATAAATATAATCATTACGCGCATATCTGCCGCGCTCTCTGCGCAGAATGTTTATCCAACGATGGCCGTGACGCGGCTGGGACTCGGTATAACCCGGCCAGCCATTATCCACATGCTCATCCTTGCAGGACATAAAGCAGTCATTACAGTCATGACACCATCTGACATCCTGTACTAAATACCACTGTTTCATCTCTTATTCTCCTTTCCGGGCGCACCCACGAGATTAATAAATCTCGTAGATACCTCCGTCCCATTTTTCTACTTCAACCTGAGCACTGTTCGGTGCCATACCGCAGGCATACTTGGACATGTAGCGATCCGGCGTAAGAATATTTACGCAGCCGCCGCGGTCTGCGGAGCATCCCGGCTTACCAAGCGGAGCATACTCAGCACAGGACTCGTAGGAGTGAACTGTACCGGGCTGTACACGCTCGCCAACCTGTGCACAAAGGATAACAGATCCTCTGTCATTGAACGCGCGAACCAGATCGCCATCCTTGATACCGCGAGCCTCTGCATCAACAGAATTCATACGGATGATCCAGTAATACCAGCCGTCAACCAGTACGCGGTGATCCTTGATATCGTTAATGAAGGAATCCTTCGCGTCACCCATGGTATGCATGGAGAATCTGGGATGAGGAGAAAGCATACCCAGAGGATATTTCTTCGCAACCTCTGCGTGCCAACTCTCCCATGCCGGTACATATTTATGCATGGCAGGACGATATTCGTCAATATAACCCTGTTCCTCAAAACGCTTCAGACTCGTAGCGATAAACTCGATTTTACCTGTCGTAGTCTGCAAGCCCTTCATGCCGATGGTCGTATTCGGAGCGGGACCCCAGTCAGGTGTATCCCGCGGACGATCCTCTGCGAACCACCGAAGTGCAACCGTCTTCTTCCGGTTCGGATTGTCTGGAACCACCATGTAGCCTTTCTTGAAGAACTCATCAAATGTCATAACCTTCGGGCAGTCAGTCGCATTGTAATACTGTCTAACCCAGTCAAGTTCATCCTTACCCTCGGTAAAGATATCATAAATGCCCAGTTTCTTGGACATCAACGCATAAATCTCATAGTCAGACATGGACTCTCCAAGCGGTTCAATGCACTTCGCCTGCAGAGAGATTACACGGTTGTTTGCCATCTGGAAGTTGTCCGGAATGTAACCGGAGCAGTTCGCGAACTCAGAAATATCCCAGCGTTCATAGTTCGTGCAGGCCGGCAGAATGACATCAGCGAACATAACCTCGCCTTCATTCCAGATCGCCTGACTTACTACAAACTCAAGTGTATCAGAGTGATACATCTTCGCGTAACGGTTCGTGGCGGTCATGGTACCGATATGCGGTCCGCCGTACTTCCAGTACATCTTGATGCTTCCGTAACCCGGAGCCGGATACTGATACGGATGCATCTGCGCCTCAATGGAAGGTCCGCAGAATCCTTTGCCGTACCATTCGAACTTACCATTCATCAGACACTCCGGAATCTTCAGACGCGGAATATGCTGACCTGCCTCCCAGTTCATCTTTACGGGAGCCGGGAATGTTGTGCGTCCATCGAACATACGCCATGCAAACTTGTAGCCTGCCGCGGAGTTCGAGCAGTCACCGGAGATACCGCCTTCTGCGTATCCCGGGAAGAAGAAGTCGTAGTCAGTCGGAACGCCCTGTGTGGTAGACCAGATATTGGAACCAGGCTTACCCATGCCCTGCATGGTAGCAAGAGCAATCATACCGCGGGTCCACTCAATACCGTGAGTCGCACGGCAGGCACCGCCCCAGCCGCCCATACCGCCGGCCGCAAGATAGGTGTTCTTTTTCGCCCATTCACGGGCAAGCGCACGGATATCGCAAGCCGGAATGCCGGATTCTTTCTCCGCCCATTCACAGGTCTTCGGAATACCATCGTCACCATTACCCAATACATACTCAGCCCACTCTTCGAAACCATAAGCGTGCGTAGCAACATACTCTTTGTCATATGTACCCTCTGTCAGCCATGTATACGCAATTGCGAAGGAAATCGCATGGTCAGTACCAACCTTCGGTGAGAACCACTTGATGCCCCACATATTTGCGGAATGGTTGAAGAAAGGATCGATAAATACCATCTGTACACCCAGCTCGTCTAACCAACGACGTCTGATGTGCGACTCAAACGCTGCATAAATACCGCTGTTTACCTCAGGATCAGAAGACCAGAACACGATCAGTTCCGCATACTTCAGGCCATCCTCTAACAGGTCATACTGCTCCGGACATCCAAGTCTCCATGAAAAGCCCCACATATGCATGCCGCCCCAGTGCCAGCCTTCCCAGCTGTCCGGGTTATGATCCGCATAAGTGAATCCCATGAGGTTCATAAAACGGAAATAGGTGGAGTGACGATAACCTACATTACCCCACAAATGGTGTGAAGACGGTGTGGACATGATACCGCCCGGTCCAACCTCTCTCTTGATTCTGTTAATCTCGTTTGCAACAATGTCAGTCGCCTCGTCCCAACTGATTCTCTCATAACCAGAAATACCGCGATTCTGAATATTCCGCTCGCCGTTCGGATCAAAGTCCACACGCTTCATCGGATAGAGAAGTCTGCGGTCAGAATAAATCATGGATTTCTGGCCGGCCGTAAACGGTGCGATCGTCGTATACCGGGGCGCCTTGAACTCTCTGCCCCTCGCATGGATTGTCCAGCCTTCCGGATCGGTCTCGTCAAAGTCCATCGGTGTGATGCGGATGATCTTTCCATCCTTAACATATACGAACACCGGGCCTCCGGTACTGGAGTTTGTTAAACGCATTTCGCCTTGCATGGCTAAACCTCCTTTTAAATATGTGATAAATATCGTATCCGTAAAAACCGCTGCAGCGCCAGAGTAGAGGATGCACTGCCACGTGCAGTCTCACAGATACTGTTCGCTACCGAAAAGGTTTGCATAAAAATACAGCTGCCCCCTTCTGTAACGCATTGTAAGCCGTATTGTCACCATACAGTCAAGAGGAAAATTCCGGATTTAAATTTTTTATCATCAGAAATCTCTCTTGGCATGAAGATTGGAATACTTCTGTGCATATATGTAAAAATCATTTAATGCAGGATTTTTGTTCTTATTCTTGCGAACCAGCTGCATGGAAAGATATTTCTGCGGGACATCCTCCTCAATGGGAATAAACCGGAGGTTCATATTCGAAGTTACCTCATCCTCCTCAAATACCAGAGAAACCCCCTCGCCCATCTCAATCGCGAGAAGAAGCTCTTCAAAATCCTCAAACTCCGCAGCCACCTTCGGTTCAAAATCAAAAGCCGCACAGATATTGTGAAGATAATCATCCTCAGGCTTCAGCTTCATCGGGAGGTATCGCAGGAACGGGCTGTCCTTAAAATCGGAGAGCTTCACATCCCTTTTTCGGAACAGCGGATGACTCTTATGAATCACAATACCGACGCGGGAATAAAATAAGGTAAGCTTCTCGACGCCCTGCACCATCTTCACATCATGATCGGCAATCAGAATCGCATCATAATAATCATTCATCAGTCCCTCAACCAATTTCCGCTGCGTACATCTCTCCTTCATGATCTGAATCTCCGGGCGATCCTCCCGGAAACCGGACAGAACCTGCGAAATATAGCTGTTAGACTTGATATGCTCCTGGCAACCAATCGATATGCCTCCGCTGAACTTCTTCACAGAGTTCTTCGCGCGGGCCAGGGCGTTCTGCCACTCGGTCGACATCTGTGAAAGTGTCTCCGCGAGCATCTGCCCCTGAATCGTCAGCCGCACGCCTTTCGTGTTGCGGTCAAAAAGAGGCAGGCTCAGCTCCTCCTCCAGCGAAGCGATCTGCCTGCTGATATTAGACTGGGAAATGAACAGACCCTTCGCCGCCTTCGTAAAACTCAGGTGCGTCGCAACTTCCAGAAAGCATTTTATCTGTAAATCGGTCATAATACAATCAGTCTCCTTAGTATTTAGTATATGGAATATTTACATGAAAACATGAAAAAAAACGAAATCTATTTTATCAATATTATACTGTATAGTTGCTATACAGTCAATCTTTTCTTAAAAACAGATTTCTCTAAACTGATCGTATTTTATCAAAATTATAGCAATATTCTCAATCGTCACTTATCACAAAACACATGTCACTTATTTTGTATCTGCATAAACCGCACAATTTTTCTTTCTATACAATATAAATTTTATATAATTTTAACATTTAGGTTGACTGTATAGTAGGAATACACTGTAAAATCTGTTTATTGAGTAGAGGGATTTTAGTTTAAGGAGGTTACTTTATGGCTTTAGTAATTGCTATTGTGTACTTCGCTGTGCTGATTTTCATCGCCAGTATGTACTCAAGAAAACGTGTAAAATCCGCTGAGGATTTTGCAAACGCGGGCGGCGGCCTCGGATGGATTATGGTTACGTTTTCATTCGTACTCGCACCGCTCGGATCAGGCCACACGATGTCTCTCTGGGAGCAGGCAGCGGGCGCCGGCGGCATCACCAGTCTGGTAGACTTCACCGGTATCGGTGCAGGCGCCATGTGGTGGGCACTCGGTGCGGGCGGCGTGTTCCTTCCGATCGCCATGCTCTGGATGGGACCCCTGTACAAGAAAATTGGTCAGCCGACGGCTCCGGCCGCACTCGGCAAGATCTTCGGTAAGAAGATGGGTTATTTCCATGCGGCATTCCAGACCATGACCTGGACCGGCATCGGTATGTCCGAGCTGGTAGCCATTGGTACCGCGATCTACACACTCTGTCAGGCCAGCGGCATCAATCTCGGTCTGTATGCAGCCATCATTCTCGGATTTATCCTGATCATCTGCTACGTATTTTTCGGCGGTATGCTTCAGATGGCATGGCTGAACTGTATCAACGCAGTCGTGATGCTCGGTGCATCCTACGCAGCAATCGCTATTATTGCCGGCAGTTATCTGTCCGATTACTTCGGCGCAGACGTTGGTTTCTGGGCAGGCGTAAAGCAGACTTATGACGCGGCAGGTTACAGCAGTATACTGACGCAGACAGGCACAATCACACAGCTCCCGATCTGGCTGTCGGTTATCATCCCTGTTATTGTATTACATACGACGGCGGGCGCCGTATCCCAGACCATGATGCAGCCGTTCTTCGCAGCAAAAAGCCAGAAGGATTGCCGCAAGGGTGTATTCCTCGGCTGCTCTCTGAACATCATGTCCAGTCTTCCGTGGATCTTCCTCGGTATCGCAGCTATGTCCATCCCGGCGATCTCCTCTGTTGTAGGAGCGAACGGTATCGAAGCTGTTCCGATCATCGCGCAGCAAGGACTTCCGGTTCCGGCGATCGGTCTGCTGATGGTTGCTCTTCTCTGTGCGACCCTCTCCACAGGCGGCGGTGTTGTTATGGCTAACTCGAACGTTATCGCAAACGATATCGTCATCGGCTGTAACTGCCCGGATGCCACTCCTGAGAAGAAGCTGCGCATCAACAAGATCTGCATCATCATCGCAGCAGCCATCATTCTTCCGGGTGCTCTGATCATGGCGCACGAGTTTGTGTTCAACCTGTTCCTATGGGTATTCTCCTTTGGTATGCCAATCTTTGTGGTGTTTATCATCGGGTACAACTTCAAGGTCAGCAGGAAAGCAGCCTGGTGCACGGTTATCGTTACTTACATCCTGAACTGCATCTGGACATTTGTTGATCTGTCCCCGTGGCTCGGCGGTGTATGGTCCATGAACATGTACATCACAATGGTTGCATCTGTCATCCTCGGCGTTGTCTTCCACCTGATTTTCAAGGGAGAACCGGCATGGAAGAAGACCCACGCGGACACCATCGCAGCCAACGACGCGAAAGAAGCGCAGGTAGCATAAAGGAGGTAAGAATATGTGGGTATTACAGGATATCATCACACAGTATGTCATCGGTATTGTTCTTTGCACGATTATTTTCATTATCTGGAAAATTAATCACAAGAACGAGAAATTGTTATAAGGAGGGAATATATAGATGGGTGGAATTGTAACAGTATCAGCATATCTTCTCTGTGTAGCTATTGTACTCTTTATCATTTGTCTTGTAGGTGCAAAGAACCACAATATTGCGGATGAAGAAGATTAAAACTGAATAAGAAACAGTATTTAAAATCTTAACTACTCAAGAACGAAGAACCCGGCCGGGCGCAATGCCCGGTCGGGTTTTGTTTTACACAATCCTGTTTTTTCATTCAGATATAAGAGTGATTTCCATGCTTTCCCCAATATCTGTGAAAAATCAATCCTGACGCTCTCTCACAAAATGCCCTGACTTTCCTCCGTCCTTCTCCAGCAAAAGGATGTCTCGTATCACCATCCCGCGATCCACGGCCTTACACATATCATATATGGTAAGCAGCGTGGCCGCCACGGCATTCAATGCCTCCATCTCTATGCCGGTCTTTCCCGTCGTTTTAACAGAAGCGATTGCTTCAATTTCCGAAGTCTCTGGATAAAGTTTAAAATGTATATCCACGCCGGTCAGCAGCAGCGGATGGCACATGGGAATCGTCTCCCAGGTCTTTTTTGCTGCCATGACGCCTGCCACCTGTGCGACCGCCAGGACATCTCCCTTCTTTATCTTCCCATCCGTGATGAGTGAAAATGTCTCCGGCTGCATGGATATCCGACCAGAAGCTACGCCAATCCGGGCAGTATCCGCTTTTTCAGAAACGTCAACCATTTTCGCACGTCCCTGATCATTGATATGAGTTAATTCCATTTGGCTATGCCTCCCAAAATGCGGGACCCCCTTCATGTGATCCTGTCATGCATCATTTAATACAAAATATCCCAGTCCATCGGAAACCGCTGGACACCAATCAACATGCCATCCGTAATCTTACGATAAATATCCCCTATCGTATATCCCATCTTATTCAGATCCTCCTCAATATAACGGATCATCTTGTGGTTTGTCGGAACTGCTTTATACTGCTCCGGCGGAAGCACACCGTGCCTGTCCGTCTCACTGTAAAAAGCAATATTGCAGGTCTCCGGACTATTCCATATCCGGAAATAACCGATTCCCTTCTCCTCATACTTTACTTCAAACCGCATGATCTGAAATACCGAATATCTCTCGATCATCTCCCAATGAATTTTTACCTGTTTTAATTCAGACATTTCTCCACCTCTTCTGTCTTGTCTTTCGCGAACCGTAATTTCATCACAATTCACTTCACCGCCTGCCACTCACTCTATCGTAGTATCTGCGCCGCAAAAAACCGTTTATTTACCGAAACCGCATTTGGGGAAGGTACATTCGCCGCAGTTCAGGCACAGTCCGCCTTCACCAAGTCCGGCGATATCCGCCTGCGTAATCTCATCATCCGCCAGCACGCGCGGCAATACAAGATCAAAAATCGTGCGCTTCGCATACATGACACATCCCGGCAAACCGAGAATCGGAATCGTACATCCGTCCTTTTCATAGTAGGAAACCAGCATCATCGCACCCGGAAGCACCGGAGCACCGTAGGTGACAATACGCGCGCCCGTATTCATAATCGCTCCCGGCGTACAGTCATCCGGATCTACGCTCATTCCGCCGGTACAGATCACAAGCTCCGCACCCGCATCCAACTGTTTAAATATCGCCTCCGTAATGTGCTCTTTCTCATCATCCACATAAATCTGCCCGATGACCTCGCAGCCGTATTCCTCAACCTTTGCATAAATGACCGGGCCAAAGGTATCCTTAATTCTGCCCTTGAACACCTCGCTGCCGGTCGTAACAATCCCGACTTTTTTCTTCCGGATCGGAAGAATATCAAAGAGCGGCGTATCTCCCGCCGCCGCTTTCGCGGCTTCCATCTTTTCTTTTTCGATCACAAGCGGGATAATCCGGGTCGCCGCAACCTTATTTCCCTTATGCACGACAAAATTGCCGTGACGGGATGCGATCATCATTTCCCCGAGTGCATTAACCGCAACCAGACGTTCCCTGTTAATCTTCAGCAGGCCATCAATATCGGCAATCAGTTCAATCTTGCCTTCTTTGACATCTGAGCCGTGCATATTCTGTCCGGCACAGATCTCATATAAAATCTCAGCGGCGTCATTCTCATGGAGCATGGTATCATCATTCTCCCATACATACAAATGCTCTTTTCCGACAGAAAGCAGCAAGGGGATATCCTCCTCTCGTACAATATGTCCTTTCCTGAAAACAGCATCCTTTGTAACGCCCTTTATTATCTGTGTAATATCATGGCAGAGCACACTGCCGACAGCATCCTCTGTTCGAATCAGCTTCATATTCTATAACCTCCAGGTCAACTATCATATGACAGCATGATCAAATCAATGCCGTCATACTCAGTATTTTCCGACTTTCATTCATCTTTTCCTTAAGAACAGTTGCATTTCCTGTCTCTTCTTTCTTATGAGCGGGCACACTCCCCGTCTCTTCCGAGCAGAATATCAAGGCCATGCTTCAGCGCCGGCAAAATATACACCAACGCCTCCTCCACCGCTTTCGGACTGCCGGGCAGATTCACGATCAGCGTCTCACCCCGTATGCCTGCAGTCGCCCTGGAAAGCATGGCGCGATCCGTAATTGTCAGGGAATAGTTCAGAATCGCCATCGGAATACCCGCGGCCTCCCGCTCAATCACCATCTTCGTAGCCTCCGGAGTCACATCCCTCGGAGAAAATCCCGTACCGCCCGTCGTCAGAATCAGATGAATACCCGCATCCGCCATGGAAATCATCTCATCGGCAAGCCTCTGTCTGTCATCCGGCAGAATCATCGTTTTTGCAATCTCATAGCCATGTGCCTCCATAATGGAGACGATCTTTTTCCCGCTGAGATCCTCTCTCTCCCCGGCATATCCTTTGTCACTGGCCGTAATCACTCCTACCTGCATATCCTTCTCCTTTTTCTGGTCACTTGTTCTCAAAGTATTGCATACAATACATCTGACAACAGTATCCATATATTTTAATATTCCTTACGCGCCTCAGCGCATATAAACAAACACTCATACTCTGCTGCTACAATGCGTCAACATCCATGAAAGTCGTTTGCTACACTCTTTAAGCTCAGGCTTCCACCATCACAAACTCATCTCCCACAGAGATTGTTCCGCCCTCAAGGATTTTCGTAAACACACCCTCCCGCGGCATGATGCAGTCACCCATGATCTTATATATCTCGCAATGGCTGTGACATTCCTTTCCGATCTGTGTCATCTCCAGAAGAGCTGTCCCGCAGCGAAAGTGTGTCCCGACAGGCAGGTTTTTAAAATCATAACCTTCCACAATAATATTCTCACCGAAAGCACCGAACTCAACATTTGCGCCCTTCTTCCGGAACTCCTCTATCTTTTCAAAAGAAAGCAGGCTGACCTGACGATGCCAGTGTCCCGCATGGGCATCATCCTGAATGCCCCAGTCTTTAACCAGACAGGCAGTTCCTACCTCTTTTTTCTGTATCCCGCGCTTATCACTGATACATATCCCTTTAATCACTCCCATAATCATGGTCTCCTTTTCGTAAAATATGTTTATTATAACCTATCTATTACTTTTTTTCTATTCCAAAGCAGAATAAGTTTATCGCATATCCGAATAAGTATATTTAAAAATGACTTCACTATTTCTTTTTCACAAGCATCATGATCATATCCACTACCATATCCACGCTTGGCGCCATCGTCTCCCGGGCCTCTTTCGCCGTCTGCCGCGAAGTCTCTTCAACACCTTCATGTACATTTATCCGAAGGCAGGTTCGAATGATATAGCAGAGAAACATCTCCGTAATAGTATAAATATCCGCAGTTGAAAGCTTATCCGGATACATGGACTCAAGATAACCGGATACAAAATTTTTTAATGTCTCCGGAATAAACCACAGATACTTGGAAATCGGGCTGAATTCATGTCCGTCATTGATGAAAATCCGCAGGATATGGATATTCTGGTACATCAAATCAAAGATGTAATCCGCCATGATCCGGAAATCTCCATGCAGATTCAGATAACTCAGCTTCAGATTCAGATCCTCCGCGTCAAACTTAAATTCATGATAACGTTCGACTACCTGCAGGAACAAGCCCATCTTGTCCTCAAAATGACGGAATACCGTCACGGTATTACATCCGGCCCGGTTACTGATATCCCGAATCGTCGCTGCAGAATATCCTTTGGCTGAAAATACTTCCAGAGCACTTTTCAAAATCCGTTCGTGCATATCTGCCGCACTGCCTTTTCTGGCCATTACGTAGTCCTCTCTTCTTGCGATACATATTTTGCCGTACATTCATCAGATAACGGTTCCGCACTCTGCACAGCTACCGCTTGCTCTTATAGCTTATCTTATAGTATACTATATTTCCCGCGTTACGTACATACTTCTGTGTAAAAATGCGCGCGAAACCGCCCCATTATAAGCCATTTATCCCTGTCCCGACAATAGAACCGGCGCCGAAAAACGGCGCCGGTTCGTGTGAGTAGAGTAATACCAATACCTCTCAAATGATTAGATAAAAATCTCTCCGATATTAACAGCCTTATCCAACTCGACTGTCTTGACGGTCTTTCCGTCAATTTCCAGTGTATAGGTACCCGGCAAAAGTTTGTCAAATTTAAACTCGCCAAAGTAATCCGTAATCTGTGTCTCCTCCACACCGTTTCCTTTCAGGGTAATGGCAACATTCTCCACATCATCATCGGTTTTTGTGTCAACCACAGCGCCGGTGATAAACGCCTTTGTGAAACGATACAGATTCTTATAATATACATGAGGATTCGTGCCAAGCTCCGGACGGTAAACCTCCAGTCCCTGCTCCTCGACAATTTTCGCCATCTCTTCCGGCTCGATATCATAATATTCAATCGAATCCGTCGGGCAGCTGTGTGCGCAGCGCGGTTTGCACGGCTGCACGCCGCTGTCGATGATGTGGGCGCACATCGTACACTTCTGCGCCACATTCTTCTCCTCGTTCCAGTAAATCGCTCCGTAAGGGCAGCTGTCCACGATTTCCTTCTTCCCTCTCGCCTTATCAGGCTCGATCAGAACAATACCGTCCTCTCTGCGGGTAATGCAGTCGGGAAACGCATTCAGACACGGCGCATTCTCGCAGTGCTGGCACATAAGCGCCAGGTATCCGACGTCAATCCGAGGACATTGTCCCCGCTCAGTGCGGAGAAGCTTCAGCCAGCGGGATTCATGACGCGGCTGAGACTCTGTATATGGCATCCAGTCGTTTCCGACATGCTCATCCTTACAGGACATAAAGCAGTCGTTACAGTCAAAACAGGATGCTATATTCATTACCAGATATTTCTGTTTACTCATCTAATTTACCTCCCATCCAGTCATGACCGGAGAACTTCCATGCCTTCTCAGTCCAGACCATCTCATTGCAGTTCGGATCCTTATAGAAGTTCGCGGAACGGTTCGCACCCTCCGGCGCAACAGCAGGCTCGTTCCAGGATGCTTTCTCCTCAGCGCCGCCGTGGTTCTTATCAAGTGGTTTCTCTTTCCAGTCTTCCAGCTCTTTTCTGTCCCATTTCTCAATCTCAACCAGGCAGTGCTCAGTCGCCATACCGCTGGCATATTTCGAAAGGAATCTGGACGGAGTCAGAATATTGATGCAGCCGCCGCGGTCTACCGCGTGTCCGGGCTCACCCAGCGGTTTGTACTCTGCGGAAGACTCATAGCAGTGGCAGGTACCCTTCGGCACACGCTCCGTCAGCTGAGCGGCAAAAATGACCGCGCCGCGCTCATTATAAGCCTTCACCAGGTCATGCTGTTTGATTCCGCGCTCTGCCGCGTCAAGCGGATTGATGCGCATGATCCAGTAATAGAAGCCGTCTACGAGTACTCTGTGGTTTTCAATATCGTTGACAAACGAATCCTTTCCGTCGCCCTGTGTATGGAAGCTGAACCGGGGATGCGGAGACAACACAGCAAGCGGGTATTTCTTGATACGCTCGGTGTGATGACCCTCCCAGGACGGGATGTACATCGGCATCAGCGGTCTCTCAGTATCGTCTGTATCATAATGCCCAAAACGCTTCAGGCTGTTGGATACAAACTCCACCTTGCCGGACTGTGTCTGCAGACCCTTCTGATCTACCAGGTCGCCCGGACGGAATCTGGAGATCCATCCTCTGGTATCCTGCTCACGATCCTCCGCAAACCAGCGGAAAGAAGGCGCCGGCGGTTTTCTGTCGTCATTCGGCACGATGAAGTAACCCTTCTCAAAGAACTTCTCCCAGGTTACGACCTTCGGCATATCGGAAGCGTAGAACATCTGCTTCGCCCAGCCAAGCTCCGTCTTACCCTCAGAGAAGACATCGCCCACATGCAGACGCTCACAGATCGCGTTGAAAATCTCATAGTCGGACATGGACTCTCCCAACGGCTCGATACACTTCTTCTGCAGTGTAATCACGCGGTGGTTCGCCTGGTTATGGGAATCCGGGTTGTAGCCGGAGTTGCTCGCCCACTCGCCGATATCCCAGCGCTCGAAGTTCGTGCAGGCCGGAAGGATGATATCTGCGAACGGAACCTCGCCCTCAAACCAGATCGACTGACTCACAACGAACGGAAGTCTCTTCGTACGGTACATTCTCGCGTAACGGTCGCCCTGACCCATAGTACCGATGTGGGATCCGCCGTATTTATAGAGCATCTGGATACGGGAATAGCCGTTCGCCGGATACTCATATTTGTGGAACTGCTGCTCCTGAGAGTCGCCGACAAAACCTCTTCCCCACCACTCTACATGGTCGTCCAGAATACACTCCGGAAGTCTCATACGGTCAAGATGAACACCTGCCGCCGTACTGAGGTTCGAGGACATCGGTTTACTGTCCACACCATTAAACATTCTGTATGCCAGAACTGCGCCGGCAGCGGAGTTCTGTGCGTCACCGCCAATACCGCCGTCCGCATAGCCCGGGAAGTAGAAATCGGAGTCTACCGGCACACCCTGTGTCGTGCTGTAGAAATTGATGCCCGGCTTGCCGAGACCCTGCATGGTAATCAGCGCGATCATCATTCTGGCCCAGTCCATACCGATCGGGCTTCTGCAGCAGCCACCCCAGCCGCCGAGACCGCCAGCCGCCAGCATCGTCTTATTCTTTGCCCACTCGCGTGCCAGTGCACGGATATCACGGGCCGGGATGTTGCACTCTTTTGACGCCCACTCGGAGGACTTGGGTACGCCGTCGGTCTTGCCAAGTACATATTCCGTCCACTCTTCAAACCCGTATGTATGCGTAGCTACGTATTCTTTGTCATAAGTACCTTCCACCAGCCAGGTATAAGCAATCCCAAGTGCCAGCGCAGCATCCGTTCCCAGCTGCGGGGAAAACCACTTACCACCATACAGGCCGTTTGTGTGGTTATAATACGGATCGATGAATACCATCTTCACGCCGAGCTCCTGCAGCCATTTCCGGCGGATGGTACTCTCAAATGCACCGTAAATACCGTTATTTGTCTCAGGGTCAGAGGACCAGAACACCATCATCTCACAGTTCTGCAGGCAGTCCTCCAGCAGATCGGTCTGCTCCGGGTTACCCAGTCTGGCGGTAAATCCATACATATGGGTCGCGCCCCAGTGCCAGCCTTCCCAGCTGTCCGGGTTATGATCGCCGTAGGTCATGCCAACTGCGTTCATAAAACGGAACAGGGTACTGTGACGATATCCTACGGTTCCCCATAAATGATGGGAACTGGGCTCAATCACCATTGCGCCCGGTCCGAACTCTCTCTTGATTCGGCGAATCTCGTTACAGACAATGTCAAGAGCCTCATCCCAGCTGATACGCTCATAGCCGGAAATACCGCGGTTTTCCTCATGCCGGTCGCCATTCGGATCAAAGTCCACACGTTTCATCGGATACAGGTTGCGGCGGTCAGAATAAATCATGGATTTAAACTGTGCCGTAACCGGCGTGTAGGTCGTCTTCCGCGGCGGGGTAAATGTGCGTCCTCTCGCTTCAATCGAATAAGAAGCGGCGTCGTCGTCGTCCAGATCCATCGGTGTGATACGGATGATCTTATCCGCCTCTTCGTCTACATAGACAAAGACCGGTCCGCCGGTGGTCATCTGGGTTTTCCTTACCAAATTTCCCATTTTTTCCTCCTTCTTTCAAGCTCCTTTTTTGTACACTCGCAACTATGTATTTTATATTTATAATTACGATGATTCTTTTATAACACCGTGAAAAAAAACTGTCAAAACAGAAGCATGATACATATCCTCAGTACCGATAAAAACAATCAGAATAAATGTAACCGGTTACTTTCATGCGTTTGCGGCAATACACAAAAAATCATTGTAAAATATTACTGAATTTTTGTGGATGTTTTTATTAAAATCGCACAATTTTTATATATTTTATGTCAAATGAATGCAACTGTTCACTTGCATTTCTGAGCAAGAAAAAGTAAGCAAAGGGAATCCGTTCATCTTTTTTCATTATTGTCTGTATTTTATCAGGTTCTACTGGTTTTTTCTGTAAAAAAAAGGTATACTGTTTATAAAGATAATAGTATGCATCAACTGCAAAGGCACATTGCATAATCGGATGTATTGACAGGGGGCAACCGTATATGAAAGACACCAAATCCTGGATTCTGGACGCAGCAGCCATGCTGTTTACCCAGAACGGATATAACGGAACCACAACCCGGGCGATCGCAGAGCTCGCAGGCGTCAGCGAATCTACATTTTTCCGCATCTATAAAAGCAAGGATGCGCTGCTGACCGATCTGCTCTACATTATGACGCCCGGCCCTGAAGATATTCCCATGAAGGAAATGACAAACGGCTCCGATATCGAAAAGGATTTTGAACTGTTTTTATATTATAATGCCATTCTGCACATCCGGCATCTGCCGGTTTTCCGTCTTGCCATGCATCTGGACGAAGTCTACGATATGTCCCGTTTTTCCAAAATCAAGGGACTTGTCTCCCAGATGGCCGGATATTTTCGTCATCTGCAGGAAATCGGTTTTCTGATCGAATTTGATTATGAATCACTGGCAGAACACATCAATGCGCTGTCCATGGTCAAAGCCTCCGAATTCATTACAGGAGAGATTTACGGAGTTCCCATGGAACAGTCCGTACGTGCGTTCTCAAAACAGTACGCGGAGTTTTTCGCCATACTGCTGACCGCCAAAGATATGTAAAACGTGCGCCGAAAGCGCACGTTTCCGGAATTCGGTGTTTTGGCACGGTCAACGCTCCGCATCCGTTCCGGCCGCCGCATCGCCGTCATCATCCGTCACGCCATCCTCAATCGCTTCTCCGGTATCCCGGATCGCATCACCCACGTCGTCTGCGGCATCTCTGACACTCTCTCCGGCATCGTCCAGTGCTCCGTTATCTGTCGCGGAACGATCTGTTCCGTCTGTTGTACCCGCGCTGTCATCCGTGACGTCCGTGTTGAGATCATCACTTGTCCCGTCATCGGTCAGACTATCATCTCGTCCGTCATCGTCCGCATCGTTGTCAGCCCGGTCTATGTCTGCCGCACTGTCTTCGACGGTGTTTTGATCGGTTCTGTCTCTGTCACAGGCGGTAAATGCGGTCAGACAGAGCGCAAGTATCACAATAAAAGCAAACTGTTTCCATCTTTTCATTTTATCTGTATCTCCTTTTTTATTTAAACACATTAGGCGTTTGCGAAACGCCACAAGCCGCATAAATACGGCATTGTTTCTTCT
>JAJQFQ010000017.1 GCA_021201035.1 Clostridiales bacterium
ACTTTATGCGGTCTGCAACTGATTTTTACTCTATGCAACTGTCAAACGTCCGTGTTGACCACTGCACGGGAGCCGCGTGTATTATCGTAAAATACGGCACGCGGGCATAGGTTTGTTTTGTTTTTCCGGTACAGGTCAACGCTCCTCATGCCTTCTGCCTCCTTTGCTTGACATTTCCATGTAAACGGATTAATATGTAATTATTATACTGCAACATGCGAAGAAAGTCAAATGATTGCAAACATACGTTCTAGTTAAATGAAATTATTTTGAGGAAGCCTGGGATGGATTACAATAAAAAGAAACACGCAGTATTCCTGCTCACGTACCATATCGTTTTCGTGACAAAATACAGGAAACCTGTCATATCTGATGAGATCGGTGATTTTTTAAAAAACCATGCAGAATACCTGGTCTGCCGTTTCGGAGGTGAAGTCCTGTCGGCAGAAACTGACAGGGATCATATCCACCTGCTCGTATCCCTGCCTCCGGATATTGCACCCGTTACCATGGTTACTACGCTAAAGACACACCTTTCAAGGCAGGTGCATGAGAACGAAGCGTTTATGCAGTATGTACGGAAATACCAGTTTGGTAAATGTCCCTTCTGGAGTGAGAGTTATTTTATTGCGACAACAGGGACAACTTCTATGGAAAAAGTCAAAGCTTATATTGAAAGTCAGCGAACCGAAGAACACAAACGGAAGTATGTAAAGTCTGGAAAGTACAAAAAACATTAGAACGCGATTCATCCCAGAGCAAGTACGTTGCAGTGGGTTTTCTCGCTTAAATAGCATAATGGAAAATATGGAGGAAAAACAATGACATCATCAGAAGAAAAATACAAAGACATCATTCACATGGAGTGCCGTGGGATGAGGATACGCTCCGCAGGCACCCACGGATGGACTTAACGCAGCGCGCAAAAATCTTCTCCCCGTTCTCCGCCGTCCGCGGAAGTGAAGAGAAAGCAAAAGAAGAAGAATCGAAATTAACCCGCGTCATGCGCCGGGAACTTTCGGAAGAAGACATCAGGCAGTTCAACGAAACCATCTGTAATGTTCGCAAAAAAATGATTGTAGAGATCGAATATTTCCTGCCTGATGCTGACGGCTCCGGATTAGGCGAATATGTGAAAATATCAGGAAAAGTGACAGAAATAAATCCCACTTTCAGGTTTATAAAAATTGTGGTAGCGGAAGAAGTTAATCTTGCGAAACCGGAACATAGCATAATCTCATTCGCTGACATGTACAAACTTCGTGTGCTGTCTTGATTATTAGTTTCGCCGTGGCAGTTCAAAAGCACTTCGAATACTGTCATAATGGAGGAAAATCCCCTGATCCGCCAGTTCTCTGATCTGCTCTGCGTTCGCAAGCATAAATCCATCCGTCTCCGTCTCCTGCGGCCGAACATCCGCCTCGTCAAAATCCAGCACGAAACGATACACATCCACAAAATAATTATCACCCTCGCCCGGATTCTCTCTGTGATATGTAAAAAGATAACCGTCGCCGCAGCCGGATACATCCAGCCCGGTCTCCTCCTTCAGTTCGCGAATCACCGCTTCACTTGACTCCTCCCCCGCCTGAACGCCGCCACCCGGCACCTCCCACCAGCCGGGCGCCCAGCTCTTCGTCATCACCCTTCTGGTAATCAGAAACCTTCCGTCCGGACGCACAATGACGCCGAGTACTGTCAGGTGATACTCTCCGTCTTTCAGGCACCAGTCGTTGTGTTTCATCGTTCGGCCGGTGCGCTTTTTTTCCTTATCATAAATATCCCAGTATTCCATGGTATCCACTTCCACGTAATAATCGCGTTTGTAGTGGTATCTGGCTATCGTTTCTACTTCTTTTTCCATAAAATTTTTCTCCTTTTGGAAAGGCATTCCGCTGACTATCTTACCACATGGGGAAGGGTTTAGGAAGAAGGAGATTTTTATAATTACAGCGAAGATACCACGTCTGATTCGCGAATCAGGCGTGGCGGAATCGCCTTCACCTCCCAACTTGATAAGCGGCAGCCGGGGCGGTGATTATGATTTTTACAATTGGTAACCCCGGCTGCCAAGAGATCAATTCACTCTTTCGATTCATCTTATTATGCAGTTGACAAACTTATGTTCGGTTGCTATAATTAAAATCTAAGGATAATTGTCCTTAGCGAATTAAATTGCATATAGGGTTGCATCGAAAAAAAACTTCGTTGCGTAAAATGCACCAGGTAACAGAGGTTATACCTCAAGTGTCAGGCTGCATATAAGCGGTCTGTGAATTGAAACATAAAAGAAATGAAGAAAAATAGGGGGCTGTCTCACTAAAATTAGTGCGACAGCCCAGTTATCACGGACGATTCCAATTCTTACCTTACTGGAATCCCCGTAGCGAAATAAGCAGCCTCTTCTCTCGCCCTGTCAGGCATCCATCCTCAGCAAGGAAATTTACAAATATCGCAGGCTCTCCGTCAGCAACATACGCCACTGACATTCGCCTTATATCTTCCTTATCTGTCCCGGCAACCAATAGGAATGGATATTCCCACCAACTATAACCCATGCCCTCCTCCTGTCCCTGATCGTCCCATATTCGCAGATCCCTCTCGCT
>JAJQFQ010000075.1 GCA_021201035.1 Clostridiales bacterium
TTCAAGGCTTGGAGCGATTTCCTGACTGTATCAGCTGTCAAAGACAGGATTATACTTTATCGAAAAATTCTCTTTTTGTCAACAAATAAACTTAGCATGACAATCCCGGAATTGTCAAAGGGACGCAAAGATTTTGCCGGTCTGGTTGACAATCGTGGATATTTGGTATATTATAATCTCAGCTAAGGAATGCGGTGAGATTCCATGTGGCAAAACGAATCCCCAGGGTGTACCAGACTCTGGGGATTCTAGCTCATTACGGTGAGCCATTCCGTTTATGCTGTTGCTGTCTTTAATCTCCATCCAGCCACTTGCATATGTAGTAGCCAACCACAGATGCTGCGACAGAGATAAGAAATGCGGTGAACAAATCCTCCATGCGGGATCACCTCCTTCCTGCCGGAAAGAGTCGACAGCAATTACATTTTAATCCAATATTCGTTATCTGTCTACAAAATTTGATAGTCCAGCGGACACATAGGATTTCAGAAAATCATTGTCAGAAGACATAAATCAAAAAACCCAGAGGCAAAAATGCTCCTGGGTTCTTCCTTACATTCGTAAATTACAAATCGTGTTTTTTGGTTGAGTTTATGAACATAGCATCCCCAAAACTGAAGAACCTGTACCCTTCCCGCACAGCCTCCTCATACGCCGCCAGCACATGCTCGCGCCCGGCCAGCGCAGACACCAGCATGAGCAGCGTGGACTCCGGCAGATGGAAATTCGTGATCAACCCGTCCAGGACTTTAAATTGATAGCCCGGATAGATAAAAATATCCGTCCATCCGCTGCGTGCGCAGATGAATCCGCTGTCGTCCGCCGCCGACTCAATGGTCCTGCAGCTCGTCGTACCGACGCAGATCACGCGTCCGCCGTTCTCTTTTGTCCGGTTGATCAGCTCCGCCGCCTCTTCCGTAATCTGATAAAATTCTGAATGCATGTGATGATCCAGCACATCGTCCGTTTTCACGGGACGAAAGGTTCCCAGACCGACATGCAGCGTTACTTCCGCAATGGCGACACCCATGTCCTGTACCTGCCGGAGCAGTTCTGGAGTAAAATGCAATCCGGCCGTCGGTGCCGCCGCAGATCCGTCATACTTCGCATAGACAGTCTGATATCTGTTTTTGTCCTTTAATTCATGTGTGATATAGGGAGGCAGAGGCATCTGTCCCAGCTGATCCAGAATTTCCTCAAAAATTCCTTCATAATAGAATTGGATCAGCCGGTTTCCTTCCTCCACAACATCGATCACCTGGCCGGTCAGCAGTCCGTCGCCAAACACCAGTCTCGTGCCCGGCTTCGCCTTTTTCCCCGGTTTGACAAGGGTTTCCCATATATCATTTTCCCTGCGTTTCAGAAGAAGAATCTCAATCCGGGCGCCGGTCCCCTCCTTCACTCCGTAGAGACGGGCGGGAATCACCTTCGTATTATTCAAGACCAGACAGTCGCCCGGATGCAGATATTCTGTTATCTTCTTAAACGTCGTATGTTCAAATTCGCCGGTCTCTTTATCAAGAACAAGAAGCCGGGACGCAGAGCGATCCTCCAGCGGATCCTGCGCGATCTGCTCCTGCGGCAGATCAAAGTAAAAATCACTCGTTTTCATATATAATCAACACTCACCGCACAGCTCCGTATGAAAATCATAAAACTCTTTCTCTATTGTCTCAGCTCAATTCCCATACGATCCAGCCCGTTCATAATCTTTTTCATCACAGATGTGATATCGTTCTCTTCCAGCGTGCGGTCTTTCAGCCGGAAGGTCAGCGTATAAGCCAGAGACTTATACCCCTCTTTAATCTGTGCCCCTTCATAAACATCAAAAAGCTCACATGCTTCCAGCATCTTTCCGCCTCTCTGGATAAACATAGCCTCAATCTCACCGGCCAGAACAGACTTCGGAACGACCAGAGAAAGATCCCTTGTCACAGCCGGGAAGCGGGCAATCCCCTCATACTTACTATCAAAGTCTGCCCGTTTTACAATCTCAGGCATATCAATGACCGCGATATAAACACGGTCCTTGATGCCGTAGGAAGCAGCAACCATCGGATGCAGCTCGCCGAGATAAGCGATCTGCTGTTTTTCGTAGATCACCTTCGCCTGACGCCCCGGATGAAGGAACGGCATCCCGGCATCCGGATCAAAAACAGGCCGCTTTGTCATGCCGACGGCAGACAAAAACTCTTCCACGACGCCTTTCATGGTATAAAAGTCGCCGTCGCCGTAAAATCCAAGCGTGAACTGCATGCGTTCCTCGGGAAGCTCCGTCACGGGAAGCTGCTTCGGCAGATAAATATTTCCGAGCTCATACAGCCGGACATTTTTATTTCTGCGGTTATAATTCGTCGCCAGAGAAGTCAGCATACCATTCAGCGACAGCGTCCGCATGATACTGAAATCCTCTCCCAGCGGGTTGGAAATCTCCACCGCTCTGCGCAAATCACTGTCAGCCGGAATCAACAGACGGTTGAATACCTTCGGACTTTCAAACGAATAAGTCATTCCCTGAGAGAAACCGCTGTATTGAGCCACTTCACGGGCGATCGTCTCAATGCGAAGCTTATAGG
>JAJQFQ010000044.1 GCA_021201035.1 Clostridiales bacterium
CGTTTCCATAACCAGCTGCATGGAATAGAGCCATAGCTCCACACAGTCATCCAGTCTTTTTCTTTTGCTCCCATAAATATGCTCTTCAAATGTTTTTCTGATCTCATCCTGTGTCCATCCGCGCAACACCCCGGCAAATGTCGCGCCGAACACATCATCCGCCTCATACTCCGGCAGGTGCGCATCGTGCCTTAAAAGCGAATCATATACCTCCCATTCCGGATAACAGGCGGTTATGCCCTGACTCATGGCATCCAAATCCCATTTTTCAAAAACTCTGTAAGAAAGGCGTTTCTCATACGGGGCGCACAGCTTTGTCAATTCCTGCAGATCCAGTGCCGGATGAACGATGACTGGCTGTCTCCTCGAAACACTTCCTGTAAAAGCTCTGCCCGGAAACGTATAATACCCATATACGAAACGGAAAAAATCCGCTTTTTCGGGGATCATTTCCAGATAGTCCCCATACGTTTCATAAATATACGCCAGTTCCGCTTTTCCCAGAAAACGAAGCAGCGATATTATGAAGCGGTCAGCACCCTCAATCTCGCTGTAACGCCTGTCAAGTCTGCGTCCCTTCTCCACCGGCAGTACGGATTCCAGATCAGCTGCCGTTTCAAGCTCCGCAACCGCAATGCCGTCCTCCATCCGGAAACTCATCGTGGCGAACCCGAGCGCTATCATCTTGCCCACGCAGGAAACCATCTCTGATATATCAATAGCCTTTGCCGGAGAAAAACAAAACCTCAGCATCCATTTGTATTCATCCTTCGAAAAAACATAATAAATAAATTCCGGATAAGTACGCATGGCGTCCGTAAAAAGCTCCGCTTTTACGGTTTTACTCTTATTGCCGGAATACAGGGAGTTCTCCACGCCTATATACCGGCAGTAATCTTTCAATTCACCCGCGGACGCATTCAGCAGCAGCTGCCGAACCTCCTTTTCAGACCGGGTCGTATCCACACGATAACTTCCGGCCAGCAAAAAAACGTCGTCCGTTACTCTGGCAGAGGACGGTTTTTCTATGACCTCCATGCCCGGCAGGGAAAGCTGTTCGTAATCTTCCGGCGAATCCGAGCCGCTCGTCCTTTCTTCCGTGCGATTCTCATATCCGGCATAAAACAGTTCCCAGCGTCGGATCAGCTGCTCCGCTTTGCTTTTCCTCTGATTTCCGCTCGTTTCCTGCTCTTTTATCCCTGCAAGGCGGTTCAGTCTCTGCTGTAATCTTCGTGTTTCTTCATAGAGATTCTCCAGTTCTTTTTCACCCTGCAGCAGTTTGCAGATCATGTTCTGTTTTTCGGATGGTTTTTTTCTCGTAAAATTCATCCCCGCCAGAGCTATATTCGCATCCAGCTGGGAAAATCCTGTCCTGCCATCCTCATCCCACGCGCAGTCCTCCGCAAAATTGTCGCCTTTTGCTTTTATGATCACCGCATGTCTGTCCCGATAGTCCGGCTCTTCCTTTTCCAGTTCTATCTTATGCCGCCAGTCGTCCCCGAAATCATATGTATAACGAATCCATCTGCTGCTTTTCAAAATGTCATCCACGGTCAGTTCTGCTTCATCAAACTCACGTCCGTAAGCAGTCATGGCTTCTTTCGGGGAAATGCAAAAAGCGCTTCCGGCCGGCCGGAAATCATGCAGATGCATGTCTTCCCATCCGAATGCCGTCTGAATGATTTTATGCAGATCACTGAAACTGATTGCGTCAGGAATCAGGATCCTCCGCCAGACAGGCGGTTTTGTATTTTCTAATGTTATCTTTATCGTATATCCGGCCATAATACGTTTCCTCCTGTCTGCGGACTTTAATTTTGTTTTAAATTGATTCTGTTCATCACTGCAAGAATTCTGTCAGCTTTTCCATTTCGGAACCAAAAGCTGCGCCATCAGCAATAACCACTATAGTTTCTGCGGATTGATTTGCAGCCAACGAAAAAATATTTGATTTTCCGTTGGCGCTGATACATTTGGCACCGTTGTTCCGTCTGCAAATATGGTCAAAAAAATGATAGCCGGAATTAGAGTCTTCCGTGATAACCAAATCCGGATGAATGATTTGATCAGCTTCTCCGTGCGAGTATATATGATAGAATTCATTATATGTTTTCTGCAATGCTCCGTATTTTCCCGAATTACGAATTCCATAAATCTCATCCACACTATATGGAAGCGATGGTATACCCTCACGGGATACAATAACATAATAATTGTCTGTCTTCTGAATCACAGCGGAAAAACCATCAGACATAACAAACTCATTTCCCTCATCTATAAAAACTATACTGTCTTTTATTTCAGAAAGCTGCCCCATCCAGGTACGGCCCTCCACTACAGCACAATTCTTTTCACAAACCAGATGGACAGCGCTTCCATCTCCGTTTTCAAAATGTTCCCGAATCATATCGACCAGCGCTGTTTTTCCTGTAGCGCTGTCACCGCGGACAAGCGTTATGTTCCGCCTGATCTCAAAATCGTACCGTTGTCTCGTTTTCTGAACAGTGACTCTATAAGGCCCCTTCATGAGTTCAGCG
>JAJQFQ010000025.1 GCA_021201035.1 Clostridiales bacterium
TACGGATCAGGATAACATGGCCATTTTCGGTGTGGTCGGAGAAGGCGGTTCCGTGCTCAATATGGGCGCGACGATGGGTACGATTACCTCGACGGGCAATCAGGTGGCTGAGCTGGTTGCAGTCAATTACGGGACAATCAATGGTTGCTACAGCGGCTGTGCCCTGACGAGCGGTTCGATTACATTACGGGACGGGAAAACGCATTCCTTAAGTGAACTGAATACTACCGTAACCGGTACGGCGGGTGCGGCCGGACTGGTGGCGGAAAATCACGGCACGGTGATCAACAGCCGCAGTCATTCCACAGTCAGCGGCCTGAACGCGGGCGGTCTGGTACTTTATAATGACGGAACGATTGAGAATGCTTACAATTACGGCTCTGTGACCGGTACGGTGGGCGCCGGCGGCATTGCGTGCGAGAATGAGGGAAGTATTTTCAACGTATATGATACCGGGGAAATCACAAGCAGCGGGACGGCAGGCGCTATTACGGCGGTGAATAACGGAACAGTGAGCGACGAAGCTTACTATGACAGATATCAGGCGAGCGCTCCTGCCTATTGCGTGGTCGGAACCGCCATGGATCTGAAAGCGATGAAGAAGGATTCCTTTATGAATACGCTCAATGCCAATATTACGGCAGCGGAGCGCGAAGATCTCTATGAGTGGATCCGTTCCTCTGATAAGAATGGCGGTTATCCGCGGATTTCCTCACCGGTAGTTGTAAGCCAGACGCTGACCGACTCTTTGCTGACTCTGAGTGTGAGCGGTACGATGCATCAGGGGGCTTCTCTTAATGCTGCAGAGTTGGCAGAGGAGAGCGAGGCTTATGAAGCTTTTGCGGCCTATGCGGGAGATGATTATGTGATCGTCCGCACGGCTGATGCTGCGCTGACTTATATCAACGGCGATTATGCGGAGTATGAGGGAAATCTGACTGTCAGTGTGAGTGATTTATCGGATTCGATGCAGAATGTAAAGATTCTGAAATATGCAGACGGTGAGGTCAGTGAGGTGACATTTGAGAAGTACGGTGATACCTGTACACTGGAGGCGGAAGAGCTTGTACCGATTGCGCTGGTGGCAGAGGTTGCTTCAGGTACGGGTGATGAAGCGAATGATGCAGACGATGGGACGGCTGTGTCAGACGGCAGTTCGAACGTGACAGACGACGGAGCAGATGCTGCAGATATATCGGGAAGCGGTTCTTTGGGCAACAGCACTTCGGCAGTGAAGACCGATGATGCCGATTTATTCCTGCCGATGATCGGTTTGATTCTGGCGGCAGCAGCCGCAGGCGGCGTATTTGCCGCCGGAAGAAGGCGCAGAGAGCGCAGATAAGATATAGATAGGTACCCGGAGAATACAGCAGGACTTTGATCGGGACCAGCAATGAGGAGACTGTAGTTTGTCAGTCTCCTCGATTGAAAGTATCGTTCTGCCCGATTGCTTAGAAGTTCAGCAGAATATCAACACAAAAATGATTTTCATCATAGTTGATGCGGAGATTACCGTGGTACATTTCCACAGTCTCCTGAACGGAGACCAGACCAATGGCTTTCGAGTCGTGCTTTGAAGAAATGATTCTGTTTTTATCTTTGCGTATGACGGAATGATGTGAGTTTTCCACAATCAATATCAATATCGAACTCGTCGGCATATGGGAAATTACAGAAATCTTGCGCTCCGTTTTTGGCAGGGTACGGCAGGCGTCGATAGCGTTTTCCACGAGATTACCCAACATGACACAGTATTCCGGTTCAGGCATTGGAAGTTCGCGGGGCAGATGGAGTGCCCAGGATATGTTGATTTCATTGTTCCGGCAAGAGTCGTTGTAGTGGGAGGCGACGGCATTTACCGCCGGATTTTCGCACAGGGAAACATATGGCGGAATCATGGATGCCTGATACTGGCTTAGATAATGTTTCAATGCATCCAAATCCCCGTTTTCCGCCATCTTTTGTATAGCAGCAATTTGATGACGAAAATCATGGCGCATTCTGGCGGAGGCTGCGATGTATTCCGTCAGGGCTTCATACTGTTTAGACTGAAAGCCCAGAAAATGATTGCGCCGCTCAAGCGCAGCGATCTCATAGCTTGATTTTGCCGATTGATACAGGAGTATGTACACATATAACATACAAAACAGCAAGAGTGTCACGATCAGCAGATAGATGTGGAAGTAGCGGTCTTCTTCCAGTGACTGATAATTTTTCGGAATGATAAAAACAGTTACCGCGGTAAAGATCAGCGGCCATACGAGGCCCGCCTGCCACAGAGAAAAAATATTGTAGTTTTCTACCAGCCAGCGCATCTGATGGGATGCCGGAATCCATAAAAGCGCCAAAAATCCCGCGCAGACAAATATAGAAAATATGGAGGATCCCCAGGCATAATCTGTATAGTGTACTCCCAGATGCATACGTGCAGCGAAAATATCAGTGTACAGTGTCTCGAAACAGAAGATGGAGATGACCACCAGAAAAACGGTCAGCGCTTTGTAAATATTTGTATGTAGTGTTTTCCGGTAAAGCAAAAAGAAAATGGGGAGAAACGGAAACAGCATGTAATTGGCGGGAATTCCGGTATACAGGATGACCGCGGAGCAGGCGCAGACATAGACAATGATGACGATACTGCCGATGAACCATATTTTTTTCATCGCAAACCGAACGACTCCGTGCATAGGAAGGAAACAAAGAATAAAAGCAAAATATATATTCATGTTTGCGAGTAAGATTTGAAACCAGGAAGATATGTTCATGACAAATGTCTCCTTCCGTATTTTTTTGCCTGATCATATTGGTATGTGAGGAATGTCTGTATCACATCGTTCCTGTTGTTCTGCCGTATGAGGAAAGCATGTCCGTTTTTCATAATAAATTCAGAGTCCCCCAGTTTTTCGATCTGATCCATATTCAGGATAATGCCGCGGTTGCACAGAATAAAACGGCTATCTTCCCGCAGTATTTCCCAGAGGCCGGAAAAGGAGTCGATATAGCAGCGCATGGGTTCCCGGTTCAGGGATGTGACATAGGCGTGATGCCGATCCGCTTCCAGAGAAATCAGATCACAATAGTACACCGACACTTTGCTGCGTCCGCAGGTGAGTTCCAGTGAGGTATCATTCTGCGGAATGATTCGGGCAGCTTCTGAGAGAACCTGAGAGATTCTGGATGGTTCATATGGTTTTATCAGGTAGTCGAAGGGATGGAACGGCATGGATGCAAGTACATGGTCTGTGCTGGTGGTTGTAAAAATCAGCAGGCAGTTGATATCTGTCTTGCGGACATGCTTCGCGACATCCATCCCGGTCAGTTCCTGCATATAAATGTCCAGAAACAGCAGGTCATAATGTCCTGGCTGAAAGCACTTCAGAAAATCTTCCCCGCTTGTATAACATTCATAAGTAATCTGTATGCCGGAATTCCCTGCCCAGTTTTCGCAAGAGCCTATCAAAGTCTCCAAATCTTCCGGGTCATCTTCTAACATTGCAATTTTCATGATATTAGTATCTGCCTCCTTTTCCGTGTATTGACGTACGTCTGTGTAAATCGGTTATACTGAATAATCTAATTTATGATATAAGAATAGCATATATTTCGCCGAATGGGAGATTTTTTATTGTAAAAGCAGATGGAATCCTTTATAATGTAGGAATCATGAAGAGAAATTATCAGAAGGAGTTGGACAGGGCTCTGGAAGAACTAAAGGGTAAAAGCAATGCTTCCGGGAGCCCTCCCGTATTGCTGCTGCACAGCTGTTGCGCACCCTGCAGCAGTTATGTACTGGAGTATCTGTCTGATTATTTTGCCATTACGGTATTTTATTATAATCCTAACATTACGGATGAGGCGGAATACCGCAGGAGGACGGCGGAGCAGAGACGCCTGATTGCGGAGCTTCCGGCAAAGTATCCGGTTTCATTTCTGGAAGGAAGATATGAGCCGGAACGCTTTTTGCGGATGTCGCGCGGCCTGGAGGCAATTCCCGAGGGCGGAGAGCGTTGCCGCAGGTGTTTTGCATTGCGCCTGTCGGAGACAGCGAAGCTGGCGGATGAGAAATCATATGATTACTTTACGACGACGCTGACCATCAGCCCGTTGAAAAACGCGGAGATTCTGAATGAGATCGGGGAACAGGCAGCAAAAAATTGCCGGTACACTTCTTTTCTGCATTCGGATTTTAAGAAGAAAAACGGTTATAAGAGATCTGTGGAGCTCTCACATATTTACGGATTGTATCGACAGGACTATTGCGGCTGTGTTTTTTCCAGACAGGAAAGAAAGAGACAGAAGACCGAAGTCTCCTCGTGATAGGCATTCGGAGGATGCGTGCATCGGAGCACTGAGTACAACAATAGAAATCAGGCGGATGACAGCGTATGTCAGGATGGGTGCGTGCATATAAGCGTCATAACATGGCATTCATAATGATTTGCGCGCTGTGTCATAATAGTATACGTAGCAGAAAGGAAACATGATATATGGCACAATTATGGGGAGGAAGATTCACGAAGGAGACAGACAGGCTTGTCTACAATTTCAACGCGTCCATTTCCTTCGATCAGAAATTTTATAAACAGGATATCGAAGGCAGCATTGCGCATGTCTGTATGCTTGGAAAGCAGGGAATCCTGACGAAAGACGAGATGGAGGCGATCGTTAAGACGCTGGATGAGATTCGCTCGGACGTGGAGGCCGGCAGGCTTGAGATCACGGATGAATATGAGGATATTCACAGTTTTGTGGAGGCGAATCTGATCGACCGTCTCGGCGATACGGGAAAAAAGCTGCATACGGGACGGAGCAGGAATGATCAGGTTGCCCTGGATATGCGGCTGTATACGCGGTTGGAAGTCTTATACACGGATACGCTTGTAAAGGAACTGCTGGAGAAGCTGTTAAAGCTCATGGAAGAGCATGCGGAGACAATCATGCCCGGGTTTACGCATCTGCAGAAGGCACAGCCGATCACGCTGGCGCATCATCTGGGCGCTTATTTTGAGATGTTTAAACGTGACCGAAGCCGTCTGCATGATATCTATGTCCGCATGAATTACTGTCCGCTGGGCGCGGGAGCGCTGGCGGGGACGACCTATCCGCTGGATCGGGATTATACGGCGGATCTGATGGGCTTTGCCGGACCTACATTGAACAGCATGGATTCTGTGTCCGACCGTGATTATGTGATTGAGTTTTTGTCCGCACTGTCCACGATCATGATGCATCTGAGCCGTTTCTGTGAGGAGATCATTATCTGGAATTCGAATGAATATCAGTTTGTGGAGATTGACGACGCGTACAGCACCGGCAGCAGTATTATGCCGCAGAAGAAGAACCCGGATATCGCGGAGTTGGTGCGCGGGAAGACCGGGCGCGTTTACGGTGCGTTGATGTCGATCCTGACGACAATGAAGGGAATTCCTCTTGCCTACAATAAGGATATGCAGGAGGATAAGGAGCTGACATTTGATGCCATTGACACCGTGAAGGGCTGTCTGGCGCTGTTTACAGGTATGATATCGACCATGAAATTTAACACGGAGAAAATGAGTGCGAGCGCCCGTCACGGATTTACCAACGCCACGGATGCGGCGGATTATCTGGTGAATCACGGGATTCCTTTCCGGGATGCACACGGAATCGTCGGTCGGATTGTACTGTATTGCATTGACCGTGACATTGCCATCGACGACATGTCGCTGGATGAGTTAAAAGAGATATGCCCGGTGTTTGAAGAGGATATTTACGACGCGATTTCCATGGAAAGCTGCGTCAACCGGCGCCTGACGATCGGCGCGCCGGGGAAAGAAGCGATGGAACAGGTCATTGTTGTTGAAAAAGAGTATCTGGCTCATGACTGGCAGGATGAGGATAAATAAAATAAAGAGAGTGAGATTTGTAAAATGGAAAAGGTTGGTTATATGGGGATCTCCGGAAGCTTTTCGGAGGTCGCCGCGGAAAAATTAGTGGAACAGGCGGGTATCCCGGAGGCGGAACTGGTTCCGCTGGTGTGCTCACAGAATATTCTTGATGCGCTGCGTGCGGGTGAGATTTCCTATGGCGTTCTCGGGATTCGGAACACGACGGCAGGTCCTGTGTCAGAGTTTGAACATTCCTTTCATGATGTAGAATATACTGTTCTGGGAGAGTACATACTGCCGATTCATCATTGTCTGTTTAAGAAGCATGAGGTGGATGTGTCCGCATTGACGGAGGTGGCTTCTCATCCGCAGGCATTCCGTCAGACGGATCATAACAGGGCAGAGCGCTGGCCGCAGCTTAGAGAGCATGAGATCGAAGATACGGCGATCGGGGCCGACTGGCTGGCAAACGGAAAGCTTCCTGAAACAACGGCGGTCATCTGCAGCAGGAAAGCGGGGACGATCTGGGGACTGGATCTGATGGCGGAGAATATCGAGGATTCGGCGGAGAACAGGACGACATTCTGGCTGTTGAGATTATAGGGAATGATGTTTCGAAGCATTTTAATCTGAATCATGGCAGTCGATGGACAATTATGGCTGCCGACGGATAAATAAAAAGGATATCTGAAATATGGTCGGTTTCAGGTATCCTTTGTTTATGTACAGATTTTTTAAAATTCATATTTTTTTCCGGTTTCTGTAGTAAAATACGGGGATGATGCGTTATGATTAACAGAAACCTGATTTTGGTACATGAGGTATACATTCGAGTGAAGATAAAACTGCGGGGGAAGTTATGATACTGTTTTTGAATATGCTTGACAGTGAGGAGGAAAAAAGCAAATTTGCCCGAATTTATGAGAAATACCGGTATTTTCTGTGGTATCTGGCAAATGAGCGGCTGCAGGATGCCTGGCTGGCAGAGGATGCCGTGCAGGAAGCGTTTCTGGCTCTGACTCGTCATATGGATAAGATCGGCGATCCGGAGAGCGCCGCCACCCGGAATTTTCTGGCGACGATTGTGAAAAACAAGGCGATCGATATCATCCGGCGGCGAAAGGGAGTCATTGAGGAGAACTTCGATAAGACTGTGAACCGGGAGGCGCAGGAGGATATTCTGGATACATATCTGGTCAGGGAAAATTACGAGAGGATACTGGACGCGGTGGCAAAACTGGATGAGATATACCGGGTGGTGTTTGAGTATAAGTATCTGCATGGCCTGAGTGACGCCGAGATTGCCGAAATGCTGGGCGTGTCGCAGAAAGTTGTTAATGTGCGTATTTACCGGGCCAGAAAAAAGCTGCAGGTGTTGCTGGCAGAGCAGGTATCATAGGGGTTACATACTTTCGACACGAAGGAGGTTGGGGATGAACGAATCATCACAGCGTATTTTAAAAGATGTTCTTCTGGAATATATGGAGTCGGAGGCAGCGCAGGTTCCGCCGACGGAAGTGCTGATGCGTGAGCATACATTTTCCGAACGGTTTCTGGGAAAGATGAAACTTCTTCTGGCGCAGGAAGAAAAAGCTGCCCGGAGAAGGTGTTCAGAAAAAATGACAGAACAGGGTGAGCGTGATGAAAAAGCCGGTTTTTTCAGGAAAATTTCACAGAACCACAGATCTCTCCGGTTGGCTGCCGCATGCCTTGTCTGTGTGATCGTGTTTGGTGCCGGATGGATGATATATCGGGGAGGCGGAGGCATGACATCATCTGATTCATCAGCTACGGATATGGCGGCGGTGGATTCAGAAATGGCAGCGGGTTCAGAAGAGGCAGCAGCGGATTCAGAAGAGGCAGTTACGGAAGATACGATGGATGCGGCAGAGGGAGAAAATCTTTTGACAGCGCAGGCGGAAACTGACTTGACTGATTTCAACATTACCGTAAAAAGCTGTACCGATTATTCCATGGAACTGGAACTGGCTAATGAGACCGGCGCGGAGATTACTTTCGGTAGTAATTATGTCATCGAGGCATATGATGAGGATGCCGGTACATGGTCCGTTGCTGATCAGATATATGATGGGGCTTTTGAAGATCCGGTTTATATTATACGGGATGGGGAAACCATCACTCTGACCGTGGACTGGTCGAATTTGTACGGCGAATTGGGAGAAGGGACATGGCGTCTGACAAAGGAAATTCAGTCAATGGAGGATGAAGCGTTTTATTCGCTGACAGTGACGTTTGAAATTTGAGCAGACTGGTATTTCAAATAAGCGTGGCAAAGAGTCAGGAAATTTTGACACTGCCACCGGAAAGAGGGAGGAGAAGAGCATGAAAAAAGAAAAAGAATTTCGTTTTAGTTGGAGGACATCTGTTCACGTAACTAATTTGTTTGTCTTTATGATCGTTGCGGTATTGACATCAGCGTGTATGCTGGCCGGCTGCGGCAGTTCGAGTGCAGGCAGTTCGGCTTCGGCGGACACGGCAGCCGTTGAGGAAGAGACGGCGGAAGTCTATGGATGGGATGATACCGCTGTTGCGGAAAGCGCCGAAGAGGCAGTGAAAGACTATGGCGCAACAGATGACGCAGCATATGAGGAGTATAATGAGGAATATGATGATGCGGATACATTAATATCCGCCGGCTCATCCGATGATACGCAGGTAAGCGAATCTGCTGCGGCAGATGAATCCTGTTCCCAGAAACTGATCAAAACGGTGGATATGTCAGTTGAGACAACAGAGTTCGACGAACTGTTCGCACAGTTGGAATCAAAGACAGAGGAACTGGGCGGCTATGTGGAAAGCTCTGAGACGAGCGGTTCTTCCGGCAGCGTCGCCGGCCGCTGGTCTTATCTGACCATCCGTATTCCGGCGGACAGCCTGGACGAATTCGTGTCACTGGTCGGAGAAAAAGCGAACGTGACTTACACGAGTGAGAGTACGGAGGATGTGACGCTGACTTATGTGGATATGGAGAGTCATCTGACGGCACTCCGGACAGAACAGGAGTCCCTGCTTGCGATGCTGGAGCAGGCGGATTCCGTGGAGAGCATCATTGCGATTCAGTCACAGCTGACGGAGGTGAGATATGAGATTGAGAGCTATGAATCCCAGCTTCGGGTCTATGATAACCGCGTCAGCTACAGCACGGTGTATCTGAGCATTGACGAGGTGGAACGTGAGACTTCAGCGGCTGCGGTTACCTTCGGTGAGAGCGTGAAGACGAAATTCAGTGACAATGTTTACCGTATCGGTCAGGGATTTAAAAATTTTGCGATTGGATTTCTGGGCGCGCTGCCGTTTATTATAGTTGTCGTGGTAATCATAGCTGTGATTTTTGTAGTTTGCCGGATTGTGCTGAATCGCAGAGAGCAGAAGATGAAACAATCATTGGAAAGGCTGGAAGAGAATGAAGATGAAGAACAGAATAAATAAATTGCCATATTATCTTACTCAGATATCTGATGATAAAACCAGAAGTTTTGCAATGATACAAAGAGTATGGATTTGTTTGTTGATTCTCATCTTATTTGCAGTTTCCGGCTGTGGGGAGAATGCAGTCGAAAGTCATTCGGTTCTGGCTGAATCTTCAATCGCTGCCAGTGACCTGCGGGACAATGATTATCTGGAAACGGACGGAAGCGACTCGCAGGCTGGAGGTGCGATGGATATAGCTGACAGCACAGATGTCGAAGGAGCGATGGATATAGTAGATAGCGCAGATGCGACAGAAATCTCAGAAAACATATCAATGGAGGAAGATTTCTCGATTATATATGAAACAGGGGATCAGTTCTATGAGGATTCTTTTTTGAACAGCGTGGCACCTGCTTCTGGCGAAGAGGGAGAAAACCTGTTTCCGTATGAGGAACTGCCGACAGGTATCTTCTTTTCATCTTACGCGGAATGGAAGAACTTTTGGGATGCTTATCCGGATACGGTAAACAAAGATTATGAGGCTCTTTATGATGAAACATATTTTGAAGATCACCAGCTGATCTGGTTTTATCTGGAGGTTTGGAACAATCTGTGTTCCATTGATGTGAAGGAGATTCAGTATGACGAGGAGTTCGGTTATATCATGATGGATGTTTCCTGGGGAATGGATTCTGAACGGGGATCGATTGATTTGTGCAGTACATACATTGTCGCGAATTTTGTTGAGATACAGGGAAAGTATCCGCTGAGTGGGGACACACCTATTGAAATGCAGGTAACAGAGAACCATGAATATTAAAAGGTCATAGTCAAATATTATGATATGTGCCGATAGTATTTTGTGTCATCGTGTTTGAAATCATCAATAGCGTTTTCCCCTTTCCTGCTGCATGTGTATATGTTATACTATTACAAAAGGTGGTGATGAGTGGTTGAAAGTTTATTTAGATAATTGTTGTTAGAATCGTCCGTTTGATGATCAGACGCAAATGAAAATTCATTTGGAAACACAGGCTAAATTGTATATCCAGGGAAAAATCAGAACTGGTAAATACGATTTGGTATGGTCTTATATTCTGGATTACGAAAATAGCAAAAATCCATATCCGGAGAAGCAATTGGCTATTTCTCCATGGAGAGAGATTGCAACTTTACATGTTGCGAAGGAAACGGATGAACTTTTGGCGTATGCAGAATCTTTGGCTGAGAAAAATATAAAAACCTATGATGCCCTGCATATTGCGTGTGCTGTTTCAGCTCATTGTGAATATTATATTACTACGGATAAAAAGTTGTTAAATACTCCGCTTCCGGAAATTAAAATTGTCAGTCCGATTACTTTTTTAAACGAAATGGAGGAATAGATAATATGAAAACAGATTCTGTTATTAAACAGGAAGGTATGAATATTCTCATTTCTAATCTGGGATATGTTGATGCAGAACGTTTCATTGTTTTGATTAATAAAGAACCGTTTGATTATACAAAATGGCGTGAAGAACATCTGGATGGCACATTAAATATTCGCCAGTTAAGTCACGAAGCCATGCAATATTCTCAAAATCTGAAATGATCCGCATATTTTCCTTCCCGTTTGGAAATAAATAGTAAAAACGGAAAGGACACAGCGTTTCCTGCCTTGCACAAACGCTGTGACAGGATGCGAGATGACAGCATATTTGGAGATTATTGATCTGTACGCGAGAGAAATCCTGGATTCGAGAGGCAACCCTACCGTAGAGACAGAGGTAAAGGTCCGGGCGGACGGCCATATTTTTACCGGACGGGCAAGCGTACCGTCCGGCGCCAGCACCGGCGAACACGAGGCGCAGGAACTGAGGGACAGTGACAGCAGGCGCTATCATGGACTTGGCGTCAGACAGGCGGTCGTCAATGTCAATGACCGCATCCGGACGGTTCTGTTGGGAAAGGATGCATCGAATCAGGTCCTGATTGATGAAATTTTAAAATGTACGGACGGCACGGACAATAAGTGTAATCTCGGCGCGAACGCCATGCTGTCTGTGTCCATGGCCTGTGCGAAGGCGAGTGCAAAAGCGCTGAACCAGCCGCTGTTCCGTTATCTGGGCGGTGTGTACGGAATCCGGATGCCCATTCCCATGATGAATATTTTAAATGGCGGACGTCATGCGGCAAATACGGTAGACGTGCAGGAATTTATGATCATGCCGGTAGGCGCGAAGGATGAGAACGGCAATTTCCTGTTCCGGGAGGGTCTGCGCTGGTGTGCGGAGATTTATCATACGCTGAAACAGATTCTGGAAAAAGACGGATATGAGACTGCCGTGGGCGATGAGGGAGGTTTTGCGCCGAATCTGAGGGATACGGAGGAAGTGCTGGACTATCTGATGCGTGCGGTGCGCGAAGCGGGATTTGAACCCGGCACGCAGATTGTGTTCGCTCTGGACGTGGCTGCGAGTGAACTCTATAATCAGGATTCCGCCCTGTATGATTTCCCCGGGGAGAGCAGAAGAAAGGAAGCAGAGCTCCTGGCTGCGGGCGCGCAGTGTGTCAGCAATTCCGTGCAGGAGATTCTGCACACGCCGGCAAAGGATCTCCCGCTGGCGGAAATGAACGGATTGCAGGCGGATACAATCTCCGTCACGGTACACCGCACGACGGAGGAGATGATTGCATATTATGAAAAGCTGATTGAGAAATACCCGATTGTTTCCATCGAGGACGGCCTGCAGGAGAATGACTGGGACGGCTGGGCAGAAATGACGCGGCGGATCGGGGATCACGTGCAGTTGGTCGGAGACGACCTTTTTGTGACGGATACAGTGCGGCTGAAGGAAGGTATACGGAAAAAAGCGGGCAATGCGATTCTGATCAAGGTGAATCAGATCGGAACGCTTTCTGAGAGTTTTGAGGCAATCGTCATGGCAAAACGGGCAGGTTATCAGACCATTGTGTCTCATCGTTCCAGCGAGACGGAGGACAGTATGATCGCGGACATTGCCGTTGCTTTAAACTGCGGAATGATCAAGGCCGGCGCGCCCTGCCGCGGCGAGCGGACCGCGAAGTATAATGAGCTGCTGAGGATCGAGGAAATGGTGCGGCGATGATGAGTGAAATGTATCAGGCATATATGCACGGTATGTGTATGTATGCCCGATTTTCTTGCACCACATAATTCTTTGTGCTAAAATATCAAAAGCAGGACGTACAGACGGGAGGTTTTGTATATTCATGAGAAAAAAGATCGCGCTCGGAATTACTGCATTTGAGGATATTATCGGCAGAAATGTTTTTTATGTAGACAAGACATATTTTATCAGGGATTGGTATAACGGCGCAGATCAGGTGACATTGATAACCAGACCGAGACGCTTTGGCAAGACATTAACGCTGAATATGGTAGAGACTTTTTTTCAAATCAGTATGAGGGGAGAGGAGATCTTTTTGCCGGCCTGCAGATATCAGAGGATACAGATCTGTGTGCGATGCAGGGAACACTTCCCGTTATAAATTTCAGTCTTGCGGATGTCAAACAGGACAGTTATGAAAGTATGACGGCGAAAATGAAGCGTCTCATGTCGGCGCTGTATCTTAACAACAGGTATCTGCTGCAATCTGAAAAGCTGGAGGGGACGGAGAAAAGAGATTTTTCAAGGGTGATTGACCGGGATATTACGGATGAAGAATGTATGGAGGCTGTTTTCAAGCTGTCCGGTTATATGTATCGCCATTATGGGAAAAAAGTCCTGATTCTGATTGATGAGTATGACACGCCGATGCTGGAAGCCTATACGGCCGGTTATTGGGAAGAGGCAATCTCTTATGCCAGACGCATGTTTCATGCTGCATTCAAGGATAATCCATACCTTGACCGCGGATTGATGACAGGTATTACGAAGATTACGCAGGAGTCAGTCTTTTCGGATTTGAATAATCTGCGTGTTGTGACGACCCTGTCGCCGGTTTATGAGACCTGTTTTGGGTTTACAGATCAGGAAGTAAGTGAATCGCTGGCACTTTATGGATTGTCAGATCAAAAGAAAGAAGTTGATTACTGGTATGACGGCTTTCAGTTCGGAGAGCATAAAGATATCTATAATCCATGGTCTATTTTAAATTATCTGAGGGATGGGAGGTTCGCACCGTATTGGGTGAATACCAGCAGCAACGCGCTGGTTGGCAAGCTGGTGCGCGAGGGTTCCATCAGAGTAAAAGATGAGTTTGAAATACTGTTAAAAGGCGAGTCTGTTGTCACGGAGATTGATGAGGCTATTACATATGCCGAACTGGCGGGAGACTCAAAAACCATATGGAGCTGGTTTCTTACTACCGGTTATGTGAAGATTGTACAGAAGCAGGACGACAGGTATGAGATCAGGCTGACAAACCGCGAAGTACAGGAGGCTTTTTATAAGCTGGTAAAAAAGTGGTTTGCGAAGTCTTACGATGAGTATACAGATTTTATCCGCATGCTGCTGAACGGGAATCTCGAAGGCATGCAGCGGTATATGGAAAAAGTGACGATGCAGACCTTTAGTTATTTTGATGTAGGGAATGCGTCAACAGAAAGTGATAAAGCAGAACAGTTTTATCATGGATTTACACTGGGTTTGATTGCGGATCTGAACCGCACACATATCCTGACGTCGAACAGGGAGAGTGGTTTTGGGCGGTATGATGTTTCTGTTGAACCGATGGATAAGACGAAGGATGGAATGATCATCGAATTCAAGGTGTTTGATCCGAAAAAGGAGCAGAATCTTACGGATACCGCACAGCGGACTCTGGAACAGATTGAACACATGAATTATGAAGCAGATCTGAGAGCGCGGGGCGTCAGAAACATACGTAAATACGGCTTTGCGTTTCGGGGGAAAGAGGTTTTAATTTCTGAATTATATTAATTTTATATAAAAAGAGAATTCTGAAAAGACACGTAAATATATCGGTTGAAATTCCGCATGGCATGACCTGATGCTTGCGGGATTTCTTTTTATATGTTAGAATATCAAATTGTTGAGTAAAGAACAAATGTTTGTGATTTTTGTTTGAGATAAAGGGTGAGCGAATGGCAAAACAGGCAGCGTATGACGAGAAAAGCATATCCGTCCTGGAGGGACTGGAGGCGGTGCGGAAGCGCCCGGGCATGTACATTGGCAGTGTTTCGAGAAAAGGATTGAATCATCTGATCTATGAGATAGTGGATAACGCGGTGGACGAGCATCTGGCGGGGTTTTGCGACCGGATTCATGTGACGCTGGAGGCGGACGGCTCCTGCACGGTGGAGGACAACGGCCGCGGCATCCCGGTAGGGATGCATGAGAAGGGCGTCCCGGCGGCCCGGCTGGTCTTTTCGACCCTGCACGCCGGCGGGAAGTTTGATGATTCCGTATACAAAACGAGCGGCGGCCTGCACGGCGTCGGATCGTCTGTGGTAAACGCATTGTCGACGTATCTGGATGTGGAGATCAGCAGGGACGGGGCGGTTCATCATGACCGTTATGAGAAGGGGATTCCGACGGAGACGCTGGTGAACGGACTGCTTCCTGTTCTGAGGAAGACGAAGCAAACCGGGACAAAGGTGAATTTTCTTCCCGACCCGACGATTTTTGAGAAGACCCGCTTCAAGGAGGATGAGGTCAAGAGCCGCCTCCATGAGACGGCCTATCTGAATCCGGGACTCACGATTTTATATGATGATCTGCGCCGGGAGGAACCGGAGCATATTGAGTTCCACGAGGAGGACGGCATCATCGGGTTTGTCCGCGATCTCAATAAGAAATCTGAGGCGCTCCATGAGCCGATTTACTTTAAGGGTGAAAACGAGGGCATTACCGTTGAGGTTGCCATCCAGTACACGGGCGAATTTCATGAGAATATTCTCGGATTCTGCAATAATATCTACAATGCCGAGGGAGGCACCCATATCACGGGATTTAAGACGGCGCTCACCACGGTGATGAATCAGTATGCGCGGCAGATCGGTGTGTTAAAAGAAAAAGACGCGAATTTTACCGGCGCCGATGTGAGAAACGGTATGACCGCCGTGGTTTCGGTGAAGCATCCGGCACCCCGTTTCGAGGGACAGACGAAGACCAAGCTTGACAATCAGGATGCTTCGAAGGTGACGGCAAAGGTGACCGGTGATGAGATACAGCTCTATTTTGATAAAAACCTGGAGACGTTAAAGACCGTGCTTTCCTGCGCGGAGAAGGCGGCGAAGATCCGTAAGACAGAGGAGAGGGCGAAGACAAATCTTCTGACAAAACAGAAGTTTTCCTTTGATTCCAACGGAAAGCTGGCGAACTGTGAGAGCAGGGACGCCTCGAAGTGTGAGATATTTATTGTTGAGGGAGATTCCGCCGGCGGTTCGGCGAAGACCGCCCGGGACCGGAATTTTCAGGCGATCCTGCCGATTCGCGGGAAGATTCTGAATGTCGAGAAGGCAAGTATTGATAAAGTGCTGGCGAATGCGGAGATCAAGACGATGATCAACGCTTTCGGCTGCGGATTTTCGGAAGGGTACGGCAATGATTTCGATATTACGAAGCTGCGTTATGACAAGATCGTGATTATGGCGGATGCCGATGTGGACGGTGCACATATCGCAACGCTGCTTCTGACGCTGTTTTACCGGTTTATGCCGGAGCTGATCTTTGAGGGACATGTGTATATTGCCATGCCGCCGCTGTACAAGGTCATCCCATCGAAAGGCGAGGAGGAATATCTCTACGATGATGAGGCGCTGGAGCGTTACCGCAGAACGCATAAAGGCAGCTTTACGCTGCAGCGTTACAAGGGTCTCGGTGAGATGGACGCGGAGCAGCTCTGGGAGACAACGCTGGATCCCGCAAGGCGTATTTTGAAGCGCGTCGGGATTGAGGACGGGCGTATGGCTTCCGACGTCACGGAGATGCTGATGGGAACCGATGTGCCGCCGCGGAAGGCGTTTATCTATGAGCACGCGAACGAGGCGGAGCTGGATATTTGAAGTAATAGTATTCAGGACAGTACTTCGCACTTGTTGCGAAGTGCGGCTGATGACGTATATTACACAGGGGGAAAGTCCCATCGCGCAGCGGTTTTTATGGATTTTTCTCCTCATAATGCCGGGCGTAAATTGAAACAGGACAGACAGAGAGGTTAGAACATGGGTACAGCAGGAGAACAGATTCTTCACACGGAATACTCCGAAATCATGCAGAAATCATATATAGACTACGCGATGAGCGTCATCGTGTCGCGTGCGCTTCCGGATGTGCGGGACGGTTTAAAGCCGGTGCAGCGCCGGACGCTTTATGACATGTATGAGCTGGGCATCCGTTATGACAGGCCGTATCGTAAGAGTGCCCGTATCGTAGGCGATACGATGGGTAAATATCATCCGCACGGAGACAGCTCGATCTACGGTGCGCTGGTTGTGATGGCGCAGGAGTTTAAATACGGCATGCCTCTGGTGGACGGACACGGCAATTTCGGATCCATTGAAGGGGACGGCGCGGCGGCGATGCGGTATACGGAGGCACGTTTGCAGAAGATTACGCAGGAGGCGTATCTGTCTGACCTTGATAAAAACGTGGTTGATTTCATCCCGAATTTCGATGCGACGGAGAAGGAACCGTCTGTGCTGCCGGTAAAGGTGCCGAACATCCTGATCAACGGAGCGGAGGGCATTGCGGTCGGTATGGCGACCAGTATTCCGCCGCATAATCTGGGCGAGGTGATCGACGGGGTCATTGCCTACATGAAAGACCCTGATATCACGACGGAGGAGATGCTGGAGATTATTCCGGGGCCGGATTTCCCGACCGGCGGCATTGTGATCAACAAGGATGAACTCCCGGCGATCTATGAGAGCGGGACCGGCAGGATCCGTCTGCGCGGTAAGGTGGAGATCGAAAAAATGAAGGGCGGCAAAGAGCGCATTGTCATCACGGAGATCCCCTATACCATGATCGGAGCCAACATCGGCAAGTTTTTAAATGACGTCTACAGTCTGGTAGAGACAAAGAAAACGACGGATATTGTCGATATTTCCAATCAGTCTTCGAAGGAAGGCATCCGCATTGTGATTGAGTTGAAAAAAGGTGCGGACGCGGAAAATATCTGCAACCTTTTATATAAAAAGACGCGGCTGGAGGACACC
>JAJQFQ010000090.1 GCA_021201035.1 Clostridiales bacterium
GAATCTTTGTACGCGGCGTGATCGCCGCTTCCAGTTCCGGCCGCGTCAGCCGAAACTGATTTTCCTCTTTCAACTCAATCGGAACCGGAACACCTCCGGCCAGCCTGACACAGGGCAAATAAGAAACATAACTCGGCTGCGGAATCAATACTTCATCTCCCGGATCCAGCATTGCGCGGAAAGCCAGATCGATTGCTTCACTTCCGCCCACGGTAACCAGTGTCTCCGTATTATAGTCGTAATGCAGATCGTATTTTCTCTCCAGATATTTCGTGATCTCTGTTTTTAATTCTTTCAGTCCCGCATTGGAAGTATAGAACGTCCTTCCCTTCTCCAGAGAATAAATACCTTCATCGCGGATATGCCAGGGCGTATCAAAATCCGGCTCACCCACGCCGAGTGAAATAGCATCCTTCATCTCACTGACAATATCAAAAAACTTACGGATACCGGACGGCTCTATTTCGGTAATTACTTTTGATAAGGGATTTCTCATGGTGTCATCAGCATCCTTTCGTCTTTGGCCTTCTCAGCCATGATCGTACCGTGATCCTTATATTTTTTCAGAATAAAGTTTGTCCTCGTACTCAGAACGGAATCCAGCATCGACAGCTTGTCAGAAACAAACTGCGCAGCCTCCCGCAGGGTCTTCCCCTCGATCGTGACCAACAGATCGTAGCTACCCGAGATCAGATATACCGCATTCACTTCCGGATACTTATAAACGCGCTCGGCGATCTCATCAAAACCGCGGCCTCTCTGCGGCGTTGCACTGACCTCGATCAACGCAGTCACCTTTTCAATGGAAGTCTTGTCCCAGTCGATCAGCGTATGGTAACCGCAGATCACATGCTCCTCCTCCATAGCCTTCAGTTCATTCGCCACATCGATTTCTTCCTCACCCAGAATGATCGCCAGCTCGCTGACGCCGATGCGACTGTTTTTCTCAATAAAAGCCAGTATTTTCTCTCTCATATATAACGCCTCCTGCTTTCTATAGTAAGTGGGCCGGACTGCCCGCACAGACACTGCCGTCAAATCATCTTATGAATCTCATCCGGACCGGGCCGTTCCAGGAAACGACGTTCCCCATCATTTATGATCACCCGGTCATTTCCCGGCATGGCTTTACCGATCACTGCGGAAGGAATCCCCGCAACCACCAGTTCCCGCGCCAGCGAATCACCGTCCGGCGCAGCCATCAGCATGCTCCCGCCCGATACCAGCTGATAAGGATTGATATCAAAGAAATTACATATCTCAATCGTTTCCTGACGAACCGGTATCTTCTTCAGATCTATTTCAAGACCGACGCCGGAGCATTCCGCCATTTCCCACAGCGCGCCGAAAATTCCGCCTTCCGACACATCATGCATCGCCGTCACGCCATGCTTTGCTGCCAGCGCCGCCTCCGGCAATACCGAAATGTAACGGTCAAATGCCGCCGAGTCAGCCACCATATAGGATGGATAACGCTGCCGCAGTTCCTGTTCTCTCCGACGCGCGATCCGTGCGGTTCCTTCCAGTCCGATCCATTTTGTGACCAGAATATCCTCTCCGGGCTGTACCTTTCCCGAAAAAACCATCTGATCTTCGCACACTTTGCCTATACCGCTTACTGAAATCACCGGTCGGTTCACTGCAGATGTAATCTCCGTATGTCCTCCCAGAATCTGCACACCAATCGACTCACATTCTGCCTCTGTCAGCTGAACCATCCTGCGCATGTCCGCTTCCTCCGTGTCAGAAGAAAGAAGAGCCGTCAACAACAGGCCGACCGGCTGTGCTCCCGAACAGGCCAGATCATTACAAACCGCATGAACCACGCGCTTCGCATCCGCGTCCTCCATCCATATGACGGGGTCCGTGCTGAATACTGCCGCCTCATAGCCATTCATTCTGACAGCGGCACAGTCCGCACCGGCGCCGATCAGCACATCATCCCTCTCCGTATGAAACTGTCTGAGGACAGATCTTTTTAATATATTTTCCGGCAGTTTTCCGTTTTTCATCTGTCTGACACCCATCTTATATCCGATATGTCCGGCTGTTCCCCCGCTGCGGGGTTCACGTTGTCACTGTATACAATGATGTTGGGGGCAAAATCATTTGCCCCCTATGATACTACGGATTGCAGCTTTGCATAAGTTCGATTACTGCTGCTCCGCAGCCGTATCCTGTGCTGTATCTGCCCCGCTCTCCGCAACCGCAGCGGAATCCTCTGCCGCTGTCTCTCCAGTCTCTGATCCGGACGCCTCAGTCCCGGACGTCTCAGTCTCCGCTGTTTCCTCCTCTGTCACTGCGGCTTCCGCCTCCGCCGCGGCCTGAAGCGCCGCATCATTCCACTGTGCAGCGGCTGCCTGGATCGTTGCCAGATCTCCGGTCGCAATCGCCGCATTCATCGCCGCCGTCGCTTCAGCGCTGGATGAAGCCGTGCCCACCTCATAGATCGTCGGTGACATCTGATATGTCGTATTATTAAATACCTCGCGGCTTTCCTCTACGCCATCCACCGTCACAATCTTCCATAAACGGGCTGTCTTGCCGGTATGTGAGCTCTGTACTTTCGTAATCGAGCCAATCGCTGCACTGGAAGCCCTGAACTGTACGGTAGCCTCCGTCGTTCCTGTCGTCTCGCTCTCAAAGGTAATCTCTCGATTTGACGCCCGCGTCTCCTCTCCGTATATCGTAAACCGAATGGTAGCGCCATCTGCCGCTCCCTCAATATAAATCGGGGAATCTGTATTATTTACAAACTTTAAATCCTTATATGTGCCCGCAATCGCCGCGTCAGCGGAAGGATCCACATAAGAGACAATCATCGAATGACCATATCGCTCCGTAACCTCCAGTTCTGCCCGGATCACGGCATTGTATAAGGTAGTGGACACCTGGCATATGCCGCCGCCGTAGGTTTCCACCGTCGTGCCGTTCTCATAGGATCCCGCCAGCGCATATCCGTTTTCCTCGGAAAACGGGCTGACCGCCTCATAAACGGAAAAAGTCTCTCCCGGATAAATCACACTGCCGTTGATCTTGCTGCAGCCGTTTTTCACATTCGTCTTTCGGCCGCTGGCAGAAGAAGAATAATTCGTGCTGTATGTCCCCAACACATCCTGCACCTTTGACAATTCTTCCTCGGTACCCTGCGGCTCCGTCACTTCAACAGCCAGTTCAATACTGGTTTCCTCCTGCCATCCCTCCGCAAAATAATCCGCTATCAGCGTCACGGACGCATCTACATCAACCGCCAGGCCATTCTGACCCTCAACGATCACAAATTCTCCGTCCTCGCGTGTCAGACTGTAATCGACTGCATCCTGATTAATTTCAACCGCATGCTCCTCAAGAAAATCCGCTATCTGATCCTCATCCGCTGTCAGCGCAAGCGGCAATACCCGATCCTCATTCTCCAGATCCTTCTGTTCCTTATATCGTCTGACCAGATTCCCGGTCTGTCCGTACTGAAGTGCCTCCTGCAGAGAAGCATCCACATCCTCCGTAAACCCGAGTTCTTCCAGTGTGGTCTCAATAGAGTTCTCATCCGCCGTCAGCGTAACCGTCTCCTGCGAAATCTCCTCCACATAATCGCTGACAACCTCTTCGGCCTCATCAATCGTCATGCCGCCCACCGATACGCTGCCAATATAAATGCCCTCCGGAATGGTGTCAGTATCCGTATTCCCCGCATGAGCACTTATTGAACTGTAACCGGCTATCGCGATCAGGGCAGCCGAAATCACCGGTATCGCTTTCATCCATTTCTTCATTATATACAGCCACCTTTCTCAGACTGACGCAGCCACCACCATAGACAACACCAGAGCCGCCACGATCAAAATCGCGATGATGGCAGTTAAAATCCTTTTTTTCTTCGTATTTTTATACATGCAGCCTTTCCTCCTGTTACTGAACTCGCCCATATTTCACATATATTTCATTGATCATACGGGAGGCTTCACTCCTTGTCATATTTTCCACATCTACATGATTCTCTATTCTATGATAAATGAGTAAATGATTCAAGTCTCTTTTTTGAACAGGCGTGATCTTCCCCTGCTTTTTTACCCGATACCGCAGCGGCTTCGCGGCAAACAGATCCGCCTGCTCCTGACCGTAACTCTCCCGCATCAGGAAAAACAACAGACAGGCAGCCTTCGCGTCATCTAACGCGCGGTGACACCTGTCTCGTTGAATATGGAAAAAATCGCAGAGAGAATCCAGAGACTTGCGCTCCGGCTCTGCCAGAACCTTTCGCGCGATTTTTAACGTATCGATACCATCCCGTTCAAACGGCAGATCACAATTAACAGCCGCCTGTTTCAGAAAGCTGTAGTCAAACATCAGATTATGCCCAAGCAGGGGCAGTTCCCCGGCGAAAGACAGAAACGCCCGGACCGCCTCCTCCGCGTCAGGAGCGTCCCGTACCATCTCATCCGTGATGCCGGTAAGCCGTACAATGGCCTCGTCCAGACCGCGATGCGGATTTACCAGCGTCTGAAATGTATCCGTCACTCTGCCGTTTTCCGTTTTCACCGCGCCGATCTCCAGAATATGATCTGTTTTTACTTTCAAACCGGTCATCTCCAGATCGACCGCAACAAATGCATCCATATTTCACTCCCTGCATGTCAGGCAATAGCAGATTTCACCTCATTCGCCAATGAGACAAAACAGGATTTGTCTCATCTGTCCGCTACTCTGCGCTGTCTATATCCCGCAGCACATTCTTTAATTCTATCATTTTGTCACGCAAATCCGCGGCCGCTTCGAAATTCAGCTCCGCGGCTGCCTTCTCCATTTTCTTTGTCACATCTTTGATCAGCTTCTCCAGTTCCTTTTTACTCATGGACTCCGGATCGACCGTAAACTCCATCTCCTCCTTCGCCACTTTTTTCGATATACTGATCAGATCTCGAACTGATTTCTGTATCGTCTGCGGCGTAATACCGTGTGCTTCATTATATGCCTGTTGGAGTTTCCTGCGGCGCTCCGTCTCCTCAATCGCTACGCGCATCGAATCCGTTACGGTATCGGCATACATAATCACATGGCCGTCGCTGTTTCGCGCTGCCCTGCCGATTGTCTGGATCAGAGATGTCTCCGACCGGAGAAAGCCTTCCTTGTCCGCATCCAGAATCGCGACCAGCGTAATCTCCGGAATGTCCAGACCCTCACGCAGCAGATTAATGCCCACCAGAACATCAAACACATCCAGCCTGAGGTCGCGGATAATCTCCGCCCGCTCCAACGTGTCTATGTCGGAATGAAGGTATTTCACGCGGATGCCGACTTCTTTCATATAATCTGTCAGATCCTCCGCCATCCGCTTCGTAAGCGTTGTAATCAAAACCTTATGCCCTTCTGCGGTTTCCTTATTCACCTCGGCGATCAGATCATCAATCTGTCCCTCCACCGGCCGAACGTCAATCCTCGGATCGAGAAGCCCGGTCGGCCGGATAATCTGCTCCGCGCGCAGCAGCTCATGCTCATCCTCATAAACATTCGGCGTAGCGGAGACAAACAGCATCTGATCAATATGGCTTTCAAACTCCTCAAAATTCAGCGGCCGGTTGTCCAGCGCCGACGGCAGACGGAAACCGTAATTCACAAGCGTCGTCTTTCTGGAACGGTCACCGGCGTACATACCTCTGACCTGCGGGATGGTAATATGAGACTCATCCACAATGATCAGAAATTCTTCCGGGAAATAATCCAACAGTGTATACGGGGGGACACCCGGCTCCAACCCGGAAAGATGGCGGGAATAATTCTCAATCCCGCTGCAAAAACCGGTCTCCCTCAGCATCTCCACATCAAAATTCGTGCGCTCTGCTATACGCTGCGCCTCAATCAGCTTATCCTCTCCCTTAAAAAACCGGACACGCTCTTCCATCTCCTTTTCAATCTCCGCCGCCGCCCGGTTAATTTTCTCCTGCGGCACTACATAATGAGAAGCCGGAAAAATCGCACAATGCTCCAATCTCGCTTTGATTTCACCGGTCAGAACATCCATCTCCGTGATGCGATCAATTTCATCGCCGAAAAACTCAACGCGAACCGCCGTCTCCCCGTAATCTGCCGGAAAAATCTCCAGCGTGTCGCCGCGGACACGGAAAGTGCCGCGGTGAAAATCCATGTCATTCCGGTCATACTGCATATCAATCAGCTGCCGGATCACTTCATCCCGATCCTTCTCCATGCCGGGACGAAGGGAAACAATCATATTCTGATAGTCACTGGGGCTTCCGATGCCGTAAATACAGGAAACTGATGCAACAATGATAACATCTTTCCGCTCGGATAAGGCAGCCGTGGCGGAAAGACGAAGCTTGTCGATTTCGTCGTTAATGGAAGAGTCCTTCGCGATATAGGTGTCAGTGGAAGGGACGTAGGCCTCCGGTTGGTAATAGTCGTAGTAGGACACAAAATACTCAACCGCATTCTCAGGGAAATATTCCTTCATCTCACCATACAACTGTGCAGCGAGGGTCTTATTGTGCGAAATCACCAAAGTCGGCTTGTTTAAGGCTTCAATGACATTCGCCATCGTGAAAGTCTTCCCGGAGCCGGTGACGCCCAGTAAAGTCTGGAACTGATTGCCTTCTTTGAAGCCTTTTACCAGCTCGGCTATGGCCTGCGGCTGGTCGCCGGTGGGCTCGTATGGTTTGTGCAATTTGAACAACATCGGAGAAAAATCACCTCCAAAATCCATATCAAAAAAGTTCGCCTATCAGGCAGAAATTCGAAAAGGCACATATTCAGTTCATTCAAAAATCGTGCTTTTACGAATTTCGTTCACAAATTTCATTTTTCCCGACCACTCGGAAAAAATAAAATCCTGCGGAAAATCTGATATACAGACAGGAGCAGCCGGACATAAATCAGCTGCTCCCCCTCGCGCCTGTAGATTGTTTTTAATCCAGATCGTCAACTACAATACACTTTTGCTCTCTGAATCCTTTTAACTGCTTATCATTTGTCAGAAACAGATCACACCCTGTCAGACATGCAACTGCCAGCTGCAAAGAATCCATAGCTCTATACGCCTTATATTCTGCTCGGATTTCAGCGGCTTTTCTGGCAATTTGATTATCGATATCAACAACTTTAATTCCAAGAGAATGTATGAGCCGGTCAAACAATTCTATATATTTCGGCTGATTATTACGATACGGAAACACCATATATTCCTCTATCGTAATCACTGATGTCACAAACGCAACATCATTTTCATATCCTTTGATCAGGAAATTCTTTACCTTTTCAAAATAATGTGGATTATTCTCATCTTTTTCGATAAAATATATGAATGGTGCCGTATCAATAAAGACCTTATTATATTCTGTCACCATCACGCATCTCCTTCATATATTCGTCGACATTCTTTCCGCGGGTACTTGGCAAAACAAAACTGTCCCAATCGAGTGCAGTTTTTTTTGAGACCTGTCTCTGGGGCCTGGCATGATGCTCTAATAATGTCACAACAACTTCAGACCCATCATAAGCCCGTATGTCATCATCTTCAATCACTACTGTATTTCCTCGTATAATACCTTTTACTGCAGCGAGCATAAAATTCACCTCCATGCGCCTCATATGAACTAAAATCCACGTCTTTTCATATACTATCATAACACTTTTCTGTCTGCAAGCAATGCATCTAAATAATTTTTATGCTCCCGTTTTTTCTTTTGTCCCCAGAAACGCCTCCACATCTATCACGGTATCTAAAACTTTCGTTCCCGCATTGTCCGCATCCGGTTTCTTTGGCATGACCTCATCCATGTATTCCAGAAGTTCCGGAATCTCTTCGGGAATGATATTTGCATTATCACCATACACGTCCATCGTAATGATCTCCTTTGCATGTCCCATCAGTCTGGAGACCGCTTTCGGATTAAAATCATTTTTCAGGAGCAATGTACAGTAGGTACTCCTCAGATCATGCCAGCGGATATCAGGCAAGCCAAGCTCTTTCAGCAACGCCTTGTAATGTTTCCAGTGGAAATCCTTGCTGCGCGACTTCCCATAATTCGAGCAACAAATGTAATCTGCATCCAGAAACTGCGAACCCCTCCTTCTCCTGTTCTCCTCATATTTCTCCCGTTCCCTTAAGATTTCCTCAAAAACATAATCCGGAATCGGTAATACCCTCCAGCTGGACGAAGTCTTCAGCGGCAGCTCACTCTTTGTCGTGGGCTTCTCATCCTTCCCATAAGGAGTGCGGTTCAGCTTTTTCCCCAGCTGACGCTCTACTGACAGTGTACGGCTGATATAATCCACATCCGAATACTTCACTGCATTGATTTCCTGACGCCGCAGCCCCATCATAACATTGAACAATACCTGCATATGGATCGGTGTCTCCCTGCTCGCTTCCAGAAGGAGCGATATCTGCTCCACATTCAGTGTCTTTGCCGTATCAATATTTCTGGTGTGGTACGGCCTTGCTTCCACAGTTTTAGGGAGCAGCACTCCCTCCGCCAGGTTCACGGGAATCAGCTTACAGGGGGACACCGCATAGCGCAATGCAGTATTGATCACAGTCTTTACCTGCCGCGCGATCGGTTTTGAAAATGCTACACGGTCATCATACAAACGCTGAATATCCCCTTTATGTATCTCTGCCAGCTTCTTATTTCCCAGAAACGGGATAATATGTTTCCTTACGATATTAGAATATGAATCATAAGTATTGCTGCTCTGCGCCCTCTGGCGGATGTCATACTCCAGCCAGTATTCCAGAAAATCCTTGCATTTGACTCTGTCATTGACGATATAGGTTCCGTTTGCCAGTTCACCCATCGTGTTCATTCTGGCCTCTTCCGCCGCTTTTTTCGTTGTAAAGCCAGAATACTGGCGGGTATGTTTTGTTCCGTCCGCATAAAGCAGGACGACACGGTAACCATAGTTATTCCTCTCTTTGATCTTCATGACCGGCCTGACGATCCAGTCAATGTAATCCTTCTGTTCAAGCTTTAACATATTGTCACTCCTCCGGCATAAAAGAGCCGTTCATAAAATCCAGTATGCGTTCATTCTCATCCATGACCTCACAATAGTATTCAAACGTCGTGTGGACCGACGCATGACCCAGAAGAGTACTTACCTTCACAAGCGGAACGCCCTGCTCGATCAGAATCGTCGCATACATATGTCTCAGTCCATGGACAGTGATGTGCGGTAAACCATTCCTGCTGCACAGCTTTGTCAGTGCACTATTAAAAGATGCCAACGAATGCGGCAGGCCGTTTTCTCTGCAGGACAGGTAGCCCTTATCTATGTACGCCTCTCCAAGAGCCTCCTTCCTTAGATCAATTAATCTCTTCCGTTTCGTCACCTCCACCATCACAGCCTCCGGTACCCGCAATGTCCGAAAGCTATTCTGCGTCTTCGGCTCTTTCTCAATTACCTGATACTCAGAAACTGCAGATTGCCCCTTCAATACAATGGGGTCTGCCGTAACCTGACGTTTAATACTGACGGTGCTGTGTCCCATGTCAAAATCACTGATTTTTAAACCCAGTATCTCTCCCTTGCGAAGCCCAACGAACAGGCCCAATAAGATTTCCAGATACCAGCTGCTTTCTGACGCCTTCTCCAGAAAGAATCGCATTTTCTCTTTATTAAGGACCATGATTTTCGGTTTCCGCCGCTTGTACGGTTTCGTATCCGGCACAGGATTTCTGGAAATAAAGCCATGCGCCACGGCATCCTTAAATGCGATATTTAAGAGTTCCCTACTCTTATTTCCTGCGGATTCACATGTTTTCGACACCGTTTTCAGCAGAACATCCAGATATTCCACGCTGACGTGCCGGAGTTTTACTCCCTGGTTTACGTTTGGCAGGATTAGATCATACAGCACATAGGATGCCAGCATGAGCGATGCATTCTCGACCCTCGCGCTGTAGATCTCATCCAGCCAGAAAACCAGATAGTCAGCCAGTTCAAAGTTTGCAGATGAGGAGGCGCGATAAGCCCGACAGGACTTCCTGTATGCTTCCTCGCAAGCGGAGAAGCTGCGCTCGGCATCTTCGGCGGTCGCGAAACCGCCCTTCTTTGTGTATCTGGTCGTGCCATCATTCTGGAGCAGCTTCAGACGGTGGTACCAGCTGCCGTGTTCATAGAATGCATTGCCCTTCTTATTTCCCATCGGGCTTCACCTCCTTTCATCGAAATGTTTCAGGCTTATAGGTTATACGCCGTTCAGCCAATCGTCAAAAGACGATTTTAATACCCGAACGGACGTTCCTACTTTAATGACTCGGAACGGTGGATTTTTCTGGTTATAAACCTCATTCAAAAACTCATAGGTCTTAGTGCGACCAAGGCCAAGCGCGTGTTGAATATCTGCTGCCAGATAAACTCTGCTTTCCGCCTTTTCACTCATAGTAATATTCTCCTTTCAATAATCTCAACACAGTTCACGCCGAAAATACACATAGTTGACTGAAAGATAACTGCCTTCGGGGAAGAAACCGAATTCGGCTCCTTCAGCTTCAAGCAGTTCATTATATCCGCCAACTGCAAAATTTATCGCTGCAGTGATTGAATCAAACCTTTTTACAACAGGACAATCAAAGCATCTGGACACCACTCGCATGAATCTATTATGATCCCAATAAACACCCAAACCATCACTGTCATAAAATGCATAATAACCGTTAGCCACGCTCTCACCTCCGTTTCTCCTAACAGTGGTTTTACACTTTGCAATAAATCTGCTTCTATTAAAAATATAGTATATAAATATTCATCATGAATTTCTCATTTCCCATCCATGTATACATCATTTTTATCTGTTCAAATTTATCGCATCGGTTTATAATATGATTATCGCACAATGATTTCGGAGGTTCAGACATGGAAAATGCGAAAATTACAAATAGCTCTGAAAACAACAATTCAAAATATGAAAATGAAAATTTCGAGAATTTAATCAACGAACTGCTTAAAATTGCAAATTATGAATACGAACCGCTCAAGTCAAAATACAACATCAGCCTTCCAAAACGAGTCAAACGGGGCACATTATTAAAGCAAATATTCGGATCCAAATACCCTGATAAAATCAACATAAAAAGCAGAGCATTAAAACCAACACATATCGTAAATTGTATGAAAAATGCCTTAGATTCAGATGGATATTTTTTTAGTTTATCTGATGCCATTGATGGCGCTCTTAGAATTGGCGACAAAAATGACGAGAAAAATTTTGCCGATACTCCTGATAAAAATGACGATACTCAAAATAATGACACCAAAAAAGATAAGGGAAAAAATTTTATCGATACTATTGATGAGAGCGAAACCAAGTTGAAATATTACATGGATGCCATGGATTCTTTATATGAGCAATATACCCCCTATCCGCGGTTTAATATGGATAATCAAGAAACATCCTTCTTAGATGAAGAATACGATGAAGAACACGCTCTTAGCATTTTCTGGAACAAGCTGATTTTATTAATTAGCGCTATAGGTTTACGCTCAAACAAAGTCAACATCACATCGGAAACATGTATTGAAATTCCTACCAAACATTTCACAGAGGCCATAAAAAACCTCTCACAGTTAATTTTTTATGGGCCACCTGAATGCGGAAAAACCACCTTTTTAAAACACTACACAAAAAACACCTTAAAACAACATTTTACATAGACGTAAAATCTGGCCTTGCGTCTACTCAGTCTTTAGATGAATTTATTTTATACACAATATTTCCTGATTACCGTTTTTGGAAAGAGGACTTTTCTGCTCTGTCGTCTGACTATGGTTTAAAATACATTAACCCGTGGCAAAACTACCCAGAGATCACCTTAAAAGAATTAAAATTAATCCCTTCTGACATCACTCTGATCATGGACAACATCACAGATTTTTCGATAGTTAAAAAATATGCGGATGCCCTTCCATGTCATATTGTCTTTGTCTGCGAAACCCTTCCTGACGATATATCTATCTCCACCTATGAGTTTCCTTCTCCTGAAAACCTCCAAATTATTTTCAAAGGTTTATGCGAAACAGAATTTGACAATAATTTTTTAACAGATATCTGCAGCTGTTTGGGAACAAATCTGTATGTATATCGAATAGCCGCTGCATATTATAAAGAATTAGAGAAAAATAATCCTGGTGAGGGCAAGGAGTTCCTGAAATCATTGACATTTAACACATCTGTTGAAAAAATCAATCGGGAAAAGGATTCGTACTCAATTAATCCAAAATTATCCTTATATTACAAAAGAAAGTCTTCTGGGCAAACTCTCAATAAGTATATCCGAAATATATATGGAAACTATTTTGAGGATACCGAAAAACAAATGTTACACCTTTTATATCACTGTCAAACCCTTTCTAATGATTTTACTATGCCAGAACTGTATCCTTATCTGAACCTTAATAAAAATTCACCATTTATTATGATGCTCAAAAATCTTGGATGGCTTACTGATGACAAAATACATATCCCCAAAATAATTGTCGCCTCGGTAAGTTCCATAAAATCATTTAGCAACAAAGAATATTCTTTCTTTCTGGACTTTATGAATAGCTTTTCCTACGTTTTAGATGGCTTATCTCAGACCCCTATTCACACAAAAACATGTGAATTACTAATTCGTGCTGTAAATGAAGATTTCAAGAGCTATATAAAGGAAAAAGGAGAAAAATCCGGAAAAGAATTAGATAAATACTTTATTAAGGAAACCCGCATGTCTCCTGATGAAAGAGAATCATTCCGTAACAAAGGTTATATGGATGATTATTACCCTCATGAAGATGACCCTTTTACGGACATAATCTTTACGCACTGGCTTGTAATTGAAATCTTTTTCCGTTCTTCCATTCAATTTTGCATCAAATATAGCCTCCAGGCCTTAGCCGAAGAACTGTATACGTATGCAGCTGAATTAGGAAATATCGTATATCTTCCAAAGAGGAGAACACCTGAATCCGAGTATAGTTGGAACTTACAAATGGCAGTATTAAAATACGATTTATTTCGTGATTTGCCCCCAACTGAGTTAATAGACTCTCTTTCATCTTTTTTAAAATGGGAAGACCGAAAACCATCTGACAACCATGCTCCTCTTTATTGTATGCATTTAGAACTAATGAACAAAACCACTCTTGCTCTGCTCAGGATTTGGGAATATACAGTTCAAAACGAAAATTCTTCTGCGCCAGAATTATTATCAAAAGATATAAATAGATTGAACAATCCATTCATATTACTAAATACCATTAAGTTCGCTATGCCCTGGTATAATACCACTGAATCTTCCAAGGACAACATACAAGAGACTTCAGAATATCTATATGCAATTTTAGACAGATGCAGATTGTTGTTTTCTTGTCGAACATTGACACCAAGCATAGATGAAGGCATAGAATCTATGAAAAATTATGAGAGTCAGCTTAAGAGGCAATGTAATATTTTGACGCTATCATCATTGATATATCATAACGCTTTCCTTACTGCTGATTTTGATGCAAAAAACAAAACCATCCTGGAATCACAAAAACCTTACGGGAAATTTGCCCGTCAAACGATAACGATAATCTACCAGATTCTTTAAAGAAAATTGCTGCCTTTGCACTTGATTACCAAGCAATTCAAGAAAAACCAAATAACGGTTGACATTTATATTTCATTGTTCTAAATGGCAGCATATAAATATACTATATATATTCAATAGTGAACACACGCTTATAAAGGCCACGAGAAATGTATCTCGTGGCCTTATGCATATCAATACCAACTAATTACTTACGAAATATTTTCCCTATATCCCGTGGAATAACGACATTATTTTTCACTAGCTGATTTCTTCCGATTTTTTCCAACAGTGTTTTTTCAATGTCATCATCTGCGTTTAAATATGTCACACAAGACACGTTCTCTCGAAACTCCAAGGGATAATGGCTGTCACTGACCAAAAATAATCCCCAGCAGGTGTCAGTATTAAGAAAAAACAAATCTTTACCCATTTTTCAATTTCCTTCCTATCTTTTTTAACTGATATTTTGCAGGATTCACCGAAACTGTATCAACAAAATAACCGTACTGCTCCAATACCTCGTTCACCTTCGCTTTTCCCATTTCTCCACGACCTTCTCTCCTATCTTTTCTAGCATCCCCTGCAATAGCTGCAAGTTCAGCAGCAAATTTGGGAAATTCTTCTTTTATTATAGTGCTGCCTTCCCACTTCTTAATCAAATTCAGAACAGCTTTTTTTGTTTCCTCGTCTGCATCTCCTTCCAAATAACCAGAAGTGTTTACACCTTTAAAATTCTGCAAAATCAACTCCTGATATACAGATGCATATTTGCCAGACTCCTGAACATCTTTTAATTTATTCAATAGATCTTCATAATAGTCGCTATCTTCCTCAAGCTTGTTTACACTGAACCTATTATACTTAACCCCTTCAAGCGAACCGCAGTACAAAGGATGGGGAAGCACCTCATAATATATGCTTTTCTCTGATGATTCAATCGCTGACATTAAAGCCTTTTCATTACTAATTTCTTCTTTAATCCGCCCCCATCTTTTCGACAGTTCTTTATATGTCGGAACGAAAAAAAATACATTTATTTTTTCATTTTTCTTTATCCGTTTTCTCCCAATCATCTGTTTCATCTCAACTATATTATCCTCAAAGAGAACGATATTGAGATTTTTAGTGAATATATCAATCCCGACATCCAGAACCTTCGTTGTGATGAGCACTCTTTTCGGCAATTTACCCTTCTCGATCAGTTCCCGATATTCTGCTGAATCTCTATCTGAATCGGCCGTAATAAAAACAGCATCCTCTTTTGCCTTACTCACTTCGTCTCTGATTCTTTCTCCTGATACCTTTTCCCTCACAAACACTAACCAGCTATCATTCTTAGATTCGATAATTTTATTTATCATCACTTCTTCGTCATCAAAAAAGATCGGATTAATGTACGAATAATCTTCATCCATAATATACACCATCATTTCGCCGAATCCATAGGCTTCATTTTTCAGATACGCTCTTTCCTTAGAATATATAGGAAAGATGGATTCCTCCGGAGTCGCCGTCAAGTAAATTCGACAGTTGTTGCGAGCCTTCTCTAATAACCGATCCAATATTTCCTCAGTATACGGGTTAAATGTTGCATCACTGATAAAGAAATGCGTCTCATCGAATATGACAAAGGAATACATAGAGAAATCTAATTCATACATATGATGGAGCAACTCATGGTAGCTATAGATATCGACTCCCCCAAAGTTGTAACAATCCTGTATACCTTCATCAGAATAATATTTTTTCATATCCTTGATCAAACCAATATCCCCTTCCAGTTCCCCATTAAGCTTATTTTTCATCGCCCGTTCTTTCATATGAGAAACAAGAACGACACGGTTCGCGCAGTATAATATCTTTTTCTCTTCCTTCATAGCGACAGGAAGGCATTTTTCGAGAACCAGTGTAGACTTTCCCGTACCTGTCTGAGAAACAATAAATAACGGATTCCACGGTTTCACACCATACATGTCACGCTCACCGAAAACATTGGATAACCAATCCTTTTCCAGACGGCAGCATTTGACGCAATCCCAGTCAGGTAAAGCCAACAGTCCAAATTCCTTTTTTGAACCTGTCCTTTCCAAAATGTCCTTCCATAAATTTCTGCGTTTAAGTTCTGCTTTTAACATTTTCTTACCTCCAGTTTTATAATATAAACGATTATACTATTTCCATTTGGCCTACTCAGACAGCCAAAATGCGAAACTCACATGTCCATTTGCGTCGATCTGCGTCGCTAGCGACGATTATTTCACCCTATAAGAAACGACGAATTGTGAACGCGGCAAGCGCAACGAAATGAATAACATAGCAGAGAACTAACCAAAGGCTGAAAAACAAGGAAGAGATGCTGTACAGACGCAACGGTTATGGAGTCAAAAACTTAACGCATGTAACGCTGTGCTCTATAAAGTTTGGCGATAAAGCATCATTTATATTGAAATAGTGAAGGTACCGCTTTACGATTACAGATATCCATATTTGTACGTCTGAAATCAGGGAGACATTGCAGTGTTAAGCATGTGAGAGATGGCGGCACAGATATATATCAGCCTGCCGAAAGCATATGATCATTATATCCACCCCCTCCCAAAGAGCAACAGAGAGATTTTGCTGAGAGAGGACGAAAAGAATGCGAAAAAATTAACGGAGTAAAATCCCCCCTGTTATTCATTTTGCGTTCAACGAGACTATGAGAAAAGACTGGTACGGAGACACTTTCCGCCTCGTACCAGTCCGTGTGCGTCAGCTGTTAAAACTAAACATGCATTCGTTCCCGTAATCTAGAAAGAATCAGGACGGCAGTCTTGATGTATACGTCATGTATCGTCGCGACCGTCGCAATCGACGCGATCCGGAATATAGGGAGCGATGAATTTCAGGAAGACTTCGCGCTCGTGGCCGCGCTTTGTGTGATACTGAATCCCGTAATCCTCGTACAACTGGCGAGCCTTCACGTTCAGGTGCCTGGTCAAAACATTCGGCTGGATAGAAAAATTTTCCGGCAGCAATTCCAGAAGTTCTGTTGCTGTTCCCCTCCACTCGCGTCTGTCACCCAACAGAATTGCCGCAACGGCATCCAGCAAGGGATCGGCTTCCTCCTTCCAGAGTTCTGTTTCGGACTTCCGCAGGCTCCAGATCAATTTTGACCGATCAAACTCAATGGTAAGCTTCTGATCAGGCTGATCCCGCCCGACAATATCCACAAAAGCGACGTTGGCGGTGCGCTTCTCCTTGCTAATGACCAAAGCCCCATCCGCTGCACCAAGGAGTCCGTTGGTACCAGAGATCATGTTAAAAATATCACGAGCTTCCCGCTTGCGCGTATGGTGAACAATCAACATGCAGACATGGTGCCTGTCACTGATTGTCTTCAAGTCGGCCATAAACTCATAATCCCGACTGTAGGAATAACTCGCCCCCTGCATATCTTTGATACGCTGAAGCGTGTCGATGATAATCAGTTTCGTGCCAGGATGTGATTTAATGAAATCTTCCAGCTGGGTGGTAAAGTTACCGCCGATTGTTTCAGCATCCGTCGCAAAGAAAAGCTTTTCCTGGCAACAGTAATCCTCTCCGAACATTCTCGCCACCCGCTGCTGGAGACGGCTGTAATCGTCTTCGAGAGCCAAATATAAAACCGTTCCGCCGCGAACACCATAAGTCAAAAACGGCCGCTCCGATGCAATGCTGACCGCAAGTTGCAGCGACAAGAAAGATTTTCCGACTTTGGGTGCCCCCGCAAAAATATACACGCCACTCCTAAGCAACCCATCCACGACAGTCCCCGACTGAACGAAAGCCGAGT
>JAJQFQ010000143.1 GCA_021201035.1 Clostridiales bacterium
TAGGCTTTCTGCGGCCTAAAGAATGTTTTGAGGATATTCAACTGTCAAACTCCCGGGAGAGTTATATCATACTGGAAAAATACCGTCCGGCGGTGATCGGTACAGACTTTTATCTCCCGTTTGTGATCGTAAAGTCAGAGTATCTGGCATATGAAATACAGACCGGTACATACACGGATGAGGAAGCGGAAGCTCTGGCGCAGTCGCATTTAACCCGGTATTGTGAAAATTTAGCCGAAAATGGGGTTCAAATTTTATCAAATAGTGTTATTATAGAGCATAGTGGGAAAAATATTCTCGTTCAGGGTGTGCTGGATGCTCTGGTCACCCAGAATTCTTATGAGGAAATTTCACCGACAGAGATTGAGGAAGGAACGAATCCGGATGGAATTGATACAGCAGATGATGGACATTCCGATTGACCATATGGCGAATGTATTCGGACCGTTTGACGCATGGCTGAAGCTGATTGAAAAACGTCTTGGCGTGACGGTCGTTGTGCGCGACGGAAATCTGAAACTGATGGGAACACAGGAAGCGGTGGATGCCGCCTGTTCCGTTTTGAATCAGATGGTCGCACTTTCAGCCAGAGGGAATGATATCACGGAGCAGAATGTCTCCTACGCGATCGATACCTGTTCGTATAATCGCCATGCGCTGCTGGAAGCGGACAGTGAGATCATCTGCCATACGATAGACGGCAAGGCGGTAAAGCCGAAAACGCTCGGACAGAAGAACTACGTGGATCAGATTCGTGAAAAGATGATCGTATTCGGTATCGGTCCTGCCGGCACTGGCAAGACATATCTGGCGATGGCCATGGCGATCACCGCTTTTAAAAACGAGGAAGTCGGCCGCATTATTCTGACCAGACCGGCGATCGAGGCAGGTGAAAAGCTCGGTTTTCTTCCGGGAGATCTGCAGAGCAAGGTTGATCCCTACCTGCGTCCTCTCTATGACGCTCTGTACCAGATCATGGGTCCGGAAAGCTTTCTGAAAAATCAGGAAAAGGGCCTGATCGAGGTGGCGCCGCTGGCATATATGCGCGGCCGGACACTGGATAACGCGTTTATCATTCTGGACGAGGCGCAGAATACGACGCCGGCACAGATGAAGATGTTTCTTACGCGAATCGGTTTCGGCTCAAAGGTGGTAGTCACGGGCGACGCGACGCAAAAGGACCTTGCGCCCGGAGCAAAATCCGGACTTGATGTAGCCATGCAGGTTCTGAAAAAAGTAAATGATATTGCTTTCTGCCGTCTGAGCAGCCAGGATGTTGTACGGCATCCGCTTGTACAGAAAATCGTTAAGACATATGAGGAATATGAAAACAGACAGGCTTCCAGAGAGAAGAGCCGCACACAGAAAACAAGGAGGCCGGTATAATATGACAATGCATATCTTCTGTGAACAAAAGCCGGATTTTTCCTTTCATTACCGCAAATTGGCGCAGCAGGTCGCGGAGGCTTCTCTGGAGTCGGAGCAGTTTCCCTTTGAAGCGGAGATCGCGCTTACACTCGTGGGAAATGACCGTATACAATCGATCAATCGGGAAACACGCGGAATTGACGCGCCGACGGATGTACTGTCTTTTCCTATGCTGGATTACCCTGCGCCGGCTGATTTTTCGGAGATAGAAGAGCAGTGGGAGGGATGCGTGAATCCCGATACCGGCGAGGTTATGCTGGGTGATATCGTCATCTCACTCGACAAGGTTCGGGAACAGGCAGAAGCTTACGGGCACAGCCGGAAAAGAGAATATGCGTTCCTGATCACACACAGCATGCTTCATCTGATGGGATATGACCATATGGAACCGGAGGATGCCGCTTTGATGGAAGCACATCAGAAAACAATATTGGAAACATTAGAAATTAACCGTTAATACGAAAACAGGGAGAAGAACACATATGAAAAAACTGGCTATTCTTGCCGTGCTGGGCGGATTGTGCCTGGCACTTTTTTCTGGCTGCGGGACAGAAGATTTATCTGCCTCTGTGTCTGATGAACAGCTGGAAATCGGTATTGTAGCAGTGGAGGATCTGGCCGCGGAAGAAGAAGCTGAAACGGAAACAGATACTTCGCATGAGGGGGAAGCACGAAGTGATCTGACAGGTGAGTGGATTGATGCGGATCTGGCTGCGCAGCGTCCGTTTGCCGTTATGATCGGCAATACAAAGGTCGCTACGCCGCAGTATGGCATCGGTTCCGCCGATATCATTTATGAAGCGCCGGTAGAGGGACCTGAGACCCGGCTGATGGCGATATTTCAGGATTATCAGAATGTAGAAAAAATTATGTCCATCCGCAGCTGCCGTCTGTATTATATTGACTGGGCACTCGAATTTGACGCGATCTACGGACATTACGGACAGGCCTATCTCGCGGTGGATATGCTGAGTCAGTCCTATGTAAACAATCTGAGCGGACTGGAAGGACAGCTGGAAAATACCATGTATTTCAGGGACTCTTCCAAAAACGCGCCGCACAACGCATATACAACCGGAGAGGGCATACTGGAAGGTATCAGCATCAAGGGTTATGAGACACAGCATGATGAGGATTATGAGTCTCACTATCAGTTCAACGAGGATGATGAGAATGAGATCACGCTGACGGACGGCGAGGCTGCCGCGGTTGTTCAGCCGGGATATCTTGCCAATAAGCCGTGGTTCGTGTATAATGCCGAAACAGGACTGTATGAGCGCTATCAGAACAGTGCAGAACAGATCGATGCGCTCACGGACGAACAGCTTACGGTGAAGAATATCCTGATTCAGGTCTGCGACTGGTACACGGCAAACACGGATACCGGCTATCTGGATGTGGAGACGATCGGATCCGGGACAGGCTGGTATGTGACAAATGGTCAGGCGATTCCGGTCACATGGTCCAAAGAATCACAGACGGCGGCAACGAGATATTATGATTCCGACGGGGTTGAGATCATCTTAAATCAGGGCAAAACATGGGTATGTATCGTTCAGGATACCTACGAGGACAATATCACGTTTTATGCCGGCGAAGAGGAATTTTCCGCGCAGTAAGAGATTTTGGAAAATAAAAACAGAGGTAATTTATGAGTAGTAAAAAGAGCGACACATCGTTTTTGGTACAGGGATCCGTTCTGGCGATCGCATCAATCGTCAGCCGGGTCATCGGTCTTCTCTACCGTATCCCCATGACAAATATTATCGGCGAGTACGGCAATGACTATTACAGCTGCGCCTATGAGATATACAGCATGGTACTCCTGATATCATCCTACAGTCTTCCGATGGCAGTGTCTAAGATGGTGTCCGCGCGCATGGCTAAACATCAGCAGGAGAACGCGTACCGTGTCTTTCAGGGAGCGCTGATCATTGCGCTTGTCACCGGTACTGCCGGATGTTTGTTCATATTTTTCGGCGCGGAGTTTCTGACGAAGGTTTTTCAGACACCTCTCAGTTTCTTTGCTCTGCGTGTGCTGGCGCCGACGCTGATCATCGTAGCTGTTCTCGGTGTAATACGGGGATTTTTCCAGGGACTCGGAACAATGATTCCAAGCGCTGTTTCCCAGATACTGGAACAGATTGTGAATGCGGTTGTCAGTGTTGCTGCAGCTTTTGTCCTGTTCGGATACGGCACAAGAATCGCCTCGGTACTTGGCGGAGAACAGCATTATGCGGAGGCTTACGGCGCGGCGGGCGGCACACTGGGTACAAGCGCGGGAGCGGCGATCGGCCTGGTTTTCTGCGCACTTGTATTTTTTGCTTATCGCAGGAGATTAAAAAAGGGCATTGCCAGAGAACGCCAGTTAAGCAGGAGACGCCCGGAGAACTTCGGTTCCATCATGAAAGTGCTGATTCTGACTATTGTTCCGATTCTGTTGAGCACCGCGCTCTACAATCTGGTTTCCATTGTAGACCAGGGTCTGTTTAAGAATCTCGCAATTCTGCAGGGAAACGACAGTGATTCTGTTTCTCTCTGGTGGGGCGTTTATTCCGGCTATTACCGTGTACTGGTCAATGTGCCGATATCCATATCCACCGCATTGGCGACAAGCAGCGTACCGGCACTTGCCGCGGCATTTGCCAAAAAAGATCATGAGCAGGTTCGCAAAAAAATCGGTTTATCCATGCGTTTTATCATGGTGATCGCGTTCCCCTGTACCGTTGGGATGGCTGTCCTGGCAAACCCGATCATGCGACTTTTATTTTCCACAACAAACGATCTGGCGGGACATCTGCTCCAGGCGGGAGCCATCAGCATTATTTTTTATTCTATCTCCACTCTGTCCAATGCCGTGCTGCAGGGTATAGACCGGATGCGTGTCCCGATCCGGAACGCGCTGATCGCGCTTGCCGCGAATATCGTGTCACTGCCGATTTCGCTTTATGTGTTTGATCTGAATATTTATGCCATGATCGTGGGAAATATTGTATTCTCACTCGTTATGTGCATTTTAAACGCTCTTTCGGTTCGCAGATACTCCGGTTTTCACCCGAACATCGTGAAAACGTTTATCAAGCCGGCGGTTGCCTCGGTCCTTATGGGCGTGATCGTATATGTTGTTTATTTTGTGATATACAGAGCAGTAAACAGCAATGCGGCGGCTGCGATTATCGCGATTCTGGCAGGCGTCATAAGCTATGCGGTTATTCTTCTTCTGGTCAAAGGTTTGACGGAAGAGGAACTGAAGAGTTTTCCGATGGGAAGCAGGATTATCCGAATCGCGAAAAAATTTCATCTGCTGTAAAAAATAAAGTGCTGATAACAGGGACAGATCATATGATTCATACAAATCAAACGGACAAAAGGGCAGATGTGATTGTTGTCGGAGCAGGCGCTTCCGGTCTGACGGCAGCCATTGCGGCGGCTGAAAACGGAGCTTCCGTCATTGTAATTGACCACAGTTCTGTCTCCGGTAAAAAGATCCTTTCAACCGGAAACGGGAAATGCAATTTTACAAATGAACGGCAGGAGCCGGACTGTTATCGCAGCGATGATCCTGCTCTGGTCAGGAACGCGATTAAGAGGTTTTCTTATCGGGAAACCGTTTCCTTTTTTGAACGCCTCGGCGTCCTTGCGAAGTCTAAAAACGGATATTGTTATCCGCGCAGCGGACAGGCTTCCGCGATCCGTGATGCGCTGATTGCCGAGACGCGGCGTCTCGGCATCTGGTTTTATCACAAAACAGAGATTTCTGATATTTTCAAAGAAGGACCTTCGTTTCTGATCAGGACAAACACAGATGTATTCTCTGCCGGACGATGCATTCTGGCAGCCGGGGGAATCGCCGCTCCGAAAACAGGCAGCGACGGCAGCTGCTACCGGTTTGCAGAGAACTTCGGGCATAGGATTGTGCGGCCATTACCGGCCCTTGTTCCGTTGGTATCCGATGAAAACTGGCTTTCTCTCACAGCCGGCGTACGCTGTGACGCGCGCATCGCACTGTTTGTGAATGGTAAAAAACAGGCAGAGGATACAGGTGAGCTGCAGTTGACGGAGTATGGTATTTCAGGGATTCCCGTTTTTCAGATAAGCCGATATGCGGCTGCAGCGCTTTCCGATCAGACAGAAGTAAAGGCAACCGTAGATTTTCTTCCGGATATAACTTCTCAGGAAGCAGGACAGTTTCTTGATGTTACCGCAGAAAAAACAGGCAGCCGTAAAACCTGGGAACAGATTCTCAGCGGTCTCTGCAACCGGAAGATCGCGCATATGATCTGCGTCAGTCTGCATTTGCCGGACACAGCCGTACACGAACAGTCAGATAAAATCTTTCATAAGCAGCTGTCGCAGATTGTGCATCTGCTGAAAGAAACGACGGTTCGCATTACCGGTACGCGTCCCGCAGAGCAGGCACAGGTGACCTGCGGCGGGGTCTCCCTGAGAGATATCGATGATACGATGCAGTCAAAGCTGGTGCCGGGACTGTATTTCGCGGGTGAGATACTGAATGTGGACGGGATCTGCGGGGGATATAATCTTCAATGGGCGTGGACCAGCGGATTTATTGCCGGAACGCAGGCGGCTATATCCGATTCATCAGCTTGAGTAGTTTTCTAAAAACCCGAACAACTCCTCCAGGCTGTTAAAGACAATGCCGGTTTCGGCTTCCGCCTGTATATCTTCAGGCAGATCGGACAATCTTATACCTGTTTCAAAATATACATCCCGGGAATTGCCCTGATAGACAGACAGATAATCCCCGTTTTTTTCAGGTAATATGTGTTTGCCGATATGTCCGGCAGACTGCTGCCGTCATTATCTTCGATTTCATTTATTTCCGGGTCTGTTTCCGCTGCGGATGAATCGCTATTTGCAGTTCTGGATATATCTGTCATTGTTTCGGATGCGTCGGTTTCGCTTTCGAGGTATAAGTCAGATGTACTCTCCGCTGCGGATGATGATGTATCCGTCCCTGTGTTTCCGAAGTAATATCCGGCTCGGAATGCGATCAGTATGAGAACAGCGCAGATTATGAAGGAAATGCGGATGGCACCATCTTTTTTCATAGTCAGAACTCCTTTAAAATCATGATCTGTTTATACGGGAACTATATTTAATATGGTGTACATATTTTTTTATATTATTCAATTTTAAAAGGATTTTAACATATCGGAGCAATACAAACGGGTCTTTACACTGCTCTGAAAAACAGCTATAATAAACAAAGTTTGATTACAGCTTATACACACAGAGAGCAGGCAGATATGACAAGGATCATTCGTGTATCGCAGATTTCGGTTTCCCTGCGGCATGACAGAGAACAGGTTTTTCAGAAAGCCTGCCGCATGGTAGGTGTCCGCGCCAGAGATGTACAGCGATTTCAGATTGTGAAGCAGTCCGTGGACGCCAGACATAAGGAAGATTTAAAATACATCTATTCGATCGATCTGAGGATCGGAGAAAAGACATCATACAGAAGGCAGGACGGCCGCGTACAGGAAGTATTTCCCGTGGAATATCATCCGGAGGCATGCGGGAATGTTTCATTATCCGCGCCCGTTGCGGTGATCGGTTCCGGACCTGCCGGTCTTTTTGCGCTTATCTGCTGGCAAAGTACGGCTATCAGCCGATTGTTTTTGAGCGCGGCAAATGTGTGGAGGAGAGACAGGCGGATGTAGAACAATTCTGGAACGGCGGCGAGCTGCTTGCGGAGTCAAATGTTCAGTTCGGAGAGGGCGGCGCAGGGACTTTTTCGGACGGAAAACTGAATACGCTGGTAAAGGATAAGCTCGGAAGAAACCGTTTTGTACTGGAGACATTTGTATCCTGCGGTGCTCCGGAGGATATTCTGTATGTGAATAAACCTCATATCGGCACGGATATTCTGCGCACGGTTGTTTCAAATATGAGGAAAGAAATCCTGCGCATGGGCGGCCGGTTTTATTTTTCCTCAAAGGTAACGGATCTGGTCGTGAAGAATCAGTTCCTGCATGCGCTTGAAATAAATCACGAACAGATTGTAACGGTTTCTGCCGCGGTTCTGGCGATCGGACACAGTGCGCGCGATACGTTTGAGATGCTGCGCCGGCGCGGTGTACCGATGGAAGCCAAGTCTTTCGCGGTCGGCATGCGTGTGGAACATCCGCAGAAAGAGATCAACCGGTGCCAGTATGGTGAACAGGCAGATCTGACCCTTTTGCCGGCCGCGTCCTATAAGCTGACACATCGCGCCTCAAACGGCAGGAGTGTCTATTCTTTCTGCATGTGCCCGGGCGGATATGTGGTCAATGCTTCTTCGGAACCGAAACGCATGACCGTCAACGGGATGAGCGATCATGCCAGAGACAGCCGGAATGCGAACAGCGCGATTATTGTTTCAGTTACGCATCAGGATTTCCCGGATCCGGATGACCCATTGTCCGGTGTGGCGTTTCAGCGGAATCTGGAGGAGAAAGCATGGAGAGCCGGAGGCGGCCGGATTCCGCAGCAGCGTTTTTCAGATTTCGAGAATGGCGCGCGCGGATCAGAACAGATTTCTTCATCCTGCACGAAGGGAGCCGCTGCGTCAGCGAACCTTCGCGAGATTTTTCCGGATGAAATCTCAGAAGCTTTTATTGAGGGAATGCACGCGTTCTCCCGGAAAATACATGGTTTTGACAGCGGCGATACGATCCTTTCCGCCGTGGAGAGCCGGACATCCTCTCCGGTGCGTATCATCCGGGGGGAGGATTACCAGAGCCACATAGGCGGGCTGTATCCGTGCGGAGAGGGCGCAGGATATGCCGGCGGCATTATGTCCGCGGCTATGGATGGTCTGAAATGCGCGGAAGCAATTCTGAGCGCAGGCGATGAGCCGTGCGGCCGATAATTAAAAGACAGTTCGCGAGCCGACGGCTTGCGAACTGAGAACGGCGGAACAGCGATAAAGAACAACAGGAGGAGCATTCGTGACATACGAAGATATAGATACCGAAAAATTAACGCCCATGATGACGCAGTACCTTGAAACGAAAAAGGAGTATCATGACTGTATCCTCTTTTATCGTCTGGGAGATTTTTATGAGATGTTTTTCGATGACGCTGTCACGGTCTCCCGTGAACTGGAGCTGACGCTTACCGGAAAAAGCTGCGGTCTTGAGGAACGCGCTCCGATGTGCGGTGTCCCCTTTCACGCAGTGGAGGGTTATCTGACCCGTCTTGTCTCAAAGGGATACAAAGTCGCCATCTGCGAGCAGGTTGAGGATCCGAAGCTGGCGAAAGGTCTGGTGCGCCGGGAGGTCGTGCGTATTGTAACGCCGGGTACAAACCTAGACACGAATGCGCTGGATGAGAGCAAAAAATAATTTCATTATGAGCATCGTGTATGTGGACTCCAGATACGGAGTATCCGTTGCGGATGTGACGACCGGAGATTATTATGTCACGGAACTGGATTCTGAGCGGAAGCTGCTGGATGAGATCAGCAAATATGTACCGTCTGAGATCATCTGCAATGAACCGTTTCTGATGAGCGGTTTAGACCTGGAAGACCTGCGTCATCGTCTGGGCATAGCAGTCTATGCGCTTGATGCCGGATATTTTGACGATGCCGCGGCCCGGCAGGCGATTCTGGATCGTTTTCATGTACCGGATACAGCAGGGCTTGGTCTTGAGGATTATGACTGCGGCATTCTGGCTGCCGGTTCGCTGCTGATCTATTTAAAGGAGCTGCAGAAAACCGAGCTTTCTCATATGACAAAGATTATTCCGTATACTACGGGAAAGTATATGATTCTGGACAGTTCCACCCGGCGAAATCTGGAACTTGCAGAGACGCTTCGGGAAAAACAGAAACGGGGCTCTCTGCTCTGGGTACTTGACAGCACAAAGACGGCCATGGGAGCCAGAACCCTGCGCGCGTACATCGAACAGCCCCTGATCGATAAGTCTGAGATTGAACGGCGTCTGGACGCGGTCTCGGAGTTCCGTGAAAATATGATCACGCGGGAAGAACTGCGGGAGTATTTAAACCCGATCTATGACCTGGAAAGGCTGATCGGCCGCGTCGTCTATCACCCGGCAAATCCGAGGGATCTGATCGCCTTTAAAACTTCCCTTCAGATGCTGCCGGCGATCCATACGCTGATGCAGGATTTTTCGTCTGATCTTTTATGTGAACTGAAGGGGAAACTCGATACGCTGGACGATATCTGCGACCTCATTGCACGTGCGATTGAAGACGATCCTCCGATTTCCGTCCGCGAGGGAGGCATGATACAAACCGGTTTTCATCCGGAAGTCGATCGCCTCCGTAGTGCAAAGACGGAGGGTAAGAGCTGGCTCGCGAAGATAGAGGAAGAGGAGCGGGAGAAGACCGGCATCAAAAATCTCCGGATCAAATACAATAAAGTATTCGGCTATTATCTGGAAGTAACCAATTCCTATAAGGATCTGGTGCCAGATTACTATACCCGGAAACAGACTCTGACGAACGCGGAGCGGTATATTACGCCGGAATTAAAAGAGCTGGAGGAGACGATTCTCGGAGCAGAGGACAAGCTGACGGCTCTGGAGTACGACCTGTTCTGTGAGGTGCGGAATCAGATTGCTGAACAGGTAGACCGGATTCAGTCGACAGCTAAAGCAGTCGCTGCCATCGACGTATTTGCTTCTCTGGCCGCCGTAGCGGAACGCAACGGCTATACACGGCCGAAGATCAACGAGAAAGGGCTGCTGAAAATCAAAAACGGCCGCCACCCGGTGGTGGAACGCATGATGAACAATGATATGTTTATCGCAAACGATACTTTTCTCGACAATAAGGATAATCGTATTTCCATCATTACCGGTCCGAATATGGCGGGTAAATCCACTTACATGCGGCAGAATGCGCTGATCGTGCTGATGGCGCAGATCGGATCTTTTGTCCCCGCGGAATCCGCAAATATCGGAATTGTCGACCGGATTTTCACGCGGGTGGGCGCATCTGACGACCTTGCTTCCGGCCAGAGCACTTTTATGGTGGAAATGAATGAAGTAGCCAATATCCTGAAAAACGCGACGTCGAGCAGTCTGCTGATTCTGGATGAGATCGGACGCGGAACCAGTACCATCGACGGTCTTTCCATCGCGTGGGCGGTCGTGGAATACATCAGCAACCCGAAACTGCTCGGCGCAAAAACGCTGTTCGCCACACATTATCATGAACTGACAGAGCTGGAAGGAAAGCTTTCCAATGTAAAAAACTATTGCATTGCCGTCAGGGAGAGGGGAGACGATATCGTTTTCCTGCGAAAGATCATTCCGGGCGGAGCGGACCGCAGCTACGGCATCCAGGTGGCAAAGCTGGCCGGTGTGCCGGAGACAGTGATCGAGCGCGCGAAAGTCATCTGCGAGGAACTGGAAAGTGCCAATCTGAGCAATATCACAAGGGGGCTGGATGTCGGCGCCCTTATTGAAAAAAAGAACCGGAAGCAGCCGGATGAAGTGGATATGGCGCAGATATCTCTGTTTGATACCGTAAAGGATGATGATATTATCCGGGAACTTGCAGAGACAGACCTGACACATATCACCCCCTTTGACGCGCTGAATAAATTGTACGAGCTTCAGAATAAGATAAAAAACAGATGGTAGGAGAGTGACATGCCGCAGATACAGGTATTAGACGAACAGACCATAGATAAAATCGCTGCAGGGGAGGTAGTGGAACGCCCATCCTCCGTAGTAAAGGAGCTGGTGGAAAACGCGATTGATGCCAGATCAACCGCTGTCACCGTGGAGATCCGCGACGGCGGTACGACGCTGATCCGTATCACGGACAACGGCTGCGGCATCGGGCGGGATCAGATACCGGTTGCCTTTTTCCGCCATTCTACAAGCAAAATCCGCTCAGTGGAAGACCTGCTGACAATCTCTTCCCTTGGATTTCGCGGAGAAGCACTGTCCAGCATAGCCGCCGTCTCACAAGTGGAGATGATCACGAAGACGATGGATGATTTTACCGGCAGCCGATATCTGATTGAAGGCGGTAAGGAGATTTTGCTTGAAGAGGTCGGTGCGCCGAACGGCACGACATTTCTTGTTAAAAATCTATTTTATAATACACCGGCCCGCAGGAAATTTTTAAAATCCCCGCAGACGGAAGCGGGATATATCAATGATATGATGGAGCGAATGGCACTGTCACATCCTGATATATCCTTTAAATTTATCAACAACGGGCAGATTCGCCTGCATACCTCCGGGAACGCGAATCTGAAAGATATTATCTACCATATATACGGCCGGGATATTGCCGCGAATCTGCTTGAGATTCAGACGGAATTTGAAGATTTTTCCGTGAGCGGTTATATCGGGAAGCCCGTTATTTCGAGAGGAAACCGCAATTTTGAGAGTTATTTTATCAACGGCCGATACATAAAAAGCAGCCTGATCGCAAAAGCTATCGAGGACGGCTATCATGGTTTCCTGATGCAGCACAAGTATCCGTTTACCGTTCTTTCCGTTCATCTGGACGGAAATCTGGTGGATGTGAACGTTCATCCGAACAAGATGGAGCTTCGATTTTCCAACGGAGAACAGCTGTACCGTCAGATCACGAACCTGATTCACAGCACGCTGCAGCAGAAAGAGCTGATTGCCGACGTGGCGGTAAAGGAAGAAAAAAAGGACGCGGAAAAGCCCGTTTATGATCGGGAAAAGATACCGGAACCGTTTGAACAAAAACGTCTTGACAAAATCCGGGAGGCTGTCCGGCGCGACAGCCCGTATGAGCCTAAGTATGAGCGAAACATGACGGGCTCAGTTACAGGGCACGAACCGACGCCGGATTTAAAACAGACAACGAAAGATACACTGAGAGAGGCAATTACTTTCGGCCATAAACGGGATGAGAAGCATTCGACTGTCCATGTGAATGAATTGTCTCCGGAAGAGACGAATGACAGACTGCCGGTTTCTTCCGGAAAACAACCGGAACAAAAATCGGAGAACGCGTCACAGCTTTCCCTCTCAGACTATATATCGGACGACACGCGTCTGCTTTCCGAGGAAGCACGTCCCAAACACAGGATCATCGGGCAGCTGTTCGGCACCTACTGGCTGGTGGAATAGCAGGAGGAGGTCCTTTTGAAAAAATACAGGCCGGATTTTGAAAAGCTGGGGTTTGTCATTGACTCTTTCGGCGGAAAAGAGTACACTGTCAGCGCGATTCCCGGCAATCTGTACGGTCTGGACGGACAGAAGCTGCTGTTGGAACTGATCGACGGGCTTGGAAGCATCTCCGGAAAGGATACGCCGGATATGGTGATTGAAAAAATCGCTTCCATGTCCTGTAAGGCGGCTGTGAAGGGAAATCATACACTTTCGGAAGCGGAAGCAAGACAGCTGATCGATGATCTGTTAAAGCTGGATAATCCTTACTTCTGTCCTCACGGCAGACCGGTCATCGTTTCCATGACGAAATATGAGATCGAGAAAAAATTTAAGCGGATCGTATAGCAATACATGAAACGATATATCAGTCGGTTCGCTGCAGTTGGGAGAAAATTTCGTGCAGAATATTTCAGATAAAGAGAAAAAGCCGTTACTGATATTGACCGGACCGACTGCAGTCGGGAAAACCGGTCTCTCGATTGCACTCGCACACGCGGTTGGCGGAGCGGTCATCTCCGCGGATTCCATGCAGGTATACCGCGGTATGGACATAGGAACGGCAAAGATCCGGCCGGAGGAAATGCAGGGTATCCCTCATTATCTTGTAGATATACTGGAACCGGATGAAGAATTTCATGTCGTCCGTTTTCAGGCACTTGCCCGGGAGGCTCTGGCTGATATTTACCGGAATAACCGGATCCCCATTGTCGTCGGCGGAACCGGTTTTTATATTCAGGCACTGCTCTATGATATTGATTTTACCGAGCAGGACGAGGATACTGAACTGCGGAAAGAATATGAACGGCTGGCGCGCGAAATGGGCGCGCATTTTCTTCATGAGAAGCTGCGTGCCGTCGACCCTGTCTCGGCGGAAGCGATTCATGAAAATAATATCAAACGAACCATACGGGCGCTGGAATTTTACGAGAAATCCGGACAGCCGATCTCTTCGCATAACGAGCGGGAGAGACATAAGGAATCGCCCTATGATTTCCGGTATTTTGTTTTAAATGATGACCGTGACCGCTTATATGAGCAGATTGACAGACGGGTGGATCTTATGCTGGAGCAGGGACTTATTGATGAGGTCAGAAACCTGCGCGAACGAGGTTTTAACCGGAACATGGTTTCCATGCAGGGAATCGGATATAAGGAAATTCTGTCCTGGCTGGACGGCGGGATCAGCTATGAGGAGGCTGTTCGTATTCTGAAGCGGGATACACGGCATTTCGCAAAGCGGCAGCTCACCTGGTTCCGGCGGGAAAGAGACGTCATCTGGATTAACAAACCGGATTTCGGATATCAGGATGACAGAATTCTGGAATACATATTGAAAAAATGCGGAAATAGTTTTTTTTAGGAGGACTTATGTCGGAACAAACCATCAGACAACAATATATAAATATGGGGATTTCCCCCGCGGTGTATGAATTCGGAAAGAAAACAGAAGATGCTCTGCGCGCGCGGTTTGACGAGATCGATCAGACCACGGAATATAACCAGCTGAAGGTTATTGACGCGATGCAGAAATGCCATGTCAGTGCGGAGTGCTTTCAGTCATCGACCGGTTACGGCTATGATGATCACGGACGGGACACGCTGGAAAAAGTCTATGCTGCGTGTTTTCACGGTGAGGCGGCTCTGGTACGCCCGCAGATTACCTGCGGTACACATGCGCTTGCTCTGGCACTGATGTCAAATCTGCGTCCGGGTGACGAGCTTCTCTCACCGGTCGGGAAACCGTACGATACGTTGGAAGAAGTGATCGGTATCCGTCCGTCCCGTGGTTCTCTTGCGGAATACGGCATCACATACCGGCAGGTAGATCTGATTGACAATCGTGATTTTGATTATGAGGGCATTCGAAATGCCATCCGGGACAACACCCGCCTTGTAACGATCCAGCGCTCCAAGGGTTATCAGACACGTCCCTCATTTTCTGTAGAACAGATCGGTGAACTGATTTCTTTTATCAAAAAAATCAAACCGGACGTGATCTGCATGGTAGATAACTGCTACGGAGAGTTTGTGGAAACGCGGGAGCCGCTGGATGTCGAAGCCGATCTGATCGTCGGATCTCTTATTAAAAATCCGGGCGGCGGCCTGGCGCCGATCGGCGGATATATGGTCGGGAAAGAAGAATGTATAGAAAACGCGGCCTGCCGCCTCACATCCCCCGGATTGGGACGGGAGGTGGGCGCGACGCTCGGTGTAAACCGTTCTTTTTATCAGGGATTATTCCAGGCCCCGCCCGTTGTCGGAGGCGCACTGAAAGGAGCCATATTTGCGGCAAACATCTACGAACGGCTCGGCTTCCCCGTGATTCCGAACGCGACAGAGTCCCGGCATGATATCATTCAGTCCGTGACGCTCGGATCTCCCAAAGGCGTGATCGCGTTTTGTCAGGGAATTCAGGCGGCCGCACCCGTCGATTCCTTTGCGGCGCCGGAACCCTGGGATATGCCGGGCTATGACAGTCAAGTGATCATGGCGGCCGGTGCTTTTGTCCAGGGTTCATCCATCGAACTGAGTGCGGACGCTCCCATCAGGGAACCGTATGCCGTCTATTTTCAGGGAGGACTGACCTGGCATCACGCGAAACTGGGTATCCTGATGTCACTGCAGAAGCTGCTGGACGCGGGACTGGTTCTACCGGAAAACCTGGCATAAAGACTCGATCCGCGGACATTAAAAGTTAACATTATTTCAAGAAAACTTAACTATACATAAAAAATATTTTATGTTATGATAGATGAGCCTGAGCACAGAGTCCGATTGATCCGATGACACTGTGCCGTTTGAGAGAGTAGACAGGACATCGTATGAAAAACGGATTGACGATGAAGGATCTGCCCGATCCGGAGAGACCGTATGAGAAATGTATGAGTCAGGGACCGGCATCCTTATCTGACGCGGAGCTGCTCAGTGTGATCATCCGCACAGGATCCAGAGGAGAGAAGAGCACGGATCTGGCTCTCAGGGTTTTGAACGCGGGACCGGACGGTCTTTTAAATCTCATCTATCTGGATGCCGATGAGTTTATGCAGATTCACGGCATCGGACAGGTCAAGGCAGTCCAGCTCAAATGCGTCGGTGAGCTTTCCAGACGCATCGCCTCCGCAGTCAGGCATGTGGACCGTGTCTTTGCGGGACCCGCTGAGATCGCGGCCTATTATATGGAACGGCTGCGCCATGAGATGAGAGAGAATCTGATGCTGGTCATGTTTGACCGCAAGAATATGCTCCTCGGCGATCAGGTGATTTCCGTGGGGACATCCAATGCTTCCCTGATCTCTCCCGGAGAGATTTTTAAGGCTGCACTGCAGAAGAAAGCAGAGTTTATCATTCTGCTTCACAATCACCCCAGCGGCAGCCCGGATCCGAGCAGAGAGGATATCGAAGTTACCCGGCGCATAGCCGAGTGCGGTTGTCTGCTGGATATTCCGCTGATGGATCACATAATCATCGGGGATAACTGTTATTTCAGCTTCTGTGAGAGAGGTTTTCTGAATGAAGATAAAAGGTACTGAACAGTTACGATACGATTTGATAAGAAAGGGAGAGTGAGATGGCTAATATTTACGGCATTGATCTTGGAACATGCAATCTGAAAATCTTCAACAAGCATACCAACAAGATCATTAAAGAGAAGAATACGATTTCCGTCATCAATAAAAACCAGTTGTATGCTTACGGTGACAACGCGTATGCGATGTACGAGAAGGCTCCGGAGGCGATACAGGTTTCCTTTCCTGTCTCCTGCGGTGTGATCGCCGATTACAATAATATGCAGATTATGGTACAGGAGCTGCTTGAAAAGACGTCAAAAGGACATGTTCGCGGTTCAGAGTTTATTGTCGCTGCTCCCACCGATATCACGGAGGTGGAGAAAAAGGCATTTTATGATCTGTTTTTTAAAAGCAAAATAAAGCCGAAGCAGGTTCAGCTCTGTGATAAGCCTATTGCCGATGCGCTCGGACTGGGGCTGGACGTCAATGATCCGACCGGTGTGATGGTTGTAGATATCGGCGCCGACACTACGGAGATTTCCGTGATTTCCCTCGGCGGTCTTGTTTTAAGCGACCTGATTCACTTTGGCGGAAACCGTCTGGATGAGGCCATTATTTCCTATATCAAAAAATCCTTTAATCTTGTGATCGGACAGAAGACAGCCATGCAGTTAAAGGAACACATCGGTTCAGCGCTTCCCGGCAGGGAGGGCGAATACACCGTCGTCGGACTTGACGTTGTCAGCGGTCTCCCCATTGAGGTGCAGATCAGTGCGTCTCTGATCTATTAAGCCATGAAGGACAGTCTTTCCTCGATCTGCAATGCGATTCGTATGATTCTGGAGAAGACTCCGCCAGAGCTTGCGAAGGACATCATTCACTCCGGCATCTATCTGACCGGCGGCGGGTCTCAGGTGGCGGATATGGATAAGCTGTTTACGCAGATTACCAATATTGCTGTCAACACCTGTGAAGATCCGGACGAGACCGTTGTTCGCGGACTCAGTCTGGTCGTCACAAATGATAAATTTAAACATCTGACATATAACATGAGAACCAGAATTTTCAGATAACAGAGGCTGTTAATATATGAAGCGTAAAAAAAAGAGTAAGTTTCCCGCAAAATATGTGCTTCTGATCATGACCGTTCTATGTCTGGTGATTATCGGCTCCAGCGTGAAGCTCTCCTGGTACAGCACTGCAGCGAACACAGCCGGCGGCTATGTGAATGT
>JAJQFQ010000042.1 GCA_021201035.1 Clostridiales bacterium
TAGTTAAATCCTGACTGTGATAGGCATTCCCGCGTCGGGGAATCATGCACAGATCCATAGAAAGGTTGTTTTTAATGACAGCTTTAGCGTATTCGAGGGCGAGGATATTGTTTGGCTCGGACAGGAGACGCCGCACGGCTGTCTCACGGGATGATTCTGTCAGAATCACCTGATCTGTTGGCTGCAAGCGGCTTTTCAGCATGTGGCATTTCATATACGCGGTCATGGCCAGCTCGCGGGCTTTCGGAAAACTCATGCCCTCTTTCTGATAAAAGGCCAGTTTGTAGCGGAATTCCTTCGGCTCTTCGGCGAGAATGGCGGCGGTTTCCCGAAATAACGCGGGATCCGTGTCGGCGCTCTCACAGCCGAAGCTGATGACGTCCGCCACACCGAGACCGGCAAGCAGAGACACGGCGCCCGACGCGAATCCCTCCGCACTGGACAGAGCGGTCGTCGCCGGGAGCGCAAAAACAAGATCCGCGCCATGAAGCAAAGCCATCCGGGCGCGGTCGTATTTGGAGAGCAGGGAAGGCGCTCCGCGCTGGACAAAGTCACCGCTGATGACAGCGATGATATAGTCCGCGCCGGTTCGCCTGCGCGTCTCTTCTATATGAAACTGGTGTCCGTTGTGAAACGGATTATATTCGGCGATGATGCCAGCTGTTTTCATAAGATCAGGCTTTCTCCGCAATTTCGTAAAGGAGCTTCTCCGTCTCGTCCCAGCCCAGGCAGGGGTCGGTGATGGATTTGCCGTAGACATGTTCTCCGATTTTCTGGCTGCCGGGTTCGATATAGCTCTCCACCATAACGCCCTTTACCAGATGCCGGATATCCGGTGAAATGGAACGGTTGTGGAGAACCTCTTCCACAATACGCGTCTGTTCCCGGTATTTTTTGCTGGAGTTGGAATGGTTCGCATCCACGATGCAGGCCGGGAAGAGGAGATCCATGTTCTCATACATCTCATGCAGGCGGACTAGATCCTCGTAGTGATAGTTCGGGATGGCGACGCCGCGTTTGTTGACTGCTCCGCGCAAAATCACATGTGCGAGCGGGTTGCCGCTGGTATCTACCTCCCAGCCGCGATGCGTAAAATGGTGCGGGTGCTGTGCGGCATAGACGGAGTTCAGCATCACGGAGAAGTCGCCGCTGGTCGGGTTCTTCATGCCGCTGGCAACGTCAAAACCGCTGACAGTCAGACGGTGCTGCTGATCCTCCACCGAGCGGGCGCCGATGGCGACGTAGGAGAGCAGGTCGTCGACATAATCCCAGTTCTCCGGGTAGAGCATCTCATCTGCCGCGGACAGGCCGGTCTCCTCAATGGCTCTCAGATGCAGCTTTCGGACCGCAATCAGTCCGGCTACCATGTCCGGATTTGCTTCAGGGTCGGGCTGAGTGGCTATGCCTTTGTATCCCTCACCGGTTGTGCGGGGTTTGTTTGTGTAAATGCGGGGAATGATGATCAGTTTATCTTTGGTCTGCTCATTCACCCGGGACAGCCGGTGGATATAGTCCATAACCGGTTTTTCACTGTCGGCGGAGCATGGACCGATGATTACCAGAAATTTATCGGATTCTCCCTGTATCACCGCACTGATCTGTGCATCTCTCTCTTTCTTCAAAATCTGAAGCTTTTCGGACAACGGGAAGTCTTTTTTGATTTGCGCCGGTGTCGGAAGTTCTTTTAAATAAGTAAAACTCATGATGTTCCTCCTGTTTATTTTATGAAATAATTTGATCCCGTATGAGCTCTACGGGCATCTCCATTCCTGTCCAGCATTGGAAGGATGCGGCTCCCTGGAACAGGATCATGCTTTCACCGTTATGTGTCGGACAGCCGGCGTTCACCGCCATATCAAACAGACAGGTCCGGCGCGGATTGTATATGATATCGTAGACAATCAGATCCGGATGAAGCAGGGATGGATCCTGAATCGGGCAGCCGTCTGTATCCGGCGCCATACCGACGTTGGTCGCGTTCACCAGAATGGCGCTTTCGGCAAAGCTTTTTCTCATCTGCTCTGTGTCGGCAAAGTCATAGACGCGGACAGTACAGCCTGTCATGCGCTGCACCTTATCGGCGAAAGCGGCGGTTTTTGCAAAGGCTTCCGGGCGTTTCCTCCGGAAAATATCAATCCCGCATACGCCGTCAAGAGCGGCCTGGCTGATGATGGGAGCGGCGGCTCCGCCCGCGCCGAGGATCGACATCTTCTTCCCGATAATATTATGTCCGAAGTCCTGCACGGAACGCATGAAACCGATGCCGTCGGTGGTGTGTCCGATCATGCGGCCGTTTTCCACGATCACCGTGTTGCATGACCCGGCCAGCTGTGCGGCGGGGGTCAGTTCATCTGTATATTCCAGAATCTTTGTCTTGTAGGGCATGGTGACATTGTAACCCCTGATGCCGATCTCTTTCAGCCCTTCGATCGCTTTCTGAAAATCAGAGTGACCGAGGTCAAAGGCGAGGTAGACATAGTCCAGACCCAGCGTCTGAAAGGCAAGATTGTGCATTTTCGGGGAAATACTGTGTGAGACCGGGCAGCCGATCAGACCGGTCAGCCCTGTTTTCCCTGATATGTTCATAAAAGCGGATTCCTTTCATGTATATTGGCGCGCTGTGACAGCAGCGCATCTTTGTTTAGAATAAAGCAAGCTTCGGATAAAGTCAATGGCTTGCATCTTTTTCGGGAATCAGGTATACTAAAAAAAATTGTCAGCAGACGGTTAACGGACAGGAGTGAGGAGATACAGCCTATGCAAACACCTTTTGATGTAAAGGGCGTCCGGTTCGGGGAAGGGCGGCCGGTGATCTGCGTGCCGGTCGTCGAGAGAGAAAAGGACGCGGTCATACAGAAAATACGCGCATTGACGGAGAAGCATGTTCAGATGATCGAATGGCGTGCGGACTGTTTTGCCCGGATGGACCAGCCGGAGCAGGTGCGGGCGGTTCTGGAGGAAATTCGCCCCTTTGTCCGCGATACGGTGATGCTGTTTACCATCCGCACGAGACAGCAGGGCGGTCAGGCAGAGACAGATGAGAAGAATATTCTTTATCTGAATGAGATTGCCGCGAAGAGCGGCAGTATAGATATGGTGGATCTGGAGTTTTTTGAGGCGACCAGGCCGCAGCGGGAGATTCGCCGGCTGCAGAGGCTGGGGGTGCGCGTGATCGCTTCCCATCATGACTTTCAGGCGACGCCGGACGAGCGTATTCTGCATATGCTGATGGATCAGATGAAGCAGGGCGGCGCGGATGTCGCGAAGCTTGCGGTGATGCCGCAGACGGCGGATGATGTGATCCGTATTCTGAAGCTGACGAATGACACCAGACAGCGGTATCCGGGACTTCCGATTGTTACGATGTCCATGGGTGGTACGGGCGTGATCAGCCGCGTGGCGGGGGAGGCGTTCGGCTCCTGTATTACGTTTGGCGCGGACGGGGAGGTCTCGGCGCCCGGGCAGATGCAGATGGATGTGCTCGCCGGGATTCTGGATGCGCTTCACGATTCAATTACAGGGGGAGATATCGGATGAAAAAGCATATTTTCCTGATCGGGTTTATGGGCGTCGGGAAGACGACGGTTTCCCAGAAGCTGAAGGCGCTGATGAACGCGGATGAGATCGATATGGATGCGGTGATTGTCCGGGAAAACCATATGACGATCAGTGAAATGTTCGAGCGCTTCGGGGAGGATTACTTTCGTGAGAAGGAGACAGAACTGCTCCGCAGGATCGCCTGGTATAAACCGACGATTGTTTCCTGCGGCGGTGGCTGTGTGATGCGTAAAGAAAATGTCGCTCTTATGAAAGCGTGCGGCACGATTGTTCTTCTGACTGCGGAGCCGGTTACGGTTTATCACCGTGTGAAAAACGGCACGGCCAGACCGGTCTTAAACGGTCATATGAATGTAAAGTACATAGCCGGCCTTATGGAGAAACGGCGGGCGGCCTATGAGGGAGCCTGCGACATGAGTGTCAGTACGGACGGGAAACGGCCGGCACAGATCGCGGAGGAGATTCTGGGACAGATAACCCGGAGTAAAGATTATACGGAGGGAGGAAATATGTTATGATTGCTCTTAGCAGCTGGTTTATTGGTTTGATTATCTGGATTGTGTGCCTGATCCTGAATATCAGGATAGCACAGAATAAAAACAGGAGTCTGGTGGTGTGGGTTCTTCTGAGTGTGTTTTTTTCCTGGATTGCGCTGATCATCAATCTGATTTTGCCGCCGAGAGATTCCTATTAAAGGAATGCGGAAAGCGGTGCTGATGAATCAGATCACTGTAACCGGTGCTGATTGATTGCAGAAAGATACGAAATTGAAAAGAAATCCCGAAGCGTTACATACGGCTTCGGAATTTCATGATGCAACCGGCGGGAATCGAACCCACATTACAGGAGTCGGAGTCCTGCGTTCTATCCGTTAGACTACGGTTGCTTACTGCAAACGGTATCATAACACAAAAAAACAGTTAGTGCAAGAACAGATTTACTTTTTAAATTTATTCTTAAACATTCCTGAATCTCATTGACGAATCCGTAAAATGTGAATTATATTATCTTTTACGGCACACATTAATGAGAAAAGAAACAGCTATAATTATTCAGGACAATACTTCGCACTTGCTGCGAAGTACGTATGATAATGTAAATTACAGCTTTGAATTGTACAGTGAGGATACGGTGTTATGTTGGTGCGCAGATTTATTTATACGTTTCTGGTTTCCATGATTCCGGCGATCGAGATAAAGGGTGCGATACCGTTCGGTATTGCGCTGGGCGTTCCGGCGCCGGCCGCTTTTGCGGCGGCTCTTTGCGGCAGCAGTCTGGTAGCCTGTTTTCTGGCATTTTTTACGCACTGGTTTTATGAGGCGTGCAGACGCAGGCATCTGTTTCCGCATTTTACCGGTTGGATGGGGAAAATAACCGCGAAGCATCAGGACAGTTTTCAACGGTTTGGTCCGCTTGCCATTTTTGCTTATGTGGCGGTGCCGGTTCCGGGAACAGGTACCTGGACGGGAGCAATCATTGCGGGCGTATTTAATCTGAAGCCGAAGAGCATTCTGCTGAGCGTTTTTTGCGGAAACGTTGTATCCGGACTGATCGTGACGCTGGTGGGAAACGGACTGGTCGGTATGGCGAAAAGCATATTTATCCAGTGATGAAAGAGGAAGAAACCTATGGGAATTGAGATGATCGGCATTGATCACAATACTGCGGATATTGATATCCGCATGATTTTTTCCTTTACAAAGAAAAATACGGAAGAGTTATATACATATATGAAGCGCATGCAGGGGATCGCAGGCTGTGTTCTCTTATCTACATGCAACCGGATGGAATTGTGGGTCAGCACCGCCGGGAACCGGAGCGGAGATCTGTACGGTATCCTGTGCGGGTTTCGCGGGGTTGAGCCGGAACGATATCGGGACTATTTTACATTTCGGAAAGAGCGGGAGGCGGTGCTGCATTTGTTCCGACTGGCGGGGGGGACTCTGCTCCCGCATTCTGGGTGAAGACCAGATTCTGACGCAGGTGGGGGACGCTCTGGCATTTTCACGAAAAAATTACGCGGCTGATCATGTGCTTGAGACTCTTTTCCGTCAGGCAGTCACGGCCGGGAAAAAGATAAAGACCGATGTCGCATTGTCTTCTGCGGATTCATCTGTTGTACACGTCATGATTCGGGATTTGAGCCGGGCCGGCATGTCTTTTTCGGGGAAAACATGCCTGGTGATCGGAAACGGAGCCATGGGGAAGCTGGCCGCCGTTCTTTTGCGGGAGCAGGGGGCGGATGTGACGATGACCGTCCGCCAGTACAGAAGAGGCATTGTGGATATCCCTGCTGACTGCGGACGGATTGATTACGGCAGACGGATGGAGATTTTTCCTCAGTGTGATTATGTCGTCAGCGCTACAGCCAGTCCTTACTATACCCTGTCCCTTGATCTGGTAGAGCGGGCGGTGCGAAAACCGGTGGTTCTGGTTGATCTGGCGGTGCCGAGGGATATTGATCCGGCGGTTCGTTTGCTGCCGGATGTGACATTGTTTGATGTGGATTCTTTCCGGAAGGAAGCACACAGTGAAGCGCAGCTGCAGGCGATTCGGGAGGCGGAGGGAATTATCGCGGAACAGATGGAACATTTTTTTATCTGGTATGGCTGCGTGGATGTGATTCCGCTGATTCAGGATTTAAAACAGGAGATGGCGGGAGATCTGTGCCCGCGGCTTTCCGGTGAGATTCGCGGACTGCCGTTGGAAGAATCCGAACGCCGGCAGCTGGAGAGCGAGATAGAGACTGCCGCACAGCGGGCGGCTAACCGGCTGCTCTTCGGACTGCGGGATGAACTGGATCCGCAGACATTCAGGGAGTGTCTGGCCGGGATTGAAAAGGTTTATCGGTGACAACGGATTTCTGCATTATGTATTATGTGCGGAGTGGTTGCGCATGGTTGTCAGGAGTTTCAAACGATATGATGAAGCGTGAATTAATCATCGGGAGCCGTGCCAGTACACTGGCGCTGGTTCAGACGGGAATGGTAAAAACATACATTGAGGAAACGCATCCGGATCTGACCGTTCGTATTCTTCCGATAAAAACGACGGGGGATAAGATTCTGAACCGGCCGCTGCAGCGGATCGGCGGAAAGGGCCTGTTTGTGAAGGAGCTTGATCAGGCGTTGGCGGACGGGCGGACAGATCTGTCCGTACACAGCCTGAAGGATGTCCCCATGATGCTTCCGGAGAAGCTGCCGCTGATCGGATTTTCCGTGAGGGAGGATCCGCGGGATGTGCTTGTACTTCCGGATGGCTGTGAAGAAATTGATTTTTCAAAGCCGGTCGGCTGTTCGAGTGCGCGAAGGATGATTCAGTTCCGGCGGCTGTATCCGCAGGCGAAGTTTGAACCGATTCGAGGAAATGTACAGACGCGCCTGCGCCGACTGGATGAAGGTCGGTATGGGGCAACCATTCTGGCGGCGGCGGGGTTGAAGAGACTCGGTCTGGAGGGACGGGTCAGCCGCTATTTTTCCATGGAAGAGATGATCCCTGCGGCGGGACAGGGGATTCTGGCCGTGCAGGGAAGAGCAGATGAGAGTTATGATTATTTAGACAGATATACGGATAGAGATTCCCGGCTGTGCGCGTTGGCGGAGCGTGCGTTTGTGCGCAGACTGGGCGGCGGCTGCACGATGCCGGCAGCCGCGTACGCCTGTGCGGACAGAGAACAGGCCGGTCAGATCACACTGCGGGCCATATATCAGGATGATACTGGCCGGCTGCACGAGGGAACTTTGTCGGGAGATGCGGATGAGGCGGAGAAGCTGGGGACGGAGCTGGCGGAGCGTTTTCTGGCGGATTCCAAATGGAAATGACTGCTGCGTTCTCATCACTGTTCTCGACACTTTCATAACAGAAAAAAGAGGATCTTACATGCGACATGAGGAAAATCGAAAAACAGGAAAGGTCTGGCTGGTAGGCGCGGGACCGTCTGATCCCGGTCTGCTTACACTGCGGGGACGGCAGGTGCTGCAAAAGGCTGAGGTGGTTCTTTATGACGCACTGGTGGGACCTGGGATTACGGCGATGATTCCGGATCATGCCGGCAGGGTTTATGTCGGAAAACGCTCCGGGAACCATGCGATGCCGCAGGAACAGATCAACCGGCTTCTGGTTGACTATGCGCTGGACGGGAAACGTGTAGTTCGTCTGAAAGGCGGAGATCCCTTCCTGTTCGGGCGCGGCGGAGAGGAACTGGAGATGCTGGCGGAACGCGGAATACCGTTTGAGGTGGTACCGGGTGTTACCTCTGCCTTATCGGTCCCCGCTTATCAGGGCATTCCGGTGACACATCGAGACCTGTGTTCCTCGATTCATGTCGTTACCGGACATTTTCGGGAGGGTTCTGTCAGTCATATTGATTTTGAGGCTTTGGTACGCGCAGGGGGAGCTCTTCTTTTTCTCATGGGCGTTTCGGCGCTGGGAGAAATCTGCCGTGGTTTGCTGGACGCGGGGATGGATCCGGATGTGCCGGCGGCTCTGCTGATGCGGGGTACGACGGCGCGGCAGGAACGGATATCGGCTTCGGTGGGGACGCTTCCGCGGGAAGCCGTCCGCCGGGGTGCAAAGGCGCCGGCGGTTCTGGCGGTTGGAGAGGTCTGTGCGCTGTCAGAACGGTTTTCTTGGTATGAGAAGATGCCGCTCGGCGGCGTCCGGGTGCTCTTGACGCGGCCGCCGGAGCTGATCGGAGGCACGGCGGAGAAGCTGCGCGATCTCGGCGCCGAGGTCTGGGAGATGCCGGCGATCCGTACGGTTCGAAGAGAAAATAACACTGTGTTGCGGGAAGCATTGCGCCGGTTGGAACAGTATCAGTGGCTTGTGTTTACCAGCCCGGCCGGCGTGCGGATTTTTTTTGAGGAACTGCATGATCGGAGAATGGATGTGCGCCGGCTGGGCGGCATCCGGATCGCTGTCATGGGAAACGGTACCGGAAAAGCCCTGGAAAAGTACGGGATGTTTCCGGATCTGATGCCGGAGATTTATGACGGGGAACATCTGGGAGAGGCAATCGCGGAAGCGGGGCATCCGGGTGAGTGCGTTTTGATTCCGCGGGCGTCGGCGGGAAATCGTGAACTGGTGGATGCGCTCTCACATATGAATGCGGACGACATCCCTGTCTATGATACTGTGTATGCTGAATCGGATACAGCGGGAACCGTGCGCGCGGAGCTGGAAAACGGCGGAATCGATTATGTGATTTTCACGAGCTCTTCCTGTGTCAGAGGACTGGCATCCGCACTGGGATGCGCGGATGCCGTCTCCGCACACGCGGGGAATGACTGTACGGAGGCTTTCAGGGATACGGAGACTGTACGTAATGTTCTTTCCGGCGTGAAGGCCATCTGTATCGGAAGACAGACGGCGCGGGAAGCAGAGACGCTTGGAATGCGGATTTATGTAGCGGAGAGAGCAGATGAGGACAGCCTGATCGAGTGTCTGGTGCGTGTGGAGTCCGGGAATGTATAGATTTGACGAGCGGCGAAATGCAACCATGAATCGCAGTTCCATTATATAACAAGAAACAGAAAGAGGGAAATACCTATGGATCTGACAATAAGACCGAGAAGACTTCGCGGAGGAGAAACCCTGCGGAAGATGGTGAGAGAGACGCGCATGGATCCGTCGTCTCTGATTTATCCGATTTTTATAAAGGAAGGAACCGGTATCAGGGAGGAGATACCGACCATGCCCGGGCAGTATCGCTACAGTGTGGATACGATGGGAGAAAAGCTGGATTCTCTTCAGGGGGCCGGTGTTTCCTCCGTGATGTTTTTCGGTATTCCGAAGCATAAGGATGAACTTGGCAGCGGCACTTATGACGCGGAAGGCATTGTGCAGCAGGCGCTGCGGCAGGCCGGAAGGGATTTTCCGGATATGTACCGGATCACGGATGTCTGCATGTGTGAATATACATCGCACGGGCATTGCGGCGTGCTCTGCGGACACGAAGTTGATAATGACCGGACGCTGGAATTTCTGGCGCGTACGGCTCTCTCTCATGCGGAAGCGGGAGCTGATATGGTGGCGCCCTCTGATATGATGGACGGACGTGTGGCCGCGATCCGCTCGATACTGGATGAACACGGACTTACGGATATGCCGATTATGTCCTACGCGGTAAAATACGCTTCCGCGTTTTACGGACCGTTCCGGGACGCCGCCGGTTCGGCACCGTCTTTCGGCGACCGAAAAAGCTACCAGATGGATTATCACAACAGCCGGGAGGGTGTGAAAGAAGCGCTTCTGGATGTAAAAGAAGGAGCGGATATCATTATGGTGAAGCCGACGATGTCTTATCTGGACATGGTGGCGAGAATTAAAAGTGAAGTGCATGTGCCGGTGGCGTCTTACAGCGTCAGCGGAGAGTACAGCATGATTAAAGCGGGGGCGAAGCTCGGATATATCGATGAGGAGAAAATCATCTGCGAGACGGCTGCATCCGTGTTTCGCGCCGGCTGTGATATCTATCTGACGTACTTTGCGGAGGAGATTGCCGGATATATGCGGGAAGGGAAGATCGGATAGGAAATGGAAGGACAGAAATAAAATGACAAAATCTGAACAGTTATTTCGACGGGCCGGGAAAGTGATTCCGGGCGGCGTGAACAGTCCGGTGCGCGCGTTCGGTTCCGTGGGACTGACGCCGCGGATGATTGCGTCCGCGGACGGTGCGTACATGACAGATGAGGACGGAAGGAGCTATCTGGATTTTGTCGGCTCCTGGGGACCGATGATACTGGGACACAACCATCCGGCGGTGCGCGAGGCGGTCATCCGGGCATGCGAGAACGGTTTGAGCTACGGAGCAGCGACAAAACGCGAGGTGGAGATGGCGGAGCTGATCTGCGGTTCGATTCCGAATCTGGAGATGATTCGGATGGTGAATTCAGGCACGGAGGCGGTGATGAGCGCGATCCGTGCGGCGAGAGGTTATACAGGCAGAGATAAAATCATTAAGTTCACGGGATGTTATCATGGTCATTCCGATGCGCTTCTGGTGCAGGCCGGATCGGGCGTCATGACGGTGGAAATTCCGGACAGCGCGGGAGTTCCGGAAGGATGCACAAAGGATACGCTGTCCGCTGTTTACAACGATGAGACATCGGTGCAGAGACTGTTTGATGAATTCCCGGAGGAAATCGCCGCCGTCATTGTGGAACCGGTGGGAGCCAATATGGGAGTCGTTCCGCCGCGAAAGGGATTCCTGGAGACACTCCGGCGTATATGTACGAAATATGGTGCTGTGCTGATCTTTGACGAGGTGATCACGGGCTTCCGGCTCGCGTTCGGCGGTGCGCAGGAGTATTTCGGTATTGATGCGGATCTTGTCACCTATGGGAAAATCATCGGCGCCGGTATGCCTGTGGGCGCTTACGGTGGAAAGCGTGATATCATGGCGCGTGTCGCCCCTCTCGGACCGGTCTATCAGGCGGGAACGTTAAGCGGGAATCCGGTTGCCATGGCGGCCGGGCTGGCGCAGCTTGCCATACTGAAAGAGAATCCTCAGATTTATTCAGATCTGAATCACATGGGCACATGGTTTTTCGGTGAAATCAGAAAAGCTGCAGATCAGTCCGGAATTTTCGTGACGGTCAATGCCTGCGGTTCGCTGGGATGTGTTTTTTTTACGGATGCCGATGTGGTCAATTATGAGACGGCAAAGACTTCCGATACAGAGAGATACGCGGATTATTTCCGGTATATGCTTGCTCACGGCGTCTATCAGGCTCCGGCGCAGTTTGAGGCGATGTTTTTATCGTCGGCGCATACGGAAGAAATGCTGAAAGGTGTTTTGCGGCTGATCGAGGCGTATTTTCAGGGATAGGGTTATTACATGTATTTTCCGTTATATATTGATTTAAGTAAGAAAAACATATTGTTTGCCGGCGGCGGAACGGTAGCTGACAGACGTGTGCATACATTGCTCGAATTTGCCGGAAGTATCACGGTTGTTGCGCCGGAGACGACGAATGAATTGAGACGGCTGGCAGACGACGGCAGGATTTCTGTTTTATCCAGAACATTTGAATCTGAAGACCTGCAGGGCAGAGATCTGGTTTTTGCGGCAACGGATGATCCTGTGCTGAACCGGGAAATCGCCGCGCTCTGCAGGGAAAGAAGCATATCGGTCAATGTGAGCAGTGATCGGGAGCTGTGTGATTTTCAGTTTCCTTCTGTCTTGATAGACAGGGATGTGGTAATCGGGATGAACGCGTCCGGAAAAAACCATCGTCTGGTAAAGGAAACGAGAAAAAAGCTGGAATATTTTTTGTCTCATGGGGAAGACCATTTCATGAGATAAAAACGCTCCGCGAGTATGCAAAGCAATCTTGATTAAACGTTCTGTTTATGCTAGAATTATTTTCACCAGTCACAAAATCATTCTATGACTGGTGTAATTCGTTTAGATATAAGTTTTGGCACATTAAATACAGTTATTTTAAAGGAGTATCGCATATGTCAGACTTTGAGAAGGATAAATTAACAGAACAGGAATTAAAAGAAGCAGCAAATACTGAGCCGGAATCAGAAGAGATTTCAGATGAAGAGCCGGTTATAAATGAGACGGACCCGGGAGCAGAAGCAAATCCGGAACCGCAGTTAAATGAGGAGGCAGTTTCAGAACCGAAAGAGGATGAGCAGACGGGGTCGGAGTCGGATCCGAAAGTAAATGAGGACGCGAAATCGGAGCCTGACATATTGGATGACCTGGAGTTTATTTCTCATGAATCCGTGCGGGACAAGTCGAAAATGGCAGAGGGATCCGAGATCAGGGATGAGATGCTCTCCAAAAAGAAAACGAAGCGCAGGAGTGTGGACGCGGAGGCCGCCAAAAAGGAAAAAGTACAGAAGATCGCCAGGAAGAATCTGCATGTAATCGTGATTGTGGTGGTGGTGATCATTGTTCTTCTTGTGCTGCTCGGATGGGGGCTTCGACAGCGGGCCGCGAAGCTGGAGGCACAGAATCTGGAACAACCGGTCTCCTCACAGGAGTATGAGACGGATGCGCATGAACAGATCAATGAGCTGATTGCCGATTATTACGCGTGCTATGCGGAAGGAAATGTCGAGAATATCCTGCAGTATGCCTATCCGATGTCGGATTCGGAGAAATCATATATTCAGATGTACAGTGCTTATGTGGAGAACTATGAGAATATTGTCTGCTATACCAAGACCGGGGAGGACGAGTCGGCGTATATTGTTTCCGCTTCTTTCGAGGTGAAGTTTGATGGTGTTGATACTACTGCGCCCGGGATGGATTTCTTTTATGTACGGATAAATGACGACGGTTCCGCTTATATCGATAACACATACAGTCCGTTCAATCTGCTGTATCAGGAGTATACGCTGGATCAGACGATCGTTCAGTTGATTCAGACATATGAAGCCAGCGAAGACGTGATCGCACTTCAGGCCGGTGTGCAGACCAGCTATGAACAGGCGCTGGAGCAGGATGAGGCTCTGCGGACACTGGTGGAGGGAACTCTTGCGGACGCGGTCAGTGCATGGCAGACGGAGTATGAGACTGCGCAGCAGCAGAAGACTGAGGATGCGACGCAGCAGGTAGAGGAAGAGACTGCGGCTGAGGAGCAGGCTGAGGCGGAAGCCGCCGCGGAGGCAGAGGCACAGGCAGATGCGGCGGAGACAACAGAGACAGAAAACAAGGCATGGGTTTATGTGACGGATACGGTCAATATCCGTCAGGAGCCGAACGAGTCATCGGCGGTTCTCGCTTCGGCGACGGCTGGTTCCCAGATCCGTCAGCTTGCCGTTACATCGGACGGATGGACAAAGGTGAAGACCGGTGAGATTGTCGGTTATATAAAGACTGAGTATATTTCGGCGGATGCGGCAGCTGTGTCGTCGACATCTCTGACAGAGGGATCGACGATCAGACTGACGGCTTCCGTGAATATCCGTTCATCTATGAGTGAGAGTTCCGAACGCATCGGTCTGGCTTATGCGGGAGAGAGTGTAACAGTTGTGACCAGTTACAGTGAGGGATGGACGAAGGTGACCTGGAACGGGCAGACGGGATACATACGGACGGATGTGCTGGCCGGTATGTAAGTTACTATGAAAGTGTTGTGAATAGACAGATAGATGGACATGGCCCGGGCCACCTTCTCTTGCCGCTATGCGGCAATTCACCTTGTGCTTGCATGGCCAGATGGCTGGATATTCGACGACCAAGACGGTATGAGTATGTAGGCCGATAGGCTGGAATACGAATACCGGCGGCGATGACGGGAGCACGAAGTGCGGAGTCATCGACTTTTATTGACTGCTGGCGCGCTACGTCAGCAGTCATTTCCGGTTATTAATGGAAGAAAGCACCTGTATAGATCATTTTATGCATGGAGATACTGATGGACAGAAATGTATGTCTGATTGAACCGTGTTTGCGGATAAGCATCGGGCATGCATCGATGAAACAGGAGGTATCTTATGAATGAAAATGATGAAGATCGTCTTCTGCATGAGATCTGCAGAAACTCAGGTATGGGCGTGGAAGCCATTCAGCAGGTTCTGAAGGATGTTTATGATGAAGAGTTTGCTTATGAACTGCATGCGGAAGCCGGGAAGATGCGTGAATTTGAACAGAAAGCCGGTGAACGCCTGAATCAGAACGGCAAAGAGGCGGGGAAGACGAAACCGATGACTGCAAAAATGCTGAAATCCGCGGTAAAAATGCGGACGGTTGTCACGGACAGAACGTCACATATGGCCGAACTGATGCAGAAAGGCAACCGGCGCGGCGCGGAAGAACTGAAAAAAGCCATCCACAAGTATAAGGATGCCGGTGTTTACGCGACAGAGCTGGCCAGGGATATGGTGGATTTTGAGGAAGATAATTTAAAAAAGCTTGCCAGATTTAAGGACAACAGAAATGAATGAAACGGAACATCAGCAGAACGGGATTCGGATCAACAAATATTTAAGCGGGGCCGGCGTCTGTTCCAGACGCGAGGCTGACCGTGAAATCGCGGCGGGCAATGTCCGGATCGACGGACGCGTCGCTGTGGCCGGAGACCGGGTGAAGGCTGGTACGTCCGTGTTTTTTCACGGAAAACCGGTGGCCGCAGAGGAAGAAGAGATACTGCTCGCGTTTCACAAGCCGAGGGGTATTGTGTGTACAGCGCAGAAACGGGAAAAGAACAATATCATTGATTACATAAATTATCCGAAACGGATTTATCCCATCGGGAGGCTGGATAAGGATTCGGAAGGGCTGATTCTGCTGACGAATCAGGGAGATCTGGTCAACCGTATCATGCGGGCAGGGAATTACCATGAAAAAGAATATATTGTTACGACAGACCGGGCGTTTGATGATGCGTTTCTGAAGGGGATGAGAGGCGGCGTTTATCTGAAGGAACTGGACGTCATTACCAGAGAATGCAGGGTGAAAAGGACAGGAAGACGCACTTTTTCCATCGTCCTGACGCAGGGATATAATCGTCAGATCCGCCGGATGTGCGAGGTATTCGGATACAGGGTTGTCCGGTTGGTCCGGGTAAGAATCATGAACGTATATCTGAATGATCTGCCGTCCGGGACATACCGGGATCTGACAGATCGGGAGAAGCGGGAATTGTTCCGTCGAATCGAAGATTCCTACAGCGATCCGTTGTCGGACAGTTAACACGAAGATGTAAAGGATTGCTGAACGGATATGTGTGATACTGCAAATATAAAAAAGAATCTATTGTTTTTGGCTGAAGGCAGATATTGACGACAGAGGACAGGCATGAACGAGAGACAGAAATATGACGAACTGAAAAAGACGATTGATTACCATATGAATCGTTATTATAACGAGGATGCACCCGAGATCAGTGACTTTGAATATGACCGGCTGATGCTCGCGTTGAAGGAGACGGAACAGGCGCATCCGGACTGGATAACGCCGGATTCTCCGACACAGAAGATCGGCGGCAGTGCGAAGCGGGAGGCGGGCGTTGCGGTGACGCATCATGTCCCGATGCTCAGCATTCAGGATGTGTTTACCACGGATGAGGTGGTATCCTGGGTGAATGAGGTGAGGCAGATGCACCCGGATGCCCGTTTCTGTGTGGAGAAAAAGATTGACGGCCTCAGCATGAGCCTGCGCTATCAGGACGGGAGCCTGATACTGGCCGAGACCCGCGGCGACGGGCTGGTCGGCGAGGATGTGACGCAGAATGCGCTGGTGATCCCGGATGTGTTAAAACAGATTGATCTGCCGGGGTATGTGGAGCTGCGCGGTGAGGTCTATATGTCTCATCGTGATTTTGACAGGTTTAACGAAGAACAGGAGGCGGCAGGGAAGCGCCCGGCTGCCAATCCACGGAATCTGGCCGCGGGGACGCTGCGCCAGCTGGATTCAGGTGTCGTAAAAAAACGCGGGCTGCGGATGCTGGTGTTCAATGTGCAGGATGCTTATGACAATGGTGCGGATCTGCTGGATTCCCATGCGGCGGCGCTGGATCTGCTGCGCGAGATGGGGGTTGCCGCGGTGGAGCATACGATCTGTTCCGCGCCGGAGGAGGTTCTGGCGGCGATTGACAGGATCGGAGATGCCAGAGGGTCGTTTGGTTATGATATTGACGGTGCGGTCGTGAAGATTGACCAGATTGCGTACCGTGCAGATTTTCCGGCGGGGAGTAAATATTCGGCAGGGCATATCGCTTACAAATATCCACCGGAGGAAAAAGAGGTCGTGATTGATCAGATCGAGGTGAATGTCGGACGCACCGGGAAGATGACATTCCGGGCGATTTTTCGGGAACCGGTTCGTCTTTGCGGAACGAATGTACAGAAAGCAACCCTGCATAATATAGATTTTATCCGGAAAATGGGTGTGTCGGAGGGCTGCAGTGCGATCTGCAGAAAACAGGGTGAAATCATACCCGCGATTGTCCGTGTGACAAAGAAGACCGGCCGGGAATACGAAGCTCCGACTGTCTGCCCGGTCTGCGGTTCTCTTTTGCTTCGGGAGGAGGATACGAGTGATATATACTGTGAGAATCCTTCCTGTCTGGCGCAGATTTTGCGCACACTTGCCTATTTTGCGGGCAAGGACGCGATGGATATTAAAAATTTCGGCTCGAAATATATTGAAAGTCTGACAGAACAGGGATATATTAAGAGCATTCCGGATATCTACCGCCTGTATGAATACAGGGATGAACTGATTGAGAAGGGGGTTCTCGGACGGGAGAAGAATACGGACCGGATTTTGTCTTCGATTGAGGCCTCTAAACAAAATGAACCGTATCGTCTGCTTACCGGATTTGCGATTCGTAATGTCGGTCGAATTTCCGCGCGGCAGATCATGAGGCGTTACAACAGTCTTTGGGATCTGGCGAAGGCATCGGCGGAGGAGCTGGTACAGCTTCCGGATGTGGGAGATATTACAGCCCGTTCCATCTGCGCGTTTTTTGAGGAACCGCGCAATAC
>JAJQFQ010000007.1 GCA_021201035.1 Clostridiales bacterium
AGGTCATTTTCATCGGGAGAGTATTTTTCAATGACGCTTTGCCGTGTCAGTTCCAGAATCTGGTTCAAGTCGTTAATACGCATATCTGCAATCCTGTCAACACAGATTTCAATATCAGTCAGTAGCTGGAGAAAATCAGGGTGGAGAACAAGTTCACAGAGCAGGCGGTTGTTGATCCGGCCGCTGCTTAATAATTCAACCATAGCAAGAGAAGAACTTGCGGTAAAGAATAATTGACTGTGAAAGTGAAACATATATGCGCTTATTCTTGTATGCTTGTTATATGTACAGCGATTGTAACAGAAAGGTGGGAAACGTGAAAGAACATAAATTTGGCTCCGAGTATGGTTTTCAGACCAGAGCTGTCCATACAGGAAATGACATTGATAAAGACAGTGGTGCGATCAAGCGTCCAATCACTATGGGCAATAGTTATGCGCTGCCATATGATCCGTCGAATATGAACTGGTCTTCGGCTGGGGGAAATCTTTATACACGAAACGGAGGGACAAATCAACGATATCTCCAGGAACGGCTTGCGTCCCTGGAGGGTGGTGAGGATTGTGTTGTCCTGGCATCTGGTGTGGCAGCTTTAAGCGGCCTGTTTTTTGCTCTTTTAAATCAGGGTGATCATGTGATTTTTTCCAGTGTAACATATATAGCTGTTTATCGATTGTTGAACGAACTGTTTAATAATAAATTTGGCGTTGAGACGACACTGGTGGATACTTCTGATCCTGCAAACGTGGAAGCTGCAATCCGTCCCAACACAAAGTTGATTCACATAGAGTCGTCGGGAAATCCGACGCTGACAATTTCGGATATCGCTGCGATTGCTGATATTGCACATCGCTATAATATTTTGGTCAGCGTGGACAGTACGTTTGCTTCTCCGTACAATCAGCGCCCCATAGAACTCGGCGCGGATTTTTCAGTGGAGAGCCTTATAAAATATATTAACGGTCACGGGGATGCCATGGGCGGAGCTATTGTAGGTAAAACAGAGTATCTGAATCGGATCCGGGAAATTTCTCAGGTAAATCTGGGCGGTACGATCAGTCCGTTTAACGCATGACTAATCATGCGGGGATGTGTGACGCTTCCTCTTCGAATGCGTCAACATAATGAAAATGCACAGAAAGTGGCGGAGTGGCTGGAGCATCAATCCTGTGTCAGGTTTGTGGCTTATCCGGATCTTGAAAGCCATGTGGGGCATGACACAGCGAAAAAACAGATGTCACCCGGATTTGGCGGAGTTTTGTCATTCGGATTAAAAGCGGATCATGATACGCATAACCGTTTTGTGGATCATTTGAATGTGATAACGTCGGCGGTTTCTCTGGGGCATGATGAGAGTTTGATTGTATTTTTGGGTGAAGATGATGAACGGCAATATCTTTATCCGAAAGAATTTCACAATGGGTTTTTCCGGTTTTCCGTGGGATTAGAAGATGTGGAGGATATTATCGGAGATCTGAAGCAGGCAATGAAAGCGGTAGGATTATTATAGAAACAACCTGTTTTCCTTTGCTTATCCGGTCTGCTTGCTTTTCCTATTTTTCTTGTTTTCTTGTTTTTGTGCGTATAAAAATAAAGAAAAATACTTTTATATATATATTTTGCATAAAACATTCAAAATTAATCAATAAATATTGACATGGGAATGCGGGAATCATATAATAAAAGAAATATAGAGAAGAACTTTTATTCCGACAGGGAGGTGCCCATCTCATGTTGATTCAGTTTACGATTGAAAATCACCGTTCCATCAGGGATACAGCGGTAATCAGTTTTGCAGCGTCCAAGGATAAGGCATTGGATTCCTGTCTGCTGCACCCTGATGAAAAGAAGACATTGCTTCCGGCGTTAGCCTTGTATGGAGCTAACGCCGCCGGGAAGAGTAATGTCCTGCACGCCCTTATGACTATGAAAAATATGGTTATTGGTGACACCGCGAAAATATCTAAGGGACAGAAGCTGCCCTTTGAGCCGTTTGGGGATACTGTTACGCCGACATCGTTTGAGATCGTTTTTATGTACAATGGGATTCGGTATGCATATGGATTTTCCTTTGATGAAAAGAAAATTCATAATGAATACCTTTACCATTGGCCTAACGGAAGGGAAGCTTTGATCTTCTCCCGTGAAAACGGGAAGTATGAATTTCGCGAAAATGTCAGTGAGCAGATTACGCTCAGTAACCGCACTCCGGAAAATAAACTGTATCTGGTTTCTTCCAATGATTGGAATTTGCCTCAGACCGAGAATGCTTACAGATGGTTTCTGGAAAAGCTGACGATTTTTATGGAGCAGGCACCGGCATCTTCGGAGACCGTTGCTCATATTGTAAGTGGTGATGATAAGAAAGCACGCATTTTAAAAGAGATGTTGATTGCAGATCTTGGTATCTCCGATGTAACTGTCAGAAATATGGATAGCAAGACATCTGTTATCACGACGACGCACAGAGTTGAAGGGGAAGATGGCAGCGTCAGTCATTTCCAGTTGCTCATGGAACAGGAATCTGCCGGGACACAGCGGTTTTTCTCCCGTATTGGCGGCTGGCTGCAGGCATTGGAGAGTGGCTCGCTGTTGGTTGTTGATGAAATTGAGGACAGTCTGCATCCATTGCTCACCAGACGGCTGATTGAAATGATACAGGACAGCAGTATTAATACAAGGGGTGCCCAACTTCTCTTTACGACGCATGATGCCATGCTGCTTGATCTTACTTTTCTGCGCAGAGATCAGATTTGGTTTGCAGAAAAAAATGAACGCTCCTGTACCACAGAAATATACGCGCTGTCCACGTTCTCCCCGCGAAAGGGAGAAAATATCCGTAAGGGTTATCTGCAGGGACGGTTTGGTGCAGTTCCTTTCATTGGAGGTGACGCTTTGTGGCAAAAATGAGGAAAGAATATAATCCGGATCGCGCCGGACGGCGTAAACGCAGGCCGGTCATTTACATCATCTGCGAGGGGAAAGAAACCGAAATAAACTATTTCAGGCATTTTCGAACCCGTCGGTGTCTTGTGGATGTAGTGCCGATTTCATCAAAACATACTGCTGCTGAGCATTTGGTGAAGCACGCCAGAACATTGATTTCACATGCAGATTATTTTCCAAAAGACGGGGATCAGATATGGTGTGTGTTTGATTGCGATGAAAATTCAGATGTGGCATTGCGAAACGCAGCTGAATTTGCAAAACAAAAAGGTTATCATATTGCGTATTCTAATCCCTGTTTTGAATACTGGTATTTACTGCATTTTGTAAAACAGAACGGCTATTTGAAGGACGCTAATGAGGTTTTGCGTCTGTTACAGAGCAGAGGGCAATTGGAAAAATATGCGAAAAATCTGGATGTGTTTCAAGAACTGCTTCCCTATCAGCCGGCAGCGATTCAGAGAGCGAAAGAAAGAATTGAGCAACTGTATCAGGATGATGTGATCATCTTGAGCAGGAGCAGCAATCCGGTTACTACTGTGTATGAACTTGTCGAATATTTAAATAGTCAAAATGCATAATATTGTTTTCTATTTTGCGCCTGCCAGAAATGACAGGCGTTTTTTATATTCTATATGAAATAATGCTGTTTTTTTCAAAACCCGGCCTGACAGGCCTGATTTATGAGCAAAGCCCGGACAAAATCCGGCCTACCAGACTATAAAGTAGCGAAAAAAAGTATGCTATAATTTCAATGCAGGAGGAGTTAAAAGAAATTTCTGCTGAAAATTTTTTGCTTTATTTCAAAACCCTGTCTACCAGACGGTAAAATAAAGAAAAAAGTCTGCTATATTGGTTAGTGTAGGGTATATAAGAAGTGATGCTGAGAATCATTTTCGGTTTTGAAGTATGAGGGGAAAATAAAATATTGCGAAATCTGACTGGATTATTTTTCGAACCGGTACTCTCAGTCCCTTAAAATCTGAAAGTCAGTATGATACACTTTATTTATGGGCAGTTACCATCAGGTATCTGGTCGTGATACGACAAGTTACTGGTCGTACGGCGACATTTTTTTTGATGAGATTATCTCGTATAATATTATTATGAAAGTGTTCTCGCTAGACTGTCTGGCAGGGGTGCTTGCACACCTGAATGACAGGATATCAGAGAACCTGACCGGTATGAGCAAGTAGGGCGATTAGCCCGGATTGCGATAATGCTCTCCCTTAATGAGTATGCAATGCGAATTTAGTGAGAGCTTATGCAAAGCTATACTGGCAGCGGTTGCGAGATAAGTGAGATAGAAAATCTGTGATTTTCGTAATCGAACTTATGCATAGCTGTGCAGGGCACGGAGCAATCGACTTTCATAGATAACGATAACGGGTGCTGCGACCTATTTGTAACTGATAAAAGTTCTGAAAACTGCATATACATTCTTCAGGTACGAAACTGTTTTGGATAGCCTGATCGGAGGCACGCCATGATGTTGTGATATCAACGGAGCGACTTTGCTGAAAGAAAATGCCGGATTGCAACCGGCGGGGCGATGAAACAAAACAGGGATAATGATACTTCCGTAATTCGCGGCCTGGCCATAATGAAGGCGGGGAGGTGAGATTCCTATGAGGCAGTACAGCAAGCTGCCGCCTGAATGTATTCCCGCAAGCTCCGGGGCGTCGTGGACAAATGAGAGTTATGCTTCAGATTAGGCGTGGCCTCAATGATGGCATTCATTTCCTGCCTTGACAAAACAACAGGAAGGTTGCGGTCCCGTTTCATCGCAGGGATTTCCTCATCATCCCAGTTGATTTTCAGTACTCTTCTGTAAAGGAAACGGAGCGCTGGACGCTGATCGGTTGAAGCGATTGGGCGGGGGCAATTACTTTGATGAGTTGTTGCAGAAGATGAAGCGGAAGTGATATGCTTGATTTTTACCCGGAAAAGTGAGTGAATACAAGTGGGATACAGTTATCTTTAATTTTGATAACTATATGATATAATCGAATTGTTTAAGAAAATAAATGGTGATATAATAAAAAAACAGAAAACAATCACGAGACGGACATATTGTCTGTTTTCAAGAGTATTGATTTCAACGATGAGTTGAGGAAAGGAGAGAGGCTTTATGGGTAAAATTATAACAATCAGTCGTGAATTCGGCAGCGGGGGACGTGAGTTGGGACGGTGTCTGGCAAAGAAACTGGGATATGCTTATTACGATAAAGAAATCGTAAAGGAGATTGCGGCCAAGACGAAGCTGTCAGAGGATTATGTCAACAGTATTGTAGAGAAACGGCCGTTTTCGATGTTCCCGATTCATACAGGAAGTAGCTTTCAGATGATGACAAACCCGATTGACGATCAGAACCAGATGATCTTTCGTGAGCAGTGCAATATCCTGAAGGAGATGGCGGCCAAGTCAGACTGCGTGATCGTAGGACGCTGTGCGGATTACATTCTGAGTGAGAAACAGCCGCTGCGGATATTTGTCTATGCAGATATGGACTATAAGATCAGACGGTGTATGGGGAACCAAAGCGCCGGGGAGACATTGAACACAAAGGAGATTAAGAAAAAAATTCAGTCTCTGGACAGGCAGAGGGCGCAGTATTATATATTCTTCTCCGGACAGAAGTGGGGCGATAAGGAGTGCTATGATCTGTGTATCAACATGTCAAACATTGAGATGGATAAGGCAGTGGATGCCATCACGGCGCTTGTATAGTGTTTCCGCATTTTCGGGCGGAAGTATGGATCAGGCGTACTTTTGCCGCAGAGGAATCATTTCTCCGAAACGGTCATAAGCACAGATTCGGCCTTAACCGTTAAGAAAATCGAAAATTTCCCGCCAGTATACCGCCAGCACAGGATCGGATGAATTGTAAAGTTCGTGTTTTGTGCAGGGAAGCTTTTGCAACGTGGTACTGCCGGGATTTTTTCTGTTTCGAAGTCTGGCAAATTCGGTCTGTGCGCCAGAAGATACAAAGCTGTCCTGTTCCGCCTGAAAAATGAGCATCGGCAGTCCGGCTTCCTTCCATGAATGTGTCATCAATTCACGGCTGAGCTTCATGGCGGCGCGCAGCCATCCGCAGGAAGCGGCTGAGGTCTGAAGCAGAGGATGAGAGGCTTTGATGGCCTGATAGTAGTCGAAACGCGGGCGGGAAACGGCGGCGCCTGACGCAAAATCCTCCCAACCGTCATAGGGATGCTGCCCGGGTACATAGTCCGTCTGTTTTCCGAGGCTGCACTGTGCGGCTGTAATCGTCTCGGCCAGATGATAGGGTACCGGACCGGTTAAGGGACGGATCATGGGCGAGGACAGAATGATGCTGCGGAAAAGAGAGGGGGTTCTCGCCGCTGCTGCCGCTGCGATGCCGCCGCCCATGGAATGGGCATAGATGGAGAGGTGTTTGCGGTTCTGTCCCTCATTGATGTCAGGTGTGATGGCAGAAAGTATATCCATGTCCTTCTGTGCCATCCGCGCAACGGCAAGAAAATCTTCCAGATATCGTTCGTAGCGGTCGATGTGTACCAGAGACAGATCATCTGTGAGCCGGTAGCTGTGTCCGTGCCCGCAGTGTTCCGGGAGATAGACATGATACCCCTCCTGAAGAAAATACCAGATGATTTCCGTATACTTGGCGGCGGAATCCGTAAAGCCGTGAGAAATAAGAACGGCGCCCCGGGGAGCATCCGCGAGATATCGCTCACAGCGGATGCGCTGTCCGGATTTTCGTTTTGCCCACAGGATGGTTTTTCTCTTTTTCAGTTGAGGTTCGACGGTAAGAACCATGGTTTGCAGGAAGGCATCTTCCCGGATGATGCTGGATTTCATAAAGAACGATTCTCCGTTATCAGTTCGGCATAAAATGCTGTAACAAGTTCTTTTCGTGCGCTGACTATGTCGATCAGTATAAAATACCCTTCACAGTATCTATTGTTCGTGAAAACGCGATAAAAATTGTCTGGTGCGTTCCTGCGTCGGATGGTCAAATACCTGATGCGGATCACCCTGTTCCAGAATATAACCGTCATCCATGAAAATGATCTGGTTTGCCACATCCCGCGCAAACATCATTTCGTGTGTAACAATGATCATCGTGGTCTTTTTTTCGGCAAGCTCGCGGATGACCCGCAGAACCTCGCCGGTAAGCTCGGGATCCAGCGCGGAGGTCGGCTCGTCAAAGCACAGGATATCCGGATGCAGAGCCAGAGCCCTTGCGATGGCCACTCGCTGGCACTGACCGCCGGAGAGCTGATGGGGATAGTTTGACATGCGGTCGGACAATCCCATCTGATCCAGAAGGACTTCCGCCTGGGCTTTGATTTCCTGATGAATTTCTTTTTTCCTTGTCTTGTAATCGGGCTGTTCCTTTGCCTGCAGTTCTCTCGCCAGCATGACGTTGCCCAGAGCGGTATACTGGGGAAACAGATTGAAGGACTGGAAAACCAGGCCGAAATGTAAACGGTTTTTTCGAATCTCGGTATCCTTTTTTGTGGATGCGTCGTCGCCGTCGAACAGAGTCCGGCCTTTGACCCGGATGATGCCCTGATTTGGTTTCTCAAGAAAATTCAGGCATCGGAGCAACGTTGTTTTTCCGCTTCCGGAGGAACCGATGATCGAGAGTACCTGACTTTCCTCCAGAGAAAAGCTGATATCCTTTAATACTTCGGTCTGTCCGAATGATTTGCTCAGGTGTTCTACTTCTAAGATTGGCATTGTTCACTCCTCCTGTTATCGGAAAAATTCCAGCTTCTTTTCAATGCGCCCCAGCACAATGGTCAGGATGCCGTTGCAGATCAGATAGTAAACAGCCGTGAAAAACAGCGGCCAGATTACGCCGGAGATGCCCTGGGAACCCTTCATAAAAGCCTGGCCGGCCCAGATGATCTCCTGAAGCGCGATAATGCGGGCGAGGGATGTGTCTTTCACCAGTGTCAGGATTTCGTTTGACATGGGCGGAACGATACGCTTGATCATTTGCAGCAGGGTAACTTTAAAGAAAATCTGTCTTTTTGTCATACCGAGAACAAGACCGGCTTCCTCCTGACCGATGGGAACACTCTGGATGCCACCGCGGTAGATTTCGGAAAAATAACAGGAGTAGTTGATGATAAAAGCTACGGAAGCAGCCATGAAACGGCCGGTCTCCCCGCCTCCCCAGATGGCGTTGCCGAGCACCAGACCCGGGAAATAATAAATGATCAGGAGCTGGATCATCAGAGGGGTTCCGCGGACAATCCAGACGATCGTTTTGGCGATCCGGCTTAAAATACGGATGCCTGACATGGAACCGAAGGAGATGACAAGCCCCAGCGGGATGGCGCCTGCTAATGTGATGCAAAACAGTTTTAATGTCTGCAGAAAGCCGGCGTTCAGAGAACGCAGAACGATCGGCAGCTGTTCTAAAAATTGATTCATATGTACAGCTCCTGTGTAACACAGTGATAATGACGGTAAGTGACGGATGAATGACTCGCGGACTCGCAGTTATTCCTGTAAATGAAAAACAGAGAGTGGTTATACGTCCACTCTCTGTGATAAAGTGCCACTTGCGGTACTTCTCGCGAGCGGTTACGTTTTATTGAGCAATGATGCTGTCCTCAATGCCGTATTCCGCAGCAATCTCTGTCATGGTGCCGTTCTCGTAGCTCTGCTCAAAGAACTCATTTAACAGGCTGACCAGATCGGAGCCCTGGCGGAAGCCGACACCGTATTCTTCGTCAACCAGAACAAATCCGGTCGTGAGATTCTCATAGCTGGTTCCTTCACCGACCATGGCCTCAGCCATCAGAAGATCTATGATCGCAGCATCTGAGGTGCCGGCTGCGATTTCCATCAGTGCATTAGCCTGAGAGCTGACAGATGTATAGCTCAGGCCATTGTCTTCAGCGGCGGCTTCGCCGGCGCTGCCGGACTCTACTGCAAAGGTCAGATCGGCAAGACTGTCCAGATCGGCATACTGATCAGCGATATCAGCGGCAAGAACGACGACCTGTGAATTGCTGCTGTAGGCGTTCGTGCAGTCCATGGAACTGGTTACCTCGTCGGTCAGTGTCATGCCGTTCCATACGCAGTCGATCGATTTGTTGTTCAGCTCGAGAATCTTGTTGTCCCAGTCTATCTCAACAAACTCAACCTTTACGCCGAGACTTTCCGCAAACGTGGTCGCCATGTCGGCGTCAAAACCGATCCAGTTTCCTTCTTCGTCGAGGTAGTCCATCGGCTCAAAGTCGGTCACACCGACTACGAGTGTGCCTTTTTCTGTTATGTACTCCAGGTCGCTGTCGGTATCGGAAGCAGTGCTTTCCGCTTCGGCGGAGCTTTCTTCTGCCCCGGCAGAAGTGGTGTCAGATCCGGTGTCGGATGTGCTTCCGCATGCAGTCATGGAGAAAACCATTCCCGCAGCCAGTGCAAGTGCCAGTAATTTTTTCATAATTCGTACCCTCTTTTCTGTGATTTTTGTTTTTGTGTCAGCCGGATTATGATGTGTATTTTGTATAACTCCGATAACACGCTATCATATTAGCAATTCATTAAAATAAAGTCAAGAAAAAGTAAATGAGAAGAATCTTATATTGAGTATTTCGGAAGAATTTGTTAAGATGTAATAAGTGGATGATGTGTGAGTGAGAGATTATATCAGGAGGAAATGAGAATGAAGAAGAGATTATATAAGTCTGATGACAACCGGGTGATTTGTGGCGTCTGCGGCGGTGTGGCTGAGTTTTTCGGAATTGATCCGACGATTGTCCGTCTGGTATGGGCGATTATGATTATCTTTGCCGGCGCGGGACTGTGGGTTTATATTCTGGCGGCGATTATCATACCGCGGGAGCCTTTGGATTGAAATTGGATTTCGTAGAAAACGAGAGGACGGACGGGCAAACAGCAGAAAATGTTGAAAAAGTTTATAAGCAATGAGAAATTGAACAGACAAAACTGTAAAAACCTAGAAACAGTCCGAAAGAACAGAAAACAGGAGGTCAGATGAAATGTTTTGCGGAGCTCTATCTGAGCGGAGAGATTGAGTTTGAGGATATTGACGATTATGTGATGGAATGGGGATACAGCGATGATGAACGCACGCTGGCGCAGTACCTTGGCCTGAATGCCGAGGAGGAGGACGCATGGGTGAGTGTCAGTGAGGATGCAATGCGGGAACTGCTGGATGCGCGGAAGGGCTCATCATGACCGGCTCAGGATCCGTCACACTGAAGACGATTGCGCATATCCATACGGATTTTCCGGAAAAGTTCGGTATTCCGCGGCAGAGCGGTCTGATCCCGGAGCTGATGGGGACGATTATATTTGAACCGGCGTATCGGAATCCTGACGCGCTGCGAGGCCTGGATGGATACGATTATATCTGGCTGCTGTGGGGATTTCAGGGAACGGAGCGTGCGGAGTGGAGTCCTACGGTGCGTCCGCCCCGGCTTGGCGGCAACCGGCGGATGGGTGTCTTTGCGACCCGCTCTCCCTTTCGTCCGAATCCGGTCGGACTTTCTTCGGTAAAGCTTGAAGAGATCGGGCAGGGTGCGGATGGACCGTTTCTTCGGGTATCCGGGATTGATATGAGAGCCGGCACACCGATTTATGATATCAAGCCGTATCTTCCCTATGCCGACAGCCATGCGGATGCACGGGGCGGATTTTCGGACGCAGCTGAGTATCCGTTTCGGACGGATGAACTGGATGTCGAGTTCCCGAAGCATCTGCTGGCACAGATAGCGCCGCAGAAACGGCAGGCGCTGATGTCTGTTTTGAAGCAGGATCCCAGACCGCATTATCAGCAGGATCCCGGCCGGATTTACGGTATGACGTTTGACCGATATAATGTGCAGTTTATGGTGGATGGAAATCGTCTGAGCGTGACGGGGATATCGCTCAAATCATGATATAATGAGCGCGAGTGAGTCAACGTGCTTGCACGATTGACGAACGGTGAAATGCGATCATGTGCCGTATTGCACATGATACAATGTGACTGCAGAAAGCGGAACTTATTCTTTCAGAAATCCTTCCCCGACTACATCGCTGGAGTCCATGATGACCAGAAATGAATGAGGATCTACCTGTTTGATCAGCTTCCGAATGCCGTACATCTGTTTTTTGCTGCAGGCACACATGACTACGTCGCGGTCAGCTTTTGTGTAACTGCCCTTACCATTTAAAATCGTAGAACCGCGGCCGAACGCCGCATCGATGCACCGACAGATGTCGGTGCCTTTTTCTGTCACGATCAACGCGATTTTGCCCTGGCTGATGCCGTACATCAGTTTGTCTGTAACGACAGAAATGAGCCAGGCGATGATAATGCCGTAGATGAGGCTGTCCATGTCCCGGGCAACCAGCCAGGCTCCGGGAAGGATGACGGCGAGATCCAGGAAAAAAATGATCGAACCAAGAGTGAGGTGGGGTTTTTTGACACGAATAGCCATGGTGCCGAAATCCATGCCGCGTGTTGAGGAGTCCCTCATGAAAATTAATGCGTACCCGGCGCCGGATAAAACCCCGCAGCACAGAGCTGCCAGCAGCCGGTCGGACTCGTAGATGGGGAGCAGCGGTGCGATAACATCCATGATGAACGACGTGATGAGGATGGAACGAATTGACCGGATGAAAAAGCGCCGGCCGAGAATGCGTGCCGTACAAAGAAAAATGGGGATGTTCAGCAGAATGGTCATGGTACCGATGGGCAGACCGAACAGCTGATAGAAGATCAGGGCAATGCCGCTTACCCCCGGCAGGGGAAACTGCGCTTTGGACGCGAAATTATATACCCCGACGGCGATCAGAAGGCCGCCGAAGATATCTGAAAAAATGTCTTTCATAAGTTCCTGTCGTTTTTCCTGTTTCATATCAATAAGGCTCCGCGTCTGTTGTCAGCTGGTCAGTGATCAGCTATGTATGAAGTGATGGCTGTGCAAGATAAATGAAATCGGAAAAACGGTTTTCATCACAGAACTTAGTATATGTATTTTCCACAGTTTTATAACGACAGGGATTCTGATATTCGTGCGCCGGTATCAGGCGGATTCCTTACGGTTGACCAGATAAATGCCGATACAGACCAGCGCAAGCGCAAGGATCGTCTGCCAGCCGAAGCTGTCATTTTCACGCAGAAACAATGCAGAAAATATCACGCCGAAAATCTGAATGGTAAAGCCGAAGACCGTGACCCGCGACACGGGATTGTGTTTTAGAAGAATGCCCCACAGCGAGTAGGCTGCTGCGGAGATGAATGCCATATACAGCAGCAGGAGGACGGAGGCCGGAGAAAAACCGTCAAGCCGCCCGCCGCAGGAAAAACCAATGACTGCCAGAACGGCGCCTCCCAGCAGAAACTGGCAGCCGCTGAGCATGACGGGATTCTCATCCTTTGAAAACTGTTTCAGAAAGACGGCGGAAAATGAACCGGACAGAGTTGACAGAACCATAAATCCCTCTCCGATGAAATGAAATTCCATATTCATACCGCCGTTAAAGTTGACGAGGACGATGCCGGCAAAACCGATGATGCAGCCAACTGTTTTCGGAAGTGTCAGTCGTTCTGTGCGAAACAGCAGGCAGACGATCAGCAGGGAAAACAGTACGCTGGTTCCCTGCAGGATGGATCCTTTGACACCGGTGGTATGCGCCAGACTGATGTAAAAAAGGGTATATTGAATCGCCGTCTGGAACAGACTGAGGATAATGATCTTGTGAAGAGAACTTTTTTTCGGTTTTAAGATATGCCGTTGTCCGACGCTGCCGAACAGCAGAGCGAGAATCCCCGCTCCGAAAAAGCGGATGCCGGCAAACAGGAGCTGCGAGGCGGAATCGGAGGAACCGATCTGAAAGAGGTTATATCCGATTTTCACGCAGGGAAAGGCGCTGCCCCAGAGTGCGGTGCAGATCAGGGCGAGTATGCATACGATTCCGGTTTGCTGCAACAGTGGTGTGTTTTTTTCGTTCATGATTATTCCGTTTCTGATGTTTTTTAGGGTGGTGTGCGTCACTGACATCCATAGTATCATATATCGATTTATAATTTTCTGCAATACTCATATAATTCCGAGCGGTTCCGTTACTTTTATTTCATTTTATAAATTTCATGTCTTGAGAGCGCTGCCGCTTCCGTGTATAATAAGCGCATGAAAACATTGATGGAAGATATCCGGACCGGGAATCTGAAGCATGTATATCTCCTGTACGGAGAGGAGACTTATCTGGTCCGGCAGTATAAGGACAAACTGAGAACCGCTTTGTCAGCGGATGATGATGCGATGAACGTCTCTTTTTTTGAGGGGAAGGATATTGATTCGAAGCAGCTGATTGATCTGGCTGAGACAATGCCTTTTTTTGCGGAACACCGCAGTATTTTTGTAGACGGAAGCGGTTTTTTCAAAAAAAGCCCGGAGGAACTGGCAGCATACATGGGAGAGATCCCGGAGAGTGCGTATTTTGTATTCACAGAGACAGAGGTGGATCGCCGCAGTAAGTTGTACAAGCAGGTGCGAAAGCACGGATATGCTGCGGAGTTTAAGCGGCAGACGGATAAGGTTCTGTCGCAGTGGATTCTCGGGAAGCTGAACAGGGAAAATAAAAAGATTACCCGTTCGGTCATGGAACTGTTTCTGACCAAAACCGGCAGCGATATGGAGACGATCGACCGGGAACTGGAAAAACTGCTCTGTTATACGATGGATCGGGACGTAATTGCGGAGCAGGATATGGAGGCGGTTTGTACGGATTCAATTTCCGGCAGGATCTTTGAGATGGTGGACGCCATGGCCGGAAGGCAGCAGAAGCGGGCGCTGGAATTGTATTATGATCTGCTGGCGCTTAAAGAACCTCCCATGCGCATTCTTTTTCTGATGACGCGGCAGTTTCAGATACTGATGCATTTGAAAGAACTGGCGGATCAGGGGTTTGATTATAAATTCATGGCGTCGAAAGCAGGAGTGCCGGAGTTTGCTGTCCGCAAATACATCGGGCAGGCGCGCAGGTTCAGCAGCCGGCAGCTGCAGCAGGCTGTGAGGGACGGCGTGCAGGCGGAGGAGGATGTGAAAACGGGACAGATGAATGATCAGTTGGCGGTGGAATTGTTTCTGCTGGCATACAGCAAATAACACAGTTTGTACAAAAAATTTTAAGAAAATCTATATTGACTTTTGTAAAAATCAGGTCTACCATATGCAATCATTGAGTAAATTTGGGGAAATATGGCAGATCTGGTTTTATCATACAGGATATTTCACCTTCCTGTGATAAAACACACAGATGAAGGAAGGAATATTCATGAGATTTGCGTTTTTTAAAAAGTTTTCACTCCTCTTTGACGGCTTGCTGGCCTGCATACTGGTTCTGGTGATCGAGAGTATCTCCCGACATTCTCTGGTTTCGGCGCTTCAGTTTACATTCGGAACACCGCTCACTTTTTTGTACAATGCGCTGCTGATTTTTACGACATTACTGATTGTATATCTTTTCAGGCGGCGGATGTTTTTCCGCATCATCATATCGGTTTTCTGGCTGGTTCTCGGGATTGCCAACGGATGTGTTCTCGCCAACCGGGTGACTCCTTTTAATTTCACGGATCTGAAACTGGTCAGGGATCTGTTTGATATGAACAACAGCAAGTATCTGTCAACGGCACAGGTGGCGGCCATTGTCGTCGCACTGTGTGCTATTGCCGTTTTGCTGGTTTTTCTGGCGGTTCGGGGACCGAAGTATGAGGGGGCTGTTCACAGGATTCGCTATGCCATCGGTCTGGCTGCGCTGCTGATCGCGGTGCCGTGGATTACAAAAGGAGCCATCCGTGTGAATATTCTGGCTGATTATTACGGAAATCTGGCGGAAGGCTATCAGCGCTATGGTTTTGTCTATTCCTTTGCTGCCAGTGCCGTGGGTACAGGCATGTCGAAGCCGGATAATTATTCGGAGGAGACGATTGCTGCTATTTGCGATTCCGTGGATACAGAGGAGACATCTGCGGATACGGATGACCTGCCGAATATTGTTGTTGTGCAGCTGGAGACGTTTATTGATCCGTATGAACTGAATTTTCTTACCTATTCTGAAGATCCGATTCCGAATTTTCACAATCTTATGGAAAATTATACATCCGGTTATCTGACCGTTCCGGTGGTGGGTGCCGGTACGGCAAATACGGAGTTTGAGGTGCTGACGGGGATGGGTATTCAGTTTTTCGGCCTGGGTGAGTATCCATACAAGACCATATTAAAGGAAACGGTCTGCGAAAGCATTGCATCTGACCTGTCACAGCTGGGATATGGTACGCATGCCGTACATAATAACGGGGGAAATTTCTACAGCCGGGCGACCATTTTTTCGCAGATGGGGTTTGACAGCTATACCAGTAAAGAATTGATGAATATCACAGAGTATAATGAATACGGCACCTGGCCCACCGATGACATTCTGGTGGAGGAGACGGAGAAAGCGCTGGACTCTACAGATCAACAGTCTGATTTCGTTTTCACGATCACGGTGCAGAGTCACGGGAGTTATCCGTCTGAGCAGATTCTGGAGGATCCGGCGATTGAGGTGACCGGCGGCGAGACGGAGGCGGAGCATTATCAGTGGGAATATTACATCAATGAGCTGCATGAGGTGGACGCGTTTATCGGCGATCTGATTGAGATGCTTGAGAACCGTGATGAAAAAACGATCCTGGTGCTTTACGGCGATCACCTGCCGACCATGGGCCTGACCGACGAAGATATGAATAACGGCAGTATATATCAGACGACATATGCGACCTGGAACAATTTCGGACTGGAAGCGGAGGATACAGATCTGTACGCATATCAGCTCATGGCCTATATCACGGATCTGCTGGATATTCATGAGGGAACCATGTTTACCTATCATCAGTCAGAGATGGAAGCGGGAACGACAGAGGAGGATTCCTATGTGACAGACTGGGAGCTGCTCCAGTATGATCTGCTCTACGGAGAGCTGTACTGCTACGGCGGGGAGCAGATCTGTGAGGCTTCGGATCTGGTGATGGGCATCGAGGATGTGGTGATCAGGTCGGCAAAGATCAGCGACGACGGAGAGACACTGGTGGTCACCGGAGAGAATTTTACGCCGTGGAGTGTGGTGTATATTAACGGCGAGGCGGCTGAGACGAAATATGTTACCGAACATAAACTGCGGGCGTCTCTTTCCGGAGAGCTGGAGCACGATGCGGCTGTCGTCGTAAACCAGGTAGGATCTAAGAACACTGTTTTCCGGAGTTCGAATGAACAGCTGATTGTGTCAGAGTGATGTTGACCGGGTAAAACTGAAAAACAGGGGGTCTGCCCCGGTAAAAAGTATAAAATCTGTAAAAATTTTATAAAGCATTTATATCTCTTTATACTTCTTCTAAAAATAGAGGTATGAGGGGGTTTTCCGTTTTTTCTTCATATATCACTTCCAGAATTGCCTTATATCCGTTTGTGTCAAGCGGAACATAGATCAGGTTCAGGTTTACCTGAGGTCTCCGGATCTCAAAATCCGGCAGAATCGCGATGCCTATACCGGAGGCTACCATGATCAGTATGGTTTCCACATCATCTTCTGTTTTAATGACATTGGAAATCAGGGCGGTGTCCAGATAGTTTGGATACATGATGCCCGATGAACGGGTGAAAATTCTGGAATAATCGTGAATGATGAGATTTTCATATATCAGGTCTTTCTGATGGATTATTTTTTGTCCGGACAGCGGATGTCCCGGCGGCAATATGACAAAGAAACGGTATTCTCCGAGACGGCGGCTGGCACAGTCATGATAGGTCAGCAGGTCGTTTTTGATGTTAAAGATCAGATCATAATCACCTTTTTCAAAGTCATAGGTAATTGCGAAACGAGTTCGCAATCTTGATTCAAATGAGGACGAAATCCT